>NZ_BCBH01000002.1:0-381555 GCF_001320525.1 Pseudomonas sp. NBRC 111131 | reverse complement strand
TATCATCCCCATCGACCCGCGGCAGACGGACTACGAGAATACCCTGAACTACGCCTACGACGACCACCACATGCGTACCCTGCGTGTGCAGCGGCTGGTCGGTGGCGAATCGATTTCCACCAGCCCGCAGCCGCGCACCGTGCGCAGCCTCTCGCGCATCCGCGTGCTGAGCGACGACGGCGTCACCGTGACCGTGCGGGCCGCACAGAACCTGCGCGAGTTTCGCAAGGAAAGCCTCAAGCACTACACCGCCGACCTGACCTACACCCTGGTACGCCGCGAGGGGGGCTTCCAGCTCCAGCGCAAGGTCATCAGCCTGATCAACAGCGACGATACCCTTGCCGGTATCGGCTACATCCTGTGAGGAGCCTGTCATGAACCAAGTTGCATTGGTAACCGGGGCCGGCCAGGGGCTGGGCCAGCGCTTCTGCGCCAGGCTGCTGGCCGCAGGCTTTGACGTGGTGGTCTCGGACCGTGACCTGGCCCAGGCCCAGGCCTGCGCCGAGCGCCTGCAAGGCGCATCGCAGGGAGGGGGTGGGCGGGTGCTGGCGTTGAGGTTGGACGTTGGCAGCAAGGCCGATTTCGAGCAGGCGCTGGCTCAGGTGCTGGAGCACTTCGGCGCCCTGCACGTAGTGGTCAACAACGCCGCCGTGACCAAGACCACGCCACTGATGCAGATCAGCCCCGAGGAATTCGATGCCGTGGTGGGTCTCAACCTGCGCAGCGTGTTCCTCGGCTGCCAGGTGCTCGGCGCCCACCTGGCCGAGGCCGGTTACGGGCGGATCATCAACATGGCTTCGCTGGCCGGGCAGAACGGCGGCACCGCGACCGGTGCGCATTACGCCGCGAGCAAGGGCGCCATCGTTACCCTGACCAAGATCTTTGCCAAGGAATTCGCGACCCGCGGCGTCACCGTCAATGCCATTGCCCCAGGGCCGATCGACTCGCCGGCGGTGCATGCCGCGGTGCCCGCACAGCGGATGCAGGGCCTGTTGGCCAACATCCCGGTGCAGCGCCTGGGCGATGCCGATTTTCTTGGCGATCTGATCGTGCAACTGGCGCGGCCTGAGGCCTACTTCACGACCGGGGCGACCTGGGACGTGAATGGCGGCCTGTTCATGCGTTGAATTTATCCAGGACACCGGTCATGAATGAAGAACTGTTGAATGTAGTGGTGCGCAAGCGCGAGATCCAGGGCGCCGACGTGGTCGTGCTCGATCTGGGACGCGCCGATGGGGCGGCGCTGCCAGCCTTCGAGGCGGGGGCGCACGTGGATATCCATGTCGCCCCCGGCCTGGTGCGGCAGTATTCGCTGTGCAGCGACCCGGCCGATGCCTCGGTGTATCGCCTGGGAATACTGAAAGACCCGGCCTCGCGTGGTGGCTCGGTGGGGGTGCACGAGGCTCTGGTGGAAGGGCGCCAGGTACAGATCAGCGCGCCGCGCAACCTGTTCCCGTTGGCGGCCGATGCCCGCCGTTCGCTGCTGCTCGGCGGTGGCATCGGCATCACCCCGATGATCGCCATGGCCCATGCCTTGTACCAGCAGGGTGCCGATTTCGAGTTGCATTACTGCGGGCGTTCGCGCAGCCGCAGCGCCTTCCTCCAGGCGTTGGCCAGCGCGCCGTTCGCCGCCCGGGTGTTCACCCATTTTGACGACGAAGACACCGCCCAGCGCCTGAACCTGACGGATGTGCTGGGGGCCGGTACGCCGGGCACGCACCTGTACACCTGCGGGCCTTCGGGGTTCATGGACTGGGTGATTGCAGGCGCCCGGCAGCAGGGGTACGCCGAGGACCACATCCACAAGGAGTACTTCCAGGTCGAGGTCGACGCCAGTGGCGCAGGCTTCGAGGTGGTCGCCGCGCGCAGCAACAAGACCGTCCAGGTCGCTGAGGGGCAGAGCATCCTGGAGGCCTTGGCGCAGGTGGGCATCAAGATCGACATCTCGTGCGAGCAGGGGGTGTGCGGGACGTGCATGTGCGAGGTGCTCGAAGGTGAACCGGACCACCGCGACGTGTACCTGACCGATGAAGAAAAAGCCGCGAACGACCAGATCCTGGTGTGCTGCTCGCGGGCCAAGAGCAACAAGCTGGTGCTGGATATCTGAGGAGCACGACCATGGTAGACGTAACCCAATTCCGCAACGCAATGGCGATGCTCGGTGGCGCCGTATCGGTCATCACCACCGATGGCCCCGCCGGTCGCTTCGGCTTTACCGCATCAGCGGTATGCAGCGTGACCGACGCACCGCCGACCTTGCTGGTGTGCATGAATCGCTCGTCGTATTCCAACGAGCAGTTCAAGGCCAACGGCGCCTTGTGCGTGAACGTGCTGGCCGGTACCCACCAGGACCTGTCCGGGGCCTTTGCCAATCGCAACCTGAGCATGGAAGAGCGTTTTGCAACCACCCCCTGGACGGTGCTGGAAAGCGGTGCGCCGGTGATGCAGGAGGCGTTGGTGAACTTCGATTGCCGGATTGCCCAGGTGCATGAGGTGGGTTCGCACAGCATCTTCTATTGCGAGATCCAGCAGATCCGCCATGGGGGGGCCGACGATGGGCTGGTGTATTTCAACCGCGCCTATCATCGGGTGTGCGAGGCCTCCAAGGCCTGCTGAGGGTCAGCGCCCACGGCGTCGTGACACGCGCGCCTCGATGTTCTTGCGGCCGATCAGCAGCGGCGGTTTTTCCACCACCGGCGCGTCCGCCAGCCACTTGTACATCACCAGGCAGTCCACCAGCCCGAGGCGGGCGTGGCGGTAAGCCTTGGGCAAGCGGCCGACTGTGTCGAAGCCGAGCTTGTGCCAGAGCGCCACGGCCACGTCGTTGCTCGCCACTACCGAATTGAACTGCAGCGCCAGGAAACCTTCCTGGCGTGCCAGTTTCTGCGAGTGTTCGCACATCACCCGGGCCACGCCACGCCCACGGGCGGCCTCGCTGACCATGTACCCGCAGTTGCCCACATGGGCGCCTGGACCGGCGGCATTGGCCTTGAGGTAGTAGGCGCCGAGCAGTTCGCCGTTCTCTTCGGCCACCCAGGTGTGCGCGGGGAGCTCCAGCCACAGCTGGCGTGCCTGTTCGAAGGTGATGGCCGGGTCGTAGGCGTAGGTTTCGCGGGCCTGGACGATGGCCTGAAAGGTGGGCCAGAAGCGCTCGAAATCGGCGGGCGTCATGGGGCGGATGTGGATCATGGCGGTTCCTGCTAGGGCTAGGCCGCCAAGTCTGGGTGGCGCAGCGCCGTCGCGCAAGGGCGGCGACGCTGCCTTGGCTCAGCCGTTGGCCTTGCCGACTGCATCCAGGGCACGGGCCGAGTAGACCAGCGCGGCACCGGCATTCATCGCCACAGCCACACCCAGGGCCTCGGCGATCTCTTCACGGGTGGCACCTTGTTTGACCGCCTGCTGCGAATGCACGGCAATGCAGCCGTCGCAGCGAGTGGTCACCGCCACGGCCAGAGAGATCAGTTCGCGGGTCTTGGCGTCCAGGTGGTGGGTCTTGGCGCCGGCACCGCTGGCGGTCATGTAACCGGCAACGGTGTCGGGAGACAACTGCTTGAGATCGCCGATGCCGGCCATCAACTGCTTACGGTAGGCGTCCCAGTCCATCATGCTCATCGTCTTCACCTTGGGGAGGTTGCGAGTGGAGCTTAGAGGCTAGTCGATGTTGTGGGCGCCTGTGCGCGGCGCCTCAGATATAGATGAACAGCAGGATCACAGCCGCCACTACCAGCCATTTCTCCAGGTAGTAACGCATGCGGTTGCGCTTTTTCAGTGCCTTGCCACGTTCGCGGATCTTGTAGATGCGGGTGAACAGGCGGTTGATGCCGCCGGTCTTGTCGTTGGCATTGTTCGGCGCCGCGGCGGCCGCCATGACATTGCGGCTGAACCAGCGGTTGAATGCGGTGGCCCAGCGGTACTTGAGCGGGCGTTCGATGTCGCAGAACAGAATGATGCGGTTGTGCTCGGTGGTGTTGGCCGCATAGTGGATATAGGTTTCGTCGAACACCACCGCTTCCCCGTCACGCCAGGCGTACTTCTCGCCATCCACATCGATGTAGCAGCCATCGTCGTTGGGCGTATCCAGGCCCAGGTGGTAGCGGTAGGAGCCGGCGTACGGGTCCCGGTGGCGCACCAGCTTGGCCCCTGGCGGCAAGGTGGCGAACATGGCCGCCTTGACCGAGCCGATGCCCTGCAGCAGCTCGGTGGTGCGCGGGCACAGGTTCATCGCCGACGGGTGGCTTTCGCCGTACCACTTCAGGTAGAAGCGCTTCCAGCCGGTCTTGAAGAACGAGTTGAAGCCCACATCGTCATAATTGTCGGACTTCTTGATCTCGCCCACATGCAGCAACTGCTGGGCCTCCTCGCGGATCTCCTGCCAGTGATCCTTCAAGGGCTGCAATTCAGGGAAGGCCTCGACGGGCAGGTACGGCTTGGCCGGATGCTTGGAGAACAGGTACAGGAAACTGTTCACCGGGGCCAGGAAGCTGGAATGGTCACCCAGCTGACGGGTCAGCTTGTGACGTACGCGACCGCGCAGGTGAACATAGGCGATCGAGAGGGCGAATATCAGTACGAGTGCAATTTTCATGGACGATTACTTGTCGAAAAAATGGCCATGCGCCATGGCATAAGCCCGCCAGCATAAACAATCATGGGGGTAGTTTGTACATATTGTTACGTGAATGCATGGCGACTTAGGTGCAATGCCCTACAGTCTGCGCAAACGTTTTAGGTCAAGGAGTACTCATGGCTCAGGACATACGCCCCAGTGGCGCACCTTTCAAGCGGCTGTTCTTCGCCTTGCCAATCGCCGAGGGGCAGCGTCGCGACATCGCCCAGTGGCGGCGCAGCCTGGCGCTGCGCAGCGGCAAACCGGTCCCCCGCGAAAACTTTCACCTGACGCTGCTGTTTCTCGGGGATGTGGACGCGGCACAGATTGCAGCGGTCTGCGCCACGGTAGACAACCTCGTTCTCCCTGAAGCGCCGCTGCGTCTGCTGCTCGATCAGCTGAAGGTGTGGCAACGCGCCAATGTGCTGGTGCTCGAGCCGCAGGAAACGCCAGTGGCACTGCGTCAGTTGGTCTACGGGCTGCAGCAGGCGCTACTGCCCTTGGGCGTCGCCGAGCAGGCGCGGGAGTACCGCCCGCACCTAACCCTGTCACGGGACTACCGCGGCCAGCCGCCTGAGGCCACGGTGGCGCCAGACTTCTTCATGGTCGCCCGGCACTTTACCTTGTACGAGTCGCGCAAAGGCCGCTACTGGCCACTGGCGCAATGGCCGTTGACGGCGTGACGGCGCTCAAAACTGTGGCGTGTACTTGACCGTGAACAAGACGTTGCGTGGTTCGCCGTAGTTGTTGCTGCCATTGAGCTGGTTGAAGCCCGCTACCCAGTACTTCTTGTCGAACAGGTTGTTGCCATTGACCGCCAGGTTTACCTCAGGCGTCAGCTGATAGGCCAGGCGCGCGCTCCACACGGTATAGCCGGGGACGGTATAGGTACGCTCGTAGCCCAGCGTGTGGCTCTGGGTGGTAAAACCAAGGCCGGTGCTCCAGCGCTGGCCGTCCAGCGGCAAGGTGTAATCGGCCCAGGCCCGCAGCATGTGCTTGGGTGTCCACTGGCTGAACACGCGGCCTTCTTCCTCCGGGTCGTCGAGGAATTTGGTGGTGTTGTAGGTGTAGCCGGCAAACAGCTGCAGGCCGCTGAGCACCTCGCCGCTGATCTCAGCCTCGATACCCTGGCTACGCACCTTGCCGGCTGCGGTAGAGCAGTACCAGTCATCACAGGCGAAGCCCGAGGCCACGTCAGTGACCGCGCGGTTTTCCTGGTCGTAGCGGAACACCGCCAGCGAGGCGTTGACCCGGCCGTCGAACAGTTCTCCCTTCACGCCCGTTTCGTAGTTGCTGCCGATCACGGGCTTGAGCGGCACGTTGTTGACGGCCCGTTCGGTCTGCGGCACGAACACATCGGTGTAGCTGGCGTACCAGGCCCACTCGCGGGTCAGGTCATAGACGAAACCGGCGTAGGGGGTGACTTCGCCCGACTCGGTCATGCGGCTGGTGGGGTAGCGGGTACCAGGGTCGGTGCGGCTGTTGAAGTCGATCGAGTCCCAGCTGTAGTCGAACCAGCTGACCCGTGAGCCGACGATCAGGGTCAGGTCGGCGGTCGGTTTGACCCGCCAGACGCCATACAGGCCTTTCTGGCGTATGTCATAGCCGGCCTTGTTGGACCGCGCGCGCGCACCGTCGAACAGGCTGTCACGGCTGGGCTCCGGGCGGTTGTGGTCGATGTCGAAAATGTTGTCGGCGGAAACGTCGAAGTTGCGCCAGTAGGCGTCGTCCGAGGTCAGTTTGGAATAGTTGCCGCCCAGGGTGATTTCATGGGCCAGCGGCCCGGTGTCGAAGTGGCCCACCAGGTTCATGTCCAGGCCCAGCTTGGTGTTGTGAAAATCGGTGATCCAGTCGGCGTAGGTAATCCCGCTGCCGTCAGGTGCCACGCCGTTGCCGGTGGATTGCACGCGCTGGTGCGTGGAGGTGTTGGTTTCGTCCATGCGCACGGCGGCGGCCTTGAACGCCCAGCCATCGTTGAAGCGGTGCTCGAGGTCCAGGTAGTACGTGGTCACGTCAGTCTCGGCGCGGCTCCAGCGAGCGCCGGTGAAGGTCGAACGGGGCAGGTCGATGGGTTTGCCGTCAGCGTAGCGGGGTATGCCACGCAGCATCGGCCGCGACTGCTGGCGGTTGTAGCTGATGCCGGCACCGACAGTGGTGGCGTCGTTCAGGTCGATGTCCAGCGCACCATACAGGGAGTGGGACTTGGCCCATTGGTAATCGATGAAACTGTCGCTTTGGTCCTCATCCGCGACTAGCCGGCCGCGCACGCGACCGTCAGCGGTCAGTGGGCCACCGGCGTCCAATTGCAGGCCATAGTGATCCCAGCTGCCGGCCTTGCCGGTGACGGTGACCGTGGGTGCGGCCTGGCCGCGCTTGCGCACCAGGTTGATCGCACCCCCCGGGCTGCCGGTGCCTTGCAGCAGGCCGGAGGCGCCGCGCAGCACCTCGACGCGGTCGAAGAACACCAGGTCCTGGGTCGCCCAGTTGCCCAGCGAGTAGTTGTTGCGGGGTATGGGGACACCGTCGTACTGCCAGTCATCGATCTGGAAGCCGCGCGAGGTCACCACCATCCCTGGGCCAATGCCCTGAGCGCCAACGATGCCGGTGGTGTGGTTGAGCGCGTCCTGCAGGTCGGTGATGCCTTGATCGTCCAGCTGTTTGCGGGTGATCACGGTGATCGACTGGGGAATTTCCTTGAGGCTGTGTGTGCCTTTGCCCAAGGTCACTGCCCGGGCTGCATACGCGCCGCTGCCTTCGCTGGTGGGGTCCAGGTAATTGTCGATGATGGTGGTGCTGCTCAGCTCCAGTGCATCGCCCACCTGGTTGGCCGGAGTCACACTGAAATGCCCGCTGCTGGTGATTCGCAACTGCAGGCCGCTGCCGACCAACGCCGTTTGCATGGCTTGCTCGGCGCTCATCTGGCCGACCACGGCCGGTGCCTGCTTGTCGCGTACCAGGGCCGGCTCCAGGGCGATGATGGTGCCGCTCTGACTGGCAATGCGGTTGAGCGTGGTGGCAAGGCTCGCAGCCGGCAGGTCGAACGACAGGGTGTACGCATGAGCGCTGAAGCTGGTCAGGGCAGCGACCAGGGGCAGGGCGCGGGGCCAGAGGTTGTGCACGGAAATCTCCCGATTTGTAGTGGCTTGTCAGGAGATAGGTGCAACGAGAAATGAAAACCGGACACGGCTGAGAATGATTTTCATGATTTTTTTTGCCCTGCCTGTGCAGGCCCGATCAAGGTCAGCCACCGGCCATACTGCCGGATGTTGATCGGCAGGCTCTCGGCCAGGGCTATCAGTGCTTCCTGCGGCTGATCGAGAGGGAACACCCCTTGTACCCGCAGGTTGCGTACGGCGGGGGCCAAACGTACATAGCCGCGCTGGTAGGGGCGCAAGGCATCGACCACTACGTGCAGGGGCTCGTCCAGCACTTCCAGGCGGCCGTGCAGCCAGGCGGCGCGTTGTTCTTGCGCTTCGGACAGCGGCTCGATGATGTGGCTGTGCAGCAACGCCGCCTGGCCTTGCTGCAGGTCTAGCCAGCGGCCATCGGGCAGGCTGGCGCGGACACTGTGCTCCAGCACCACCACGCGGGTGGCATCACCCTCCTGGCTCACCAGAAAGCGCGTGCCCAAGGCCTGGACCTGCCCCTGCGCCGTGCGCACGCGCAACGGGCGCTGCGGGTCGGCAGCGACCTGGATCAGCAACTCGCCCTGGCGCAACACCAGCAGACGTTGCGTGGTATCGAAGCGCAGGTTCACGGCACTGGCGCTGTTGAGGCTCAGGCGGCTGCCGTCGGCCAGGGTGAAGCTGCGCCGTTCACCGCTATCGGTGTGCAGGTCGGCCAGCCAATTCTGGGTGGTGTCGCTGCGCCAGCCAGCCCACAAGGCACCTCCGAGCAAACCGACACTGGCCAGGGAGGCCAGCACTTCCCGGCGTGAAAGGGTGGGCTGGAGCAGCACCTGGCGCGCTTCGGCCGCCTGCCCAGGGGCGCGTTGTTCCAGCGCACGCAAAGGGGCGAACGGCTGACCTATGCGACGTTGCAGGCGCTCCCAGGCCTGCTGGTGGGTGGGGTCCTGTTGCAACCACTGGGCCAGGCGCTGCAACAACGCGTCATCGGGTGTGCCTGCCTGGAGTGCCACCATCCAGTCGAGGGCCTGTTCGCTGACCGGGTCGAGGCTGGCGTTGCTCATGGCTGCAACTCGCTCAGGTAGCACTGGCGCAATGCCTGCTTCATGTAGCGGCTGACGGTGCGTTCGCTGATCTGCAGCTTGCTGGCGATATCGACATAGCTCAGGCCATCGAGCTGGCTATACAGGAAGGTGGCCTTGACGATGGCAGGCAGGCCGTCCAGCACCTGGTCGATGGTTACCAGGGCTTCAATCAGCAGCAGTTGCTCCTCGGCCGAGGGGGCTACGGGTTCTGGCAACTGCGCCAGGCGCTCCAGGTAGGCCTGCTCCAGTTGGCGGCGGCGATGGCGATCGAAGATCAGCCGGCGCGCAATGGTCGAGAGATAGGCGCGCGGTTGCTGGATGCTGTCGGGGTCGACGCGCGCGCCGAGCATCTGGCAGAACGCTTCGGCGGCCGTGTCTTCGGCGTCAGCGCGGTTGCGCAGGCGCTTGTGGATGTGTTGGAGCAGCCAGCGATGATGGTCGCTGAAGAAAAAGCCCAGCTTGCGGGTCGATGTGCTGTCCAACGCCTGGCATCCAGTTGTGAGTGTGAATCGTTCTCAATGGTAGCTGGGTCGATGGACGCCCCGCAACGGCGGCGTTGAAGCAGTGGCCTCACAGCTCAGGCCGGCAGGCTCTGATAGGGCAGCTCCTCCCCAGGGCTTCGGGCGAACTCGCGCTTGTACTCGCGGCTGAATTGCGAGGTGCTCTGGTAACCCACCCGATGCGCGACCTGCGCCACGCCAAAGCCTTCGCTGATCAGCATCTGTTGCGCCTTGAGCAGGCGCAGGCGCTTGAGGTACTGCATCGGCGCCATGTCGGTGCAGCGTTTGAAATGCTCGTGGAAGGTCGACACACTCATGTTCGCCCGTGCGGCCAGGGCTTCGACACTCAGCGGCTCGGTGTAGTGCTCACGCAGATGGGCGAGGGCGGCGGCAATACGGGCGAAGTGCCCTTGCTGTTCCACCAACGCCCGCAACACGCCCGCCTGCGGCCCGCGCAGCGCGGTATACAGCACTTCCCGCACCCGCGCCGGCCCCAGTACTTTGGCATCCAACGGGTCCTGCAGGCACTGCAGCAAGCGTTCGACACTGGCACGCATGGGGGCATCGAGTACAGCGGAGGTCATCGATTGGGGCGTTTGCGCCTGCACCGCCGGGTCGGGAGCCAGGTCCATGCTCTGTACCAGCTCACTGAGCACGGCACGGTCGATGTCGACTGCCACGCCCAACAGCGGCGCCTCGGGGGTGGCGAAGGTTTCGCACATGAACGGCACCGAGAGCGCCTGCACCAGGTAATGCCCCGCACCGTATTCCAGGGTACGAGGGCCCATGCGTGCAAGTTTGCTGCCTTGGGCAAGGATCATCAGGCTCGGCTCGTAGATCTGCGGGCTGCTGGCCACATACTGGGCCCAGCTCAATACATGCACCTGGGGCAGGTGGGTGGGCACGAAGCCCGGGCGTGTGGCCAGGCTGCGAATCAGTGCGCAGAGCGGGGCGTTGGCGTCGACGTGGCGGGTCAGGTGCATGATGAACCAAGGCAGAGAATCAGACAGTTGCATCATCGCAGATTGACGGTCTAGCGCCAGATGGGACACGGAAGGTTCGGAGAATCAGGCATGCATGCCGGAGAATTTGCCGTGGGCAGGGACGGCACAGGCGCGCAAAATGCGCCGCCTGAATCGTTTCACTTGCCCATGAGGTCCTGCATGTATACCGCTATCGGTTACGCCGCCCAAACCCCGACCAGCCCCCTGGCCCCCATGACGTTCGAGCGCCGCAGCCCGCGCCCGGACGATGTCGCTATCGAAATCCTCTACTGTGGCGTGTGCCACTCCGACATCCACCAGGCCCGCAATGAATGGGGCATTGCGGTGTACCCGCTGATGCCAGGCCACGAGATCATTGGCCGGGTCACGGCGGTGGGTGCCCAGGTCACTGCGCACAAGGTCGGCGATTTGGTGGGTGTTGGCTGCATGGTCGATTCCTGCCGCCATTGCGAGGCCTGCGCCAAGGACCTGGAGCAGTACTGCCTGGAAGGCCCAACCATGACCTATGCGACCCCAGACCGGGTCGACGGCAGCAATACCATGGGTGGCTACTCCAGCAGCATCGTCGTCAACGATCACTTCGTGGTACGCATCCCGGCTGGCATGGACCTGCCTAGCGCGGCGCCGATTCTCTGTGCCGGCATCACCACCTATTCGCCGCTCAAGCACCATGGCGTTGGCCCCGGCCACAAGATAGGCATCCTCGGCATGGGTGGCCTGGGCCACATGGGGATCAAGCTGGCCAAGGCCCTTGGCGCCGAAGTAACGCTGTTCACCCGGTCCCAGGCCAAGGCCGAGGAGGCCCGCCGCCAGGGTGCCGACCATGTCATCGTGTCCACCGACGCTGAGCAGATGCGCGCCGCCGCTGGCCGTTTCGACTTCCTGCTCGACACCATCCCGGTGCAGCACGACCTGAACCCTTACCTGGAAACGCTCAAGTTCGATGGCGTGCATATCCTGGTGGGCCTGATCGAGCCGATCGACCCGGCGGTACATGCAGCCCACCTGGTGACCAAACGCCGGGTGCTGGCCGGCTCGCTGATCGGTGGCATCGCCGAAACCCAGGAAGTGCTGGACTTCTGCGCCGAGCACAACATCCGTTGCGACATCGAGATGCTGGATATCCGCAATATCAACCAGGCTTATGAGCGCATGATCGCCGGTGACGTGAAGTACCGGTTCGTGATCGACATGGCTACCTTGCAGGGTTGACCCCTGCCGGCACCGGCTCCCAGGTTTGTGGGAGCCGGCTTGCCGACCACAGGGCCGGTGCCGTCAATCACCAGAGCAATGGTTTTTCCCACCCCTTCCAGAACAACCAGCGGCGGACCTCGCCATGCTCCCCGGTACCGATCTGCCATTCAGGCCGCCCACTGCCCAGGGCAATGACCGAAATGAAGCCGGCGTGGCTGGCCGCAACCAGTGTGCGGCCGTCCTCGCTGATGTCCATGGCGCTGATGGTCGAGCCCAGGTAGTGCTGCCAATGCGCCTTTCCATCCTCGCCAAACGCACGCAAGTAGCCATAGGCATCGCCTACGATGTACTCGCCATGGCCGGCCACCCCCGCATAGACCCGTGCGCCATCCTGCAGCAGCGGTGTGCGCGGGTCTTCGCTGTAGTAATCGGTGTCCAGCCCCGGCAGGTCGGCAACGCGCACCCCAACAGTGCCGCCGTTGTAGAAGTGGCAGGCGTTGACGATCAACTGGTCGCCGCTGCGGTTGAACAGGGCGAAATGCGGATATTCACCGCCCGGGCCGATCTCGGCCACCTGCTCCAGTTGCGCGTCCAGCACCAGGTGTCGGCTGCTTTGCTCGCCGAGTACGATCAGTTGCCCATCCGGCGACACCGCCCCATGCTCCATGGCCAGCCCCAGCGCGATATCGTCCGGGTCGGTGCCGTCGGCCAGTGCTTCAAGGACTTGCGCCTGGCGTGGCAGCAGGCGGGTAGCTCCCTCTGCTGCCAGCAGGAAAATCCCCTCGGCGCTGACCAGCAGTACCCGCTGGCCGTCTGGCAGCGGCACCAGCGCCGTGGGCGTCGGCGGCAGGTCGAACGGCTCGAACGGGTAACCCGCAGGCAAACCCTCCAGCCCGGTTGGCCAGGGCAGGCGGGCGACGTGCGGCCCGCCCCAGCCATCGGTGACACGCACACCCTCGGCATTGGCCAGGGCGAAATAACGCCGCTGCGGGCAGCGTCCGAAATGATCGGTGCCGATCACCGGCGTTACCCCGTGCTCGCCAATACGCACCACCTGGCCTTTTTCATGGGGCATGCCGATGCGCGCCAACAGGCTGCCGTCGTCGAGCAACAGGAGGCTGCAGATGCCTTGCCCATGCTCATCGAGCAAGGGCACCAGTGGCAGGTGCGCAGGTGGCCAGGCCTGGCGAAAGGCCTGGCGCTGCTGTTCATCGACACCGGGTTGGTTGATCGCCTGCAGGGCAGCCTGCCAGGCATCGAGCAGGTGGTCGGTGGCAATGGGCTGTGGTTCTTCGCGTTCGTCCCAGCCGTTTACGGCGCCTTGCGCGACGTAGCGGTTGATGGCCTGGGCGTAGGCGGTGACCGCCTGCTGCCATTGCTGCTGGGCATGTTGCTTGTCCATGGGCGGATCGGGCTCCTTGTTCCGCTTGCAGTTCACACAGAGCGCGCATGGTACCCCCAATGCGCCCCCGGTTGTGAGGCCCGGTATTGACGCGTACCATGCCGGCATTCCTTCCAATAACAAACCCGTGCCTCAGCGCGGCCGATACTTGGCCCCTGACGCGCGTGTTTTCGCCTTGCCTGCGGAGAATAGACTTCCACCCATGAACGGACCCATTCCCACCAACCTGCCACCGGCCACCGGTGGTGGCAGCTGGCTGAGCGTGATCGCACTGGCCCTGGCGGCCTTCATCTTCAACACCACCGAGTTTGTGCCGGTGGCGTTGCTCAGCGACATCGGCCGCAGTTTCGACATGACCACCGCGCAGGTCGGCCTGATGCTGACCATCTACGCCTGGGTCGTGGCGCTGGCCTCGCTGCCGATGATGCTGCTCACACGCAACATCGAGCGGCGGCGCCTGCTGCTGTTCGTGTTCCTGGTGTTCATCGTCAGCCACGTATTGTCGTGGTTGTCGCAGAGCTTTGCCATGTTGCTGGTGAGCCGTATCGGCATCGCCCTGGCGCACGCCGTGTTCTGGGCTATCACCGCTTCCCTGGCGGTGCGCGTGGCGCCGCAGGGCCAACAGGCCAAGGCGCTGGGCCTGCTGGCGACCGGTACTACCCTGGCGATGGTGCTGGGCATCCCCCTGGGCCGCGTGGTGGGCGAGGCGCTGGGGTGGCGCATCACCTTCCTGAGCATTGCCGGGGTGGCGCTGGCCACCATGCTCTGCCTGATAAAGTCGCTGCCGCTGCTGCCGAGCCAGAACTCCGGCTCCCTGCGCAGCCTGCCGATCCTGTTCAAGCGTCCGGCGCTGGTAATCACCTATGTGCTGGTGACGTTGGTGATCACGGCGCAGTTCACCGCCTACAGCTACATCGAGCCGTTTGCCCTGCATGTGGCGCAGATCGGCGGCGAGCGCACCACGCTGCTGTTGTTGCTGTTCGGTGGCGCCGGGGTGTTCGGCTCGCTGCTGTTCAGCCGCTACAGCGACCGTTTCCCGCATGGCTTCCTGGTCGGTGCGATTGGTCTGCTGGCGGCGTGCCTGTTGCTGCTGTTGCCGTCGTCGGGCAACTTCTATCTATTAGCCGGGCTGAGCATGTGCTGGGGGATCGCGATCCTGAGCTTCAGCCTCTCGCTGCAGTCCAAGACCTTGAAGCTGGCATCCGATGCCACGGACGTGGCCATGGCACTGTTCTCGGGGATCTACAACATCGGCATTGGTGGCGGGGCGTTGCTGGGCAGTATCGTCAGCAGCCAGATGGGCGTGGCCGACATCGGCCTGGTGGGCGGCAGTGTGGCAGTGGTCGGGCTGCTGCTGGCGGTCGCCAGTACCCGGCGCTTTCGTGAGGCCCTGAGTAACTGATTGACCTACCGGCAGCCAGCACCGCTTTCAACCCAGCAACGCTGCCCAGGCCGAGACCAGCAACAGCGCCGCCAACCCCCGGTTGAACCACAGCAACCGGCCCGGCGCCTGCAACCAGCGGGCACTGCCTACGCCCAGCAGTGCCCAGGCGGTCATGCTGGGCAGGGCAACCAGCAGAAACACCAGCGCCAACTGCCAAATCGGCAGCGTCGGCGCGGCGAATACGCCGACCACTGCAACCGCCATCAGCCAGACCTTCGGGTTGACCACCTGCAATGAGGCAGCGCTCCAGGCCCCAAAGGCCTTGCCCGATTGCGCCGCTAATGGCTCGCCTGCACTGCGTAACATGCGCCACCCCAGCCAGCTCAACCACAGCACCCCGGCCCAGCTCATCAGTTGCTGGGCCAGTGGGTGACGCAGCAGCAGCTCGCCCAGCCCCAACCCCACCAGCAGCACGATCGCAGCCGCCGCCCCGCAGCCCGCCAGGATCGGCGCCACGCTCGCCCGTAGCCCCTGACGTGCGCCATGGGCGAGGATCAGCAGGTTGGTCGGCCCGGGGCTGATGCTGGCGACCAGGGAGAAAAGCATGAAGGGCAATAACGCGTGGGACATGATGAACGACTCCGATTGATCAGAGCGTCATGCTCGGCCATTGCGGCGCCTCAGTCTGGAAGGTTTGAGCAGCGTCGGCGGTAATCGGCTGGGGTCAGTTGGTAGGCACGGCGGAACCAGCGCCCGAGGTGGCTCTGGTCGGCAAAGCCCAGGGCCATGGCCACCTCGGTGGGTGTCTGGCCGTTGGCGAGCAGGCGCCGCGCACGGGCCAGGCGCAACTGGATGAGGTAGGCATGCGGCGCCAGGCCAAAGGCGGCCTTGAAGGCGCGGGTCAGGCGGAAGCGGTCGACGCCGCAGGTCCGCGCAAGGTCGTCCAGGCCAATGTCCTGGTCCAGGTGCGCATGCAGGTAGTCCCGTGCCCGCTGCGCCGTCAGCGGCAGGCGCGGGTCAGGGTTGAGGCGCTTGCGCCAGTGCAGGTGGCGGGTGAGGCTGGCGAGCAACGCGTCCAGGGCGGTCTGACGGACAATACGCAGTTCCAGGCCATGCACCGCCTGGAAGGCGAGGGTGGTAGCGCGGGCCAGGTGGGCATCGTGACACAGGGTGTCGGCGAAACTCGGCAGGCTGCCGCTGGGGGCGTGTTCGAACAGCACCCGCAGTTCGGCCTCCAGCCAGTGAGGTTCCAGGTACAGGGTCGAATAGGTAAACCCCTCGTCCGTTGGCGCATGGCCGTCGTGAATATCGCCAGGCTCAAGCAGGAACACCTGCCCTGGCGTGCTGCAGTGGCGCGTGCGCCGGCAATTGAATTGCTGCACACCTTGTTCGGTGACGCCGACCAGGAAGCTGTCGTGCCAATGGGGGTCGTAGGCATGCCCGACGAAATGCGCGCGGACCGACTCGATGCCGGTGTCGGCGTCTTGCTTGAGGTCGATCCAGTTGCTCATGGCGGCGGCGCTGTCGAGGGGAGGCCGTTCACCTTAACCCACAACCGAGTACGGGTTTAGAACAATTGTGCGCCGGCGGTCATTGCGGTTGCAGCGCTGCGAAGCGGTCGCGCAACCACAGGTGCAGCTGTGAAACGGCAGGCGACAGCTGCTTGCGATGGGGGCACACCAGGGTCACCGGGGTGTGCTCGCCAGGTTGCTCGGGCAGCAGCACTTCCAGTTCGCCGGCGGCGATGTTGGCGCTTACATCCAGCCACGACTTGTAGGCGATGCCATCGCCCAGTAACGCCCAACGCCGAACCACGTCGGCATCGTCGCTGAACAGCGGCCCACTGACCTGCACGGTACGGTTGCCCAGCCGCCACTTGTCGTAGATGCGCCCCAGTTGCAGGTACAGCAGGCAACTGTGCTGCTGCAGGTCTTCAACGCTCGTGGGCCGGCCATGTTTGGCCAGGTAGGCGGGCGAAGCCACCAGCACCCGGCGATTCCACGGTGCCAGTGGCAGGGCGATGTAGTTGGCCTCTTCGTTGCGGCCGTAGCGTATGGCTACGTCCACCGGGTCGCGGAACAGGTCGGCCACCTGGTCGGAAAGCAGCAGGCGCAGGGTCAGGTCCGGGTGCTCACGGCGAAAATCGCTCAGCCACGGCAACAGGATGTTGCGGCCCAAGTCCGAAGGCGCCGACACCTGCAGCATGCCGCGCAGGGTGCTGTGCGCACCGTGCAGGTTATCGCGGCCTTGGCGCAGGCTTTCGAGCACGTTGAGCGCAGTGGGCAGGTACAGCTCGCCCTCGGCGGTCAGGCGCAGGCTGCGTGTGGTGCGGGCGAACAGGCGCACATCGAGGTCGCGCTCCAGGCGCTTGATTGCGGCAGCGACCTGGCCCGGCAGTAGGTCGGCTTCGTGGGCCGCGGCGGTAAAGCTACCCAATGCGCTGCTGCGCACGAACAGTTCGAGGTCGGTAATGCGGAGCATTTTCACTCCAGGGGTGAAAGTGTTGCTGCATTCTGCCGGTTTTTCCGAGTTACCGGAAAGATAATATGCGCGGTAAATCCCGTTCCGCTTATTGGAGTTGCTACATGGATACCGTCTCCCTGGCCAAGCGCCGCTACACCACCAAAGCCTACGACGGCGCGCGCAAGATCCCGCAGGCCACTGTCGACGCCTTGCTCGAACAGCTGCGCCACAGCCCGTCCTCGGTCAACTCGCAGCCGTGGCACTTCGTCGTTGCCGACACCGCCGAGGGCAAGGCGCGCCTGGCCAAGAGCACGACCGAAGGTTATGCCTACAACTCGCCGAAGATCCTCGACGCTTCCCATGTCATCGTGTTCTGCACCCGCACGGATATGACCGAGGCGCACCTGGACACCCTGCTGGACCAGGAGGCCGCCGACGGTCGGTTCCGTGATGATCAGGCCCGGGCCGCGCAGAACCAGAGCCGCCGGCACTACGCGAACCTGCACCGCTTCGACCACAAAGACCTGCAGCACTGGATGGAAAAGCAGACCTACCTGGCCCTGGGGACCGCCTTGCTCGGCGCCGCCGCCCATGGTCTGGATGCCACGCCGATCGAAGGCTTCGACAGCAAGATCATGGACGCCGAACTGGGCTTGCGCGAACAGGGGTACACCAGCGTGGTAGTGCTGAGCCTGGGTTACCGCAGCGAGGCAGACTTCAATGCCGGGCTGAGCAAGTCACGGCTGCCGGCGTCCAAGGTATTCACCTTCCTCTGAGAGCCGCCTGGCCATTACCGGCACGAGGCCAACGCGCAAGGCTGAACGTGACTGCTGTGGCAGCGGGCGTGTGCCGCGATCAGGCTGTGCGATGGGCCGCGTTCAAGTGCGCAGGCGTTGTGCGATAAGCGCCTCCAGCTTGCCCTGGTCTACCGCAAAGCCGCGAATACCCTCGGCCAGTTTCTCGGTTGCCATGGCGTCCTGATTCATCTGCCAGCGGAAATCACGTTCACTCAGTGGCGGTGGCGGCGCCTGGTGTTCGGCTGGCGTGGTGAGGGCAGCCTTCAGGCTGCCCTCGGTCACAGCCAGCGCCTCCAGTAACGCTGGGCTGATCGTCAGCCGATCGCAACCGGCCAACGCAATGATTTCACCCACGTTGCGAAAGCTTGCCCCCATCACTGAGGTCCTATAGCGATGCCGCCGCATAAAACCATAACTGGCTGCAACCAATTGAACCCCAGGCTCCGCCGCTGGCGTGTACTCGGTATCCGGGCAAGCGCGGCGATGCCAGTCCAGTACCCGGCCAACAAAGGGTGAGATCAGGTACACGGCCGCCTCCGCGCAAGCGCGTGCCTGGGCCAGGCTGAAAATCAGGGTCAGGTTGCACTGGATGCCCTCACGCTCCAACGTACTGGCCGCACGAATGCCCTCCCAGGTAGCAGCGAGCTTCATGAGGACGCGTTCACGTGGGACACCCGCGGCCTCATACAACCCGACCAGGCGCCTGGCCTTGCCCAGGCTCGCCTGTTTATCGAAGGACAGGCGGGCATCGACTTCGCTCGATACCCTGCCGGGTATGTGCTGTAGCAGGTTGCAGCCCAAGGCGACGATCAGGCGGTCGGATATGTCTGCTACCGCTTCCACCAGTGGCACGCCGGCGGCTTTCGTCAGGGCGCATAGGTCATCGAGCAAGGCGTCGTATTGCCCCGACGCAATGGCCTGGAACACCAGGGTGGGGTTGGTGGTTGCATCGTGGGGGGCGAAGCGGCGAATGGCGCGAAAATCGCCGGTGTCGGCGACGACTGTACTGTACTGCCCCAACTGGCTGAGCAACGTCGGCATGGTGGTATTCCTTGGTCGTTATCGGCGGGCCAGGGGCTGGGCAGGG
This sequence comes from Pseudomonas sp. NBRC 111131, assembly GCF_001320525.1. Classification (NCBI taxonomy): domain Bacteria; kingdom Pseudomonadati; phylum Pseudomonadota; class Gammaproteobacteria; order Pseudomonadales; family Pseudomonadaceae; genus Pseudomonas; species Pseudomonas sp. NBRC 111131. The sequence goes on along the minus strand of NZ_BCBH01000002.1, from coordinate 362,908 downwards.
CGTGCTGTCGCGCAACGTTGCCTGGTCTGGTCTGCCAGGCCGTGCATAGTGGGGCTCAAGGCGGGATAGGCCGCGCAGTAATGCGCAAACATCTGGTCATAAACGGCTTTGTTAGCGGGGTTGGGGTCGGCCCGTCGACGCAGGGTGCGCCAGTTGCAGATTGCTTCGATATCCTCGATGGCACCGATTGCCAGTGCCGCGAGCATGGCGCCACCCAGCGGTGCTTCGACCTGTTGTTCGATGGTGAGCACGGCGTAGCCCGTGACATCTGCGATGATCTGCATCCACAAGTCCGACGCCGTGCCGCCCCCGACCACGATCAGTTGCGGGTCAAGCTGCAGGCCTGCGCCACTGGCCATTTGCATGTTGTGGCGCAAGGCAAACGCCAGCCCCTCGAGCAGCGCGCGATACAGGTGAGCCTTGTGATGGAACAGCGACAGACCTATATAGGCTCCCGACGCTTTGGCATCCCAGATTGGGCTGCGCTCGCCCATCAGGTAGGGCAGGAACAACAGTCCGTCTGCACCGGCGGGCGTCTTTGCCGCCTCCCGTTCCATCAACTGATGCACCTCCACGCCAGTCGACAGGGCAGCTGCTTGCTTTTCCTGCTTACAGAACTGCTCACGGAACCAACTGACGGCTGCACCGGCAGTAATGGCACCGCCAAAACTGTAAGTGTTCGCGCCAGCGTCGTAGACGTAAGGCATGTTGATCAGCCCTGGGCTGGCGTCCTTGCACGCTTTGATAAACCCCCAGCACATGCTGGTGCCCAGCATTGCTACGTGGTTGCCCGGAGCAATGACGCCAGCGGACAGCGTTGCCATCGCCGCATCGACCCCACCTGCCACCACCGCCGTGCCAGGCAGCAGCCCTAGCCGCTGCGCTGCAGCCGGCAGCAGGCTGCCAATGACTTCTCCGGGCGTGACCAGGCGTTGCGGCATCATGTTGGGGTCGATGCCCAGTGCATCGAGCAATGCCGGCGACCAGGCGCGCCTGGCCAGGTCATAGATGCCGCCGATATTGCCCGCTGAGCTGTGGTCCACCGCCAATTCACCGGTCAGGTGGTATTGCACGTAGCTATTTGGCGGCAACAGATAGCGTGCCCTGGCCCAGACCTCAGGTGCGTTGCGCTTGATCCAGAGCATCTTGGTATAGCCGTAGTAGCTATCGATGCCGTTGCCGGTGACGCGCTGCAACTGTTCGACATCCAGATGCTCACGCACCCATTCGGCCTCGGCGATGGCGCGGCGGTCCATCCAGATCAGGCAGGGGTGCAGCGGCTTGATATCAGCGTCTACCGGGATTCCCGATCCACCGTAGAGGCTGCTGATGCAGATGGCCTTGATGCTGGCTGCCGGCACCTGGCTGCGGCGCACGCTGCTGGCGACTGTTTCATAGACTGCTTCCAGCCATACATCCGGCCATTGCTGCGCCCACAGTGGCCGGGGTTGTTCGACCTGATAGCTGGCAGAGGCCTGAGCGACCATGTCTGCGTCGGTAGACACCAGGAGCGCTTTGGTGCTTTGCGTGCCGATGTCGACTCCAATCACGTAATCCATTTTCACCCCTTCTTATTATTGGCTTGGCGTGTAATGCAGACGTCGACATAGGTATGCCGCCCGCTCCATGACGCCGCCATATGGTGGTTGCCCGTCCTTGGCAGATGAATGTTAACGTCAACATTTAAAAACGCTAGCACAGCGTTGTTGGCTTCACAATACGCAGGCGAGTTTGTGGCCTGGCGCAGAATCAGTGAGAATCGACGGGCAGCCGCTGACGACAGTACCCGCAGACCAGCCAGCATCGAGCGTCCATGAACAGACTAGGCAAAGCCACCATTACCGACATCGCGAAACGCGTGAACATGACGACCGTCACCGTCTCGCGGGCGCTCAACCAGCCGGAGAAGGTCAAGAAAGAGACGCTGGAACAAATCCTCAAGGTGGCCAAGGAGCTCAACTATGTGCCCAATGCCTTTGCCCGTAATCTGAAGAATCGTGAAAGCCGGCTGGTGGGCCTGGTGACGGCAAGCCTGGAAAACCCGTTCTACGGAGAAATCATCAAGGCGATTACGCGCCAGGCCAAGACACGCGGCTATACCTTGATGCTGTTCGATACCGATGGCTCGCCGGAGCTGGAGGCGCGTGCAATCGATACGCTGCTCAGCTATCAGGTAGCCGGCCTGATGCTGTCGGTCATCAGCGACGATGACCAGTACCAGCCGAGCTACCTGGCCAAGCTGGAAATGGCGGCTATCCCGGTGGTGCAGATCGACCGCCAGCTGTCTGGGGCACCGTTCGCCGGGGTGTACCTGGACAACGAGCACAGTGGCTATCAGGGGGCGCGCGCCTTGCTTGCACAAGGCCTGCGCCGGGTCTTGGTGGTGGCAGGGCCACAGCGCTCGAGTATTTCCCTGGCGCGGCTGGCAGGCATCCGGCGGGCACTGGAGCAGTGGCCTGAGCCGACGGTGGTGGAAGTCGTGCATGGGGACTACACCCAGGCACCGGCACGGGATGCGGTGCGTAACTACCTGCAAAGCGGCAAGTGGCCCGAGGTGATCTTTGGCCTGAACGCCCTCATGACCCTCGGTGCTTTGCAGGCCATGCGCGAGCTTGGCCTGAGCCGCAATGACATCGCGCTGTTCAGCATCGACCAGGTGCGCTACGCCGAGCTTTTTGGCGAGCCTATCCCATGCATCAGCCACAGCGGCACCCAATTGGGCATAGGGGCGATCAACCTGCTGCTCGGGCAGATAGACGACCCTTCGCAGCCTGTTGAAGACAAAGTCATAGAAGGGCGGCTCCTGCTCTGATCCCCCGGCAGGTTATACATACTTGGTTAAAAATGTAGACGTTGACATTTTGGTCGGTGAGGTTTCAGATGGGCCGGCAGAGCGATGTGAACGTCTACATAATAATAATCAAGCGCCCCTGATCGTTCAGGGGTGGGAGGTGGCGAATGGCAATGCAACTCGAAGGTAAAGTGGCAGCAGTCACCGGCGCTGCGTCGGGGATAGGCCTGGCATCGGCCACGGCAATGGTGGCGGCAGGCGCCAGGGTGGTCATGGTTGATCGGGATGAAGCCGCCTTGGTCAGCGCCTGTGAGCGCCTGGGGCCAGCGGCCATGCCGCTGGTGATCGATCTGCTGGTCCCCGAATCCTGTGCGATGCTGCTGCCAAGCGTGCTGGCCAAGGCCGGCCAACTCGACATTCTGTATGCCAATGCCGGTTGCTATGTGGGTGGCGATCTGGTTGACGGGGATGTGGCCGCCATCGACCGAATGCTGAACCTCAATGTCAATGCCGTGATCAAGAACGTGCATGACGTGCTGCCGTACATGATCGACCGGGGTGAGGGCGATATTCTGGTAACGGGCTCGGTGGCGGGGCACTTCCCGGTGCCTTGGGAGCCGGTTTACTCGGCCTCCAAGTGGGCGATCAACTGTTTTGTGCAGACGGTGCGGCGGCAGGTCAAGGTACACGGTATCCGTGTCGGTGCAGTGTCGCCTGGCCCTGTGAGCAGTGCGCTGCTGGCCGATTGGCCGGAAGAGAACCTGAAGAAGGCAAAGGCGAGCGGCAGCTTGATCGAGCCATCCGACATAGCCGATGCGGTCATGTACATGCTCACACGCCCGCGCAATGTGACGATCCGGGACATGATCGTGTTGCCTTCGGCATTTGATATGTAGCAACAGGTAACCGCTGCACGCGTTGGCTCGCCCGGACACTGCTGCAGCGGACGCTGCGCCGCTAAGTGCAGCCCATCATTCACACATGGGCTGCATGGACGATAGTCAGAAGCCCACGCCCGCTCTTGGTTCGGTCCGCCGTGCTGCTAACCACGAGCCAGGGGTTACCACAAGGCGGCTGAGGCCGCTGCGACCGAGCGCCTGAATACCTCGATCGCCTTGTCCACCTCCGCCTCGCTGGTAAACCGCCCGATACTGACGCGCACGCTTTTGCGTGCCCGCTGTTCATCCAGCCCCAGCGCTAGCAACACATGTGAGGCTGCGTTGCTGGCCGAGTTGCATGCCGAGGTGGTCGACAATGCCAGCTCACCGGCCAATGCCATGCTGTTGAACCCCGCGGCCTCGATGCACAGGTTCAAGGTATGCGGGACACGCTGGCGGGCACAGCCATTGAGCGTGACCCCAGGCAGTGCCAGCAACCCTTCGCGCAACCGCTTGGCAAGCTGTTCGATCCGTTGGTCCTCGCTGTCGCCAGGCTGGCCTGCCAGGGCGAAGGCAGTGCCCATGCCAACGATCTGGTGAGTGGGCAAGGTGCCCGAGCGCAGCCCGCGTTCATGGCCGCCACCGTGAATCTGCGCACGCATCCGATCACGGGCGCGGGGGCCGACGTACAACGCGCCGATACCCTTGGGCCCATAGACCTTGTGCGCCGAGAACGACATCAGGTCGACCGCCTGGGCCTGCAGGTCGATGTCCACTTTGCCTACGGCCTGCGCGGCATCGACATGCAACAGGGCGCCATGGGCACGCAGGCGCTCGCCTATGGCGGCGAAATCAGTGAGGGTGCCCAGTTCGTTGTTGACTGCCATCAGCGACACCAGGCGGGTATCGGCACGCAATGCTGCCTGCACATCGTAGGGCTGGATCAGGCCCGCGGCGTCCGGCGCCAGGCGCGTGACCGCCCAGCCTTGGCGCTCCAGTTCGCCGACGGTATCGAGCACGGCCTTGTGCTCCAACTGGCTGGTGATCAGGTGCCCCGGTTGCTCAAAACCCTGGGCGATGCCCTTGAGTGCAAGGTTGTTGGACTCAGTGGCCCCGGAGGTCCAAACCAGCTCATCGGCGCTGGCTCCGACCCGCGCGGCCACCTGCTCGCGGGCTTGCTCGACGGCTTCGCGGGCGGCCTGGCCGTAGGCATGGCCACTGGACGCGGGGTTACCAAAGTTCACTTGGCGGCCGAGGCAGGTGAGCATGGTTTCGATGACCCGGTCGTCGACCGGAGTGGTGGCGGCGTAGTCGAAGTAGAGTGGGGCACTAGGCATAGCGGCGGGTCCGTTGCTGTCACCGTGGAGTCGGCGATCGTTGCAGCAAGCGTAATCGCCGGGGGAAAAAAACGTTTGCCTTTTTATTCATGTTACGGCCCCGCTGTCAGAAAAATATTCTCCATAAGCAGGTTGCCGTAGAATTTTTAACGCGCCTGCGTGCTCAGGCCGGTGCCGCGGTTCGCTCTTCCTCCGCCACCACCCGCTCGCACAGCTCGATGATCTGCTCGCGCATCCAGCGGTTGGCCGGGTCCTGATCGGTGCTTTCATGCCAGTACAGGTGCGTTTCCAGCGGCGCAATGTCCACCGGCAGCGGCTGGTAGCGCAACTGATGACGGCGGGCAAAGCGTTCCGGCACGGTCATCGCCATGTCGGTCTGCTGCAGTACCTGCGACGCCATCAGGTAATGCTGCGAGCGCAGGGCGACCTTGCGTTGCACGCCCATCTTGCCCAGCGCCAGGTCGACATAGCCCAGGCCATTACGGCGGCTGGAGATATGGATGTGGGTCATGCCCAGGTAACTGTCGAGGGTCAATTTGCTGTCCGCCAGCGGATGGCCCTGGCGCAGGGCGCAGACGTAACGGTCCTGCATCAGCTTGACGTGGCGCACCTGCGGGTCGGTGTTCAGCGGCGCATCGACGGCAAAGTCCAGGCGCCCGGCGGCCAGTTCCTTGGTGGTTTCCCGGCGTTTGCACAGGAAGCTCTCGATCAGTACCGCCGGGGCCAGACGGCGCAGGCGCTGGAACAGCGGCGGCAGGATCACCGCCTCGGTGAGGTCGGTCATGCTGATGCGAAAGGTCTTGTTGGCCTGCTGCGGGTTGAAGATGCGGCTTTCCTGTACCGAGGTACGCAGCAGCGCCAGGGCGTTGCGTACCGGGCCAATGATGTTCTGCGCCATGGGTGTGGGCACCATGCCCTGCGCGGTGCGCACGAACAACGGGTCGTTGAAGGTTTCGCGCAACCGTGACAGCGCGTTGGACACCGCCGGCTGGGTAATGCCGACGATCTGCCCGGCGCGGGTCAGGTTGGCTTCGGTGTAGATCGCATCAAAGACGATGAACAGGTTGAGGTCGACCTTACTGAGGTTCATGGACGCCGCTCTTTGTTGGAATTATGGCCCGATCATATATCGGTTATGAATGTTTATACACGCAGAAAATAGACTAGGTAGATTGAGGGTGGCTGCTCTAGGCTCTGCCCATGTACTTCGAACCGTGAAGGTAGCCCTGATGGATTTCGCCTATTCGCCCAAGGTCCAGGCACTGCGTGAACGTGTTGCAGCGTTCATGGACGCCCATGTTTACCCCGCCGAGCCGGTATTCGAGCGCCAGGTCGCGGAGGGTGACCGCTGGCAGCCCACTGCAATCATGGAGGAACTCAAGGCCAAGGCCCGCGCCGAAGGGTTATGGAACCTGTTTTTGCCCGAGTCGGAGTACGGTGCCGGCCTGAGCAACCTGGAATACGCGCCGCTGGCCGAGATCATGGGGCGTTCGCTGCTGGGCCCGGAGCCATTCAACTGTTCGGCACCGGACACCGGCAACATGGAAGTGCTGGTGCGCTATGGCAGCGAGGCGCAGAAGCGCCAGTGGCTCGAGCCGCTGCTGCGGGGCGAGATCCGCTCGGCATTCGCCATGACCGAACCGGACGTAGCCTCTTCGGACGCCACCAACATGGCCGCCACGGCTATCCGTGACGGTGACGAATGGGTAATCAACGGCCGCAAGTGGTGGACTTCCGGTGCCTGCGACCCGCGTTGCAAGGTGATGATCTTCATGGGCCTGTCCAACCCAGAAGGCCCGCGCCACCAGCAGCACTCGATGGTGCTGGTGCCGACCGATGCCCCCGGGGTGAAGATTGTCCGGCCGTTGCCGGTATTCGGCTACGACGATGCTCCCCATGGCCACGCTGAAGTGCTGTTTGAAAACGTGCGGGTGCCCTACGACAACGTGGTCCTGGGCGAGGGCCGCGGCTTCGAGATCGCCCAGGGGCGCCTGGGCCCTGGCCGTATCCACCACTGCATGCGGTCGGTAGGCATGGCCGAACGTGCCCTGGAGCTGATGTGCAAACGCTCGGTCGAGCGTACCGCGTTCGGTCGTCCGCTGGCGCGGCTGGGCGGCAACGTCGACAAGATCGCTGACTCGCGCATGGAAATCGACATGGCCCGTCTGCTCACCCTGAAGGCGGCGTACATGATGGACACCGTTGGCAACAAGGTGGCGCGCAGTGAGATTGCGCAGATCAAGGTGGTGGCGCCGAACGTGGCCTTGAAGGTTATCGACCGTGCGATCCAGATTCATGGCGGTGCAGGGGTGAGCGCAGACTTCCCCCTGGCGTACATGTATGCCATGCAGCGCACCCTGCGCCTGGCCGATGGGCCGGATGAGGTGCACCGCGCGGCAATTGGCAAGTATGAGATCGGCAAGTATGTGCCAGCGCAGCTGTTGCGCGGCGAGCGGTGAGGCGTGGCTCGCCACGTCTGGGCAGCACCGGTTCACTTGAGCACGAGGGGCCGCAAAGCGGCCCCCCCTGTCGGGCCTCAGCGTGATGCAGTACTGGCGGTATCGGTGATAACCCCTACGTCGTCACCCGCAACGAAGTTCGGCGGCAGTGCCTGATTCAACAGGTAGTCGCCGATGACCCTGGCCTTGTAGAGGTGAGGGTTGTGCGAGGACAGGGCGCGCGCGTTCCGCCAATGGCGGTCCAGGCCGCCTTTGGCATCGATGGCGGAAGCGCCAAGGGTATCGAACAGTTCTGTGGCCGCATTGAGCACCAGTGGGATCAAGGTGACTTGTGCAGACGAAATGGCCAGGTCTGCCTTGACATAGGCTTCGTCAGTAGCCGGGGAATGCTCCCCTTGCGTATTCCAGACCTGCCAAGCGTCCTGAAGTACCTGGGCGGCGCCCAGCACGATCGAGCGCGCCGAGGCAGCGGCGGCGCCAATCTTGCCCACTTGCATTTGGATAATCGGATCGTGCCGGGGCAGGCCGCCGGGCCCTGTGTAGTACACCCTTTTTCGCGTCGCGACCTGCTGCGTGACATCGTGGGTGATCGCGCTGGCGACGCCCGCGAGGGTTGCTAGGTGCACCAACTGTGCGAAACCGCTGCCAGCCCTCGTGGTCTTTTTGATGGGGGCGGAAATTTCCTCGGCATGCACCACGACGTCCTCGAACATCGACGATCCGGTCGCGGTCAGGCGCTGCCCGAAGCCATCCCAGTCATCCACCAGCGTGACGCCTTTTCTGTCTGCAGGAACGGTCACGATCACACGATTGTCGTGTTCGTCGGCGGCGACCACTGGGATCCACTGTGAGTAAAGGCTACCGGTGCCGTAGGCCTTCTTGCCATTGAGCCGGAAGGTGCCGTCCGCATGCGGTAATACCCGGGTGCGAACTTCCCCGATCGGCGTGCCTGGTGGCTCGGTTGTCGCGTTTCCAAACAGCTCGCCACGTGCAACCCGGTCAATCCACACTTTCTGTTTGTGCCGCTCATCACCGATCACGATACGCTCGACACGCGAAAAATGAAGCCTGAGTGATTGAGGGATATTCGAGTCGGCCGATGCCAACGCAATCAACAGGTCAAACAGTTGGACCATGGACGCACCGTATCCGCCGAGCTCGACGGGCACCCGCAGGGCACCGAAACGTGCCTCCCTCAGCCAGCCAATCTGTTCGAACAGCAATGTCCGGTTGCGTTCTCGCGACGAGGCGTCGGTTCGTATCCTGTCAAAGATGGGCGTGAATATCGTTAGCAGCTCGTTGGTGTCGTATGCAGGTCTAGTAGCGGTCATTGAAGGCATCCTTGAATGGCGTTGTTGAATGTGACGGTGCTTCTGCAAGCAATGCGGGGCCGTCGTGGGCACCTTGAAGTGCCCACGCCAAGCCAAGTGGGGCGAATCAGTTACGGTGATTGAGTGCGTTGGACAGCCGGTTGCCGATGCCTTGGATAATGCTCACCATGACAATCAGAATGAGGATGACGCTGACCATGACAGTCGTGTCGAATCGTTGATAGCCGTAACGTATGGCCAGGTCTCCAAGCCCGCCACCCCCGACCACACCGGCCATGGCCGACATGCCCGTTACCGACACCAGGGTCACGGTGAATCCACCGATGATTGCGGGTAGGCCCTCGGGCAAGAGCACATGCCATACGATCTGCCAGCTTCGTGCGCCCATGGCCTGTGCTGCTTCGATCAGGCCGGGGTCTATCTCCCGCAGGCCCACTTCGGCAATGCGGGCAAAATACGGCGTGGCCGCCACGGTAATGGGTACCACGGCGGCCCACAGGCCTAGCGATGTGCCGACCAGCAGGCGCGTCACTGGAATGAGCGCGACGAGCAGAATGATGAACGGTGTGGAGCGCAACGCGTTGACGGTCCAGCCGACGATCCGGTGCAGGCCCGGTGCCTCGCACAGGCCGCCACGTCCGGTGACGATCAGCAACAAGGCGATCGGCAGCCCGAACAGCAGTGTCAGCAGCCCGGCCACAGCGACCATCTGGAAGGTTTCCCAGGCGGCGCTGAGCAACAGCTCGACGAGCGCATCAAACGTCAGTTGTAACATGGCCAAGGACCTCGACATCAACGGTGTAGGGGAGCGCGCTTAGCCGCTGCTCAATGTCTGCGAGGGTGTTGCCTCGCGAGGGGGCGCAGACCAGTAGCCGCCCAAAGGTGTGGGCGTTGATCCGATCCACCGCACTGTCCAGCAACTTGACCGGCCCGTTGATCACCTGCAGCACCGCCTGCAGGTCCGGCGCGCTGATATGGCAGGGGCGCAGCGTTGCGCGTATCACCAAGGTACCTTCACCTGCCGGGTAGCCGGGCTGGAGGTGCGCGACCAAGTCGTCAGGAATGGCGTGGTCAAGTTGCCCGAGCAGCGATTTCGTCACCCCGTGCTGGGGGCTGCCAAAGACCCTCCAGACTTCGCCAGACTCGACGATTTCGCCACGATCGAGCACGGCAACGCGATCACAGACCTCGCGGATAACGGCCATCTCATGGGTGATAAGCACCACGGTGATGCCGTTGCGCCGGTTGATCTCGCGCAGCAGTTGAAGAATTGAACGGGTGTTTTCCGGGTCCAGCGCCGACGTTGCTTCGTCGCAAAGAAGGATCTGTGGGTCATGGACCAGTGCGCGGGCAATGCCCACTCTCTGCTTTTGTCCACCCGACAGTTGCGCCGGATACGCGTCGCGCTTTTCCGACAACCCAACCAGCGCCAGCAGTTCAGTTACCTTGGCGTCGATGCGAGCTTTGGGTACGCCCGCCATGATCAGCGGCAACGCGACGTTGTGCGCAACGGTTTTTGCCGACATCAAGTTGAAATGCTGAAAGATCATTCCAATGCCGCGCCGCAGTTGCACCAGGCCTTCGCCTGCGAGGTCGTGGGTGGGCGCGCCATTGACGGTGATGTTGCCGTGTGTGGGCTTTTCCAGCAGATTGATCAGCCGGATAAGCGTGGACTTGCCGGCGCCGCTGCGCCCGATAAAGCCGAAAACCTCACCCTGTTTGATCGAGAGGTTGATGTTCACCAGGGCATCCACTTCACCCGCCGGGGTCGCGTAGCGTTTGCTGATGTCAACGAACGTCATGCTGTCTGCTGACAGCGCGTCGGTGTGAGTGGCGCGCGCGCTGTCGGCGTACTGCGGCAGTGAGCGGGTCGATGACACGTCGGCCGCGGCTGTCAGGCTTTGTGCAGGGTTGCTCGCCATCACACATCACCTTCAGGTGCATGACGGAACTGCCTTCCGTAATGGCGGGGCGAAAGATGCGCGGCATTGGGGCCGAACAATTTCTCGCGTAGCGTGCCTTGGGCATAATCGGTTTTGAAGGCGCCGCGTTGCTGCAACTCTGGCACTACCAGGTCGACGAAATCCTCATAGCTTTCCGGCGTCACGACACGCATGAGGTTGAACCCGTCAATGCCGGTTTGTTGGGCAAACGCGATCAGTTGTTCGGCTACCTGGCTGCCTGAGCCGACGATGGGCGTATTGCGCGAACCCAACTTCATCTGCGCCAGCAGTCGCCGCACGGTCCACGGGGCGCCGGGGTTGTAGCGGGTGATGGCGTCCAGTGAGGCGACCATCGCCTGGGTGTTCTGCAGTGTGATTGGCTCATCCAGCGCATAGCGTGAAAGGTCCGCGCCAATCGACGCACTGAAATGCGTCAGGCCGCCTGCCGCGCTGGCGTAGTGTTCGTACTCGCGCAGTTTTTCCTGGGCAGCCGCCTCGGTTTTGTCCACGACCACCACCACGCCCACGAAGACCTTGATATCGTCGGCGGCTCGTCCGTTGGCCACCGCTCGCTTGCGTAGATCGTCAACGATGCTCTTGGTCACTTCGACGTTCTGGTTGTTCGACGACATGAAGATGCACTCTGCATGGCGCGCGGCGAAGTCGCGGCCACGCGCTGAGGTGCCTGCCTGGAACAGCACCGGCGTGCGCTGGGGCGATGGTTCGCACAGATGGATGGCATCGAGCTGGTAGAACGGGCCGTCATGTTTGACGCGGTGAACCTTGCTGGGGTCGGTAAAGCGCCCGGTGTGGCGGTTGCGCTCCACAGCATCGTCTTGCCAACTGCCTTCCCAAAGCTTGTAGACAAGGTCCAGGTAGTCATCGGCCATGTCGTAGCGGTTGTCATGGCGGATCTGTTCGGTCAGGCCCATCGCGCGCGCGGCGCTGTCCAGGTAGCCCGTGACGATGTTCCAGCCGACGCGACCGTTGGTTAAATGGTCCAGCGTGGAAAAGCGCCTGGCCAGCAAGTAGGGCTTTTCATACGTCAGGTTTGCCGTAACGTTAAAGCTCAGGTGCCGGGTGGCGTAGGCCATTGCCGAAAGGGGAATGATCGGGTCGTTGATCGGCACCTGTACCGCCTCGCGCAGCGCAGCCTCCGGCGACCCGCCCCAGACATCGTTGGTGCCTATGACATCGGCCAGGAACAGCCCGTCGAACTTGCCGCGCTCAAGCGTTTTTGCCAGGTTGACCCAATAATCCAGGTTCGCATAGTTTGGCGATTGGTCACGCGGGTGCGTCCACATGCCATGGGAAATGTGGCCAACGCTGTTCATGTTGAACGCGTTGAGCAGTAATTTTTTATCTGATTGCATTACCTACTCCAGCGGTTGTAAGCCCGTGGCTGCGAACCCTGATGGGTTTGATCCGGTAGTTGCCGCGCAGCCACTGAACTTCGCAATGGCACTTACCAGGCAAAACCCACTTGCCCGTTGTACAGGTCGGTCAATATCTTTTTCACTTCGGGCGCGGTGTCGTAGATATTGATGAACTCGGCGATACGTGGGTCGCGGGCGTGGTCAGCACGCGCAACCCAATGGATGGCGTAGAGGTTGTCAGGCTTCTCGAACACCAGCGCATCGGCCGGGTCCTTGCCCGCCAGTTTGATGAACGAGGCGAAGGTCAGGCCGACATCGACATCCGGCAGCGAGCGGACCACCTGCTGGGCCTCGACTTGAATGAATTGAAGCTGCTTGGGGTTTTCCACCACGTCCTGCAAGGTGGCGCCATAGCTGGCGCCAGGCTTGAGTTTGACCAGGCCCAGGGACTGCAAGAACAGCAGGGCGCGGCCGGTGTTGACAGGGTCGTTGGCGAACGAGATTTTCGCGCCGTCTTTCAGGTCATCGAGTGATTTAAGTTTTTCTGTGTAGACGCCCAGCCAACTGATATAGCCCGGTGCAACGGCGGAGAACTTCCAGCCATTGGCTTTTTGCGCATTCTCAAGAAACGGAACGTGTTGGAAGTAGTTGACATCGACGTCACCGTTGTTCAGGGCGCTGTTGGGCGTTACCCAATCAGTGAATTCATACAGTTTGACGTGCAGGCCCTTCGTTTCTGCAACTTGCGCAGCGTATCGAACCGCTTCGTTTGCCGGGCTCGCGGCCAGGCCAATTTTCAACGTTTGTTCTTCAGCGACGGTGAATCCGCTTATTGTCAGAGCGCCAATACTGGTAGCCAAGGCAAGCCTGCCCAGGGTGCGACGAGTCATCATGTTGAAAGTCCTTGGGTAATAAAGGGTCGGTTGTAAGCTCACAGGAAGTGGCTCAGTCGCAAACGTGCGGTGGACGATGGGGTACTTAATGAGTGGCCAAGGCCGGCCAATGGAATTGAACCGTTTCATCCTGGGAAATGGCATGGCCCAGGTTCCGCTCCCAAGTCAGGTAATCGCGGAAAATCCGCTCACGGTCTACCTTGGCGCGCATCGTCGAGCCCCAGTCGTCGTCGAAGGGCGTTATCAACTGTTGCGGCTGGATATCCGTCTCCAGGGCAAGGCCTGCCTGGCGCCAGGCCTCGGTACCGCCCTTGAGTGCGTAGGCGTCGATCCCAAAGGCTTGGGTCAATTGCGCTGCGGCATAGGCCGCATTGACTCCGTCGGGGGAGGTGAACAGGATCGGCCCCGGCGGCTGGGTTTGCAGCCAGGCCGGCAGCGAAGGTCGCAACGCGAATTTCGCACCGGGAAGATGCCCCTGTTCGTAGTTCAGGCTGGGCCCGACATCCACCACGCACAAGCGGTCGAAGCGCGCGTGTACCTCCTGCGCAGTCAACCACCGGACCTGCTCCGGCACGGCCACGGTGTTTGCCCCGCTGACCTGTTCGAAATTGCCCTGATCCATTGCCAGTACATGAATCTCGGCGTCGTTGAAATGGGAGAGCCAGTAGGCGCTGACCGCTGCGCGCTTCAGGTGGGGGTCATCAACAAGCACGATCCTGGCATTGCGCACTGGAACCTGGGTGTCATAGGTCATCAGCAATTGGCCACCCGGTGCAGACACGGCCTGTGCAAGGTGCCCAGCGAGGTAGGATGCCTCGGGGCGGACGTCGAAAACATAGAGTGTTCTGACGTCTTGCTCCTGCAGCAGCTGACGGTAGTGGTTGTGATCAATCACACTCAGGGCGTGGCGTTGCAGGATGCTTTCAGCGTGGCGCCGCAACACCAGGTCCGATGCGACATCCCCCGGGGCTGGCAAATGGGGGTCTCCAGGCCCGGTGGGCACACCCTGAAGGAATGAAGCCATGATTCCGTCTTCCAGGAAGGCAACGTTTGGCTGGTTGCCAAGGTGGGCGAGGGTGGTGGTGGCGACGATCCCACGGGTGCGACTGAAGCAACTGATGACATAAAGATGCGCCGCATCAACCCGGTTCAGGTCGTAAAGTGCCAGTTCCACACCGGGCACATTACAGGCGCCGGTAACGGTGAGTTTTCGATATTCCTGTTCGGGCCGGCAATCAATGAGGGTTGTTGGCTGGCCATTGTTCAGGCGAGCTTGAAGTTGTTGCACCGTTATCGTCGGTGTTGCGTAATGGGCGTGCGCCAGGTCGGCAAAGGTCTTGACCCATGTGTTGTAACCCGTACCCAGCGCATATCCATGGGCTTTCCAGGCGTTAATGCCACCTTCCAGAATGCGCAAGTCTGTGTAGGACAGTGCATTCAATACTTCCCACGCCCGCTCGGCTTCACCCGCTGAAGTGCCAGCTTGATCAATGATGACAATCGGCACTGTTTTGCGCGGCAGGGTATGAAAAAGTTGAAGCTCCAGGCTGCTCAACGCAACATGAGACGATACGTTGATGTGGCCTTCGGCGTAGAACTTGGCTTCGCGGACATCAAGGGCTGCGATTTCGCTGTTCTGTACTAATGCATGATGAAGGTCGTTTGCCGAAAGTGTTTTGATTGCCTGTGCCCGCGCCATTGTCTATCGCCCAGAAGTTGTACTGATCGGCGAACATTTTTATCGGCAATGCTGCGGGTCTAGCAACTCGAATAATCTGTTCTCAGGGATCGGATTTTCTGTTGGGCACGCCCCTGCTGCTTATTCTTTTCAGGAATAAAAATATTACATAACAGCATTTCTATAGCATATGCCCGGTACTTATAATCACGGCTGATTGGTGTGCCTGCACCCCTGCCAGAGGGCCTCTGCGTGGGGTTGCCCACTCGAACGAACGGCAAGACAACTGGCGGCAAGAGGGATTGTTCCTGTGCCCATGACATGAGGGGACCGCCATGGCGTTTAACTACTCACTCAAACAACTTCGATACCTTGTCACGACCGTGGAGTGCGGAAGCATTTCTGAGGCATCTCGCCGGCTTAATATTTCAAATCCCGCCATCTCATCGGCAATCAAGGACCTCGAAAGTCGGTTCGACCTGCAGATTTTTGTCCGTCATAAATCAAACGGGTTGATGCTCACGCCCGCCGGCTCACATTTTTTTGAGCGGGCCGTTAGCTTGCTTCGGGATGCGCGCGCGTTTGAACAACAGGTGAATGGCGACAGTGAAAGAATCAGCGGCGAAATTGTACTGGCGTGTTACGAGCCTATTGCTTCTTCCTATATGCCAGAACTGTTGAGCTCGTTTGAAAACCGCTTTCCCTCGGTGCGAGTCTCTCTTCATATCGTTAACCAGAACAAGATAGTGGAAGGGCTGAGGTCTGGTGCTTTCGACCTGGCCTTGACCTACTCGGCGGGTTTAAGGGACACACATAAATCTATAGCGCTTCTGCCGGACCTGTACCCGCGTGCGGTGTTGCCCGCGGATCATGCGCTGGCTAACCGCGAAATGCTGTCGTTGTCGATGATCGCAAAAGAACCGCTGGTGTTGTTGGATATCTGGCCGAGCAACCAATATTTTATCGGGCAGTTCGAGGTGGCCGGCTTGCGGCCCAATATCGCTTACAAAGTGCCATCGATGGAGCTGGTGACCGCCTTTGTCGGGCAGGGGCTGGGGGTGTCGATCCTGGTGACCTTGCCCGAACAGATACAGACACCCAACGGCAAGAGGGTCGTCACGCTGCCGCTGGATGGCGCATTGCTTCCGTCGAGCACGGTGGTGGCGTGGAACCGGGATAAAGACCTTACCCGCCTGACCAGTGAGTTTGTGAACCACTGCAAGCAAGAGATCAAACTACCGAAGCACATACGGCCGTTTACCCCCGAACAGGTTTTACACTGAACCGACCGTAGTGTTTACCGGCTGTGCATCGGCCTCAATCACCAAGGGGGGCCTTGGGCCTGTCATCCGTCACTTGCTCGCCGCGCGTCTTGAGCAGCGAGATCACCACCCCACCCAGCAACAGCCCGAACGTCACCCCCAGCGAGAGCAGTGCCGGCACCTTGCCCACCATGCCGTGGTAGAAGATCTTGCAACCGATGAAGATCAACACCAGCGCCAGTGCGTACTTGAGGTAGACAAACCGGTGCATCAGCGCTGACAGGGCGAAGTACAGCGAACGCAGGCCCAGAATGGCGAAGATGTTCGAGGTGTAGACGATGAACGGGTCCTGGGTGATGGCGAATATCGCCGGCACGCTGTCGACGGCAAATACCAAGTCGGCCAGCTCGATCAACACCAGCGCCAGAAATAGCGGCGTGGCATAGCGCAGTGCCTTGGTCTGCCCGGGCGGAGTAAGGCGCACGAAAAAGTGTGAGCCATGGATTTGCTCGGTCACGCGCATGTGCCGCCTGACGAACTTCAGCACCGGGTTATTGGCCAGGTCAGGGTGGCTGTCTTCTTTCGACAAGGCCATCTTCACCCCGGTGAACAGCAGAAAAGCGCCGAAGAGGTACAGGACCCATTCGAAGTTCTGCACCAACGTCGCACCCACGCCGATCATGATCGCCCGCAGGAACACCACTCCCAGGATGCCCCAGAACAGCACCCGATGCTGGTAGCGGCGGGGGATGGCGAAGAAGCCGAAGATCATCGCCATGACGAATACGTTGTCCATCGACAACGATTGTTCCACCAGGAACCCGGTGTAGAACTCCAGCGCCGACTGCGCGCCCAGTTCGTACCAGACCCACACGCCAAAGAGCACGCCCACGCTGAAGTAGCCTGAATACAACAGCAGGCTCTCGCGCATTTCGATTTCACGGTCCTGGCGGTGCAGGACACCCAGGTCGAGCACCAGCAAACCAATGACGATGGCCATGAACACCAGCCACAACCAGGTGCTGGTGCCCAGGAATGGGGTAACGAGGAACGTGTGCAGAGCTGTCATGAGCCCCTCCTTGATTGTCGACGTTGCATGGCAACAGTGATCCGACATGGCGGCGCAAGCCGTCAGAGGGGCCCGGTATCACATGGGCTTGAGCCTAGACCCATTTCCCGGTGGTGCCGAATGGCGTGCTGTTACAAATGTTTGCCTGTTGCAGGCTGGCCTCACTGCACCCATTGCGCCCAGTCCGCCAGCGCCCGGGCCCGTTGTAGCAGCTCGGCAGTGGGCGCTTCGCTGGCCACCGCCAGGCGCAGGCGGCCCAGTGCTCTTCCTTGTATGCGCTCGATCGAACCCTGCACCAGTTGCACCTGCGAGCCCAGTGCGCCGGCGAGCTTTCCAAGCTCGGGTTCCAGGCCTTTCACCCCGGTGAAATGCAGTTCCAGGTACGCTTGGGCAGCGGCGGGCGCTCTGGTTTGCAGGGGCCGTTCATGGCTGGCCAGGAGCAACTGGCTGACAGCGTGCTGCGGGGCACCGAACACTTGCCACACTTCGCCCTGTTCGACGACGCTGCCGCGCTCCAGCACAGCGACGCGGTCACACAGATCACGGATCACTTCCATTTCGTGGGTGATGAGCACGATGGTCAGCCCCAGCCGCTGATTGATATCGCGCAGCAGGGCAAGGATGGCGCGGGTACTTTCCGGGTCGAGCGCCGAGGTAGCCTCGTCGCACAGCAGGATCTGCGGCTGCAGCACCAGCGCGCGGGCGATCCCAACCCGTTGCTTCTGGCCGCCGGACAGCTGCGCCGGGTAGGCATTGGCGCGGTCTGCCAGCCCGACCAATTGCAGCAGCTCCTTCGTCTGGCGTGCGCGCGCGGGTGCGGGCACGCCAGCCATCAGCATCGGCAGTTCGATATTTTCCGCAACGGTGCGGCTGGCCAGCAGGTTGAAATGCTGGAAAATCATTGCGACCTTGCGCCTGAGCTGGCGAAGCCCGGCGGTGCCGAGCGCGGCGATGTCCTGGCCATCGATCAGCACTTGGCCGGCACTTGGGGTTTCCAGCCGGTTGATCAGCCGCAGCAGCGAAGACTTGCCTGCACCACTGCGGCCGATGATGCCGAAAACCTCGCCTTGACGGATGTGCAGGTCGATCCCCTCCAGCGCCGTTATATCGCCGTAACGCTTGTGGATGCCGCGCAAGTGCAATTGCGCGGCGGCGGCCTGGACTTCGTGCGGGAAACGGGTCATGGGTAGGGTTCTCGCTGGTCAGAAGCCAGGGGCAATCTGCCCTTTGTATCGGGTCAGGATGAAGTTGCGGACCTCTGGCGAGTTCAGTGCCTTGGCCAGTTTCTGGATGCCTGGGTCCTGCAGGTTGTCCGGGCGCGCCACCAGGTACTCGACGTACAGGTCTTTGCCTTTTTCCACGATCAGCGCACTGCTGGTGTCGATGCCAGCCTCAAGGGCGTAGTTGGCGAAGACGAAGGCCAGGTCTACCTGTTTCACCGAACGTGCCAGCATGGCGCCTTCGAGCTCGCGAATCTTCAGGTGGTGAGGATTGGCAGTAATGTCGCGCTGGGTCGACTGCGGGTTGCCCGGTTCCTTGAGCGTGATCAGCCCGTTTTCGGCCAACAGCACCAGGGCTCGGCCGGTGTTGACCGGGTCGTTGGGAATGGCCACGCTGGCGCCGTCGGGCAGCTCGGCGAGGGTCTTGTACTTGGCCGAGTAGGCACCGAAGGGCTCGATGTGCACGCCGACCACCGGTACCAGGTCGGTGTGGCGCGTCTTGTTGAAGTCATCGAGGAACGGGCGGTACTGGTAGTAGTTGGCGTCCAGGTTCTTCTGCGCCAATTGCAGGTTGGGCTGGATGAAGTCGTTGAACACCTTGATGTCGAGGTCGACACCTTCCTTGGCCAGGGTGGGTTTTACGAACGCGAGGATCTCGGCGTGCGGTACCGGGGTGGCGCCGACCACCAGGTGTTCGGCCGCCTGCGCGGTGAAGCTGTTGGCGGCAAGCAGGGTCGCAAGGGCTGCAAGGGTTTTTTTCATGGGTTTGTTCCTGATGAAGCAGTCGTAGGTGGAGTCAGCGTCGGGTGAAGTGCCGTACCAGGCGGTCGCCACCCATCTGCAGCGCCTGTACCAGCACGATCAGCAGCAGCACGGTGACGACCATCACGTCGGTCTGGAAGCGTTGATAGCCAAAGCGAATCGCCAGGTCGCCCAGGCCGCCACCGCCGATCACGCCCGCCATGGCGGTGTAATCCACCAGCACGATGGCGGTGACGGTGATCGCTGCGAGCAGCCCGGTGCGGGCTTCGGGCAGCAGGGTGTACCAGATGATCTGGCGGATACTGCCGCCCATCGCCTGGCTGGCCTCGATCAGGCCACGGTCGACCTCCCGCAGGGCGGTTTCCACCAGGCGTGCGAAGAACGGTGTGCAGCCCACCACCAGCGGTGGAATGGTGCCTCGCACGCCCAGCGAGGTGCCGGCAATGACCGTCGTGAGCGGGATCAGCACGATCAGCAGGATGATGAACGGCAGCGAGCGCAGCACGTTCACCAGCACCGAGAGCAGGCGGTACAGCGGGGCATTGGCCAGCAGTTGGCGTTGCCCGGTAAGGTACAGCAGCACCCCCAGGGGCAGGCCGAACAGCACCGTGAAGCCCAGTGCGGCACCGAGCATGCTCAACGTGTCGATGCACGCCTGGAGAATCTCCGGCCAGTCCAGGTTCGCCAGCAGCCCGTTCATCGCCGTGCCTCCTGGCGCAACGCTGCCACCGGGTGTGGCGCGCCCAGGCGGTCGCCCTGGCCGAACAGTTTGTTGCGCAGGGTGCCCTCGGCATAGTTACGCTTGAACAGGCCACGGGCCTGCAGCTCCGGCACCAGCAGGTCGACAACCGCGGTGAAGGTTTCAGGCGCGACCACGCTGGCCAGGTTGAAGCCATCGACGTCGGTTTCCTCGACCCATTGCTGCAACTGGTCTGCCACGGTCCTGGCCGAACCGACCAACACCGGCCCGTCACCACCGATGGCGCAGTAGTCAGCGATTTCGGCGGCGGTCCAGGTGCGCGTGGGGTCGGCTTTGGTGAAGGCCTCGACGGCCGACTGGATCGCCTCGCTGGGCACCTCGCGAAGGACCTGGTCCGGCGCCAAGGTGGCGAAATCGATGCCGGTCCAGCCCGACATCAGGGCCAATGCGCCCGTGGCGCTGGCGTACTCGCGATACTCGCGCAGCAAGGCCAGAGCCGCGGCGTCGGTGTCGGCGACGATCACTGTCAGTTGTTCGAACACCAGGACGCTGTCGGCGGCGCGGCCTGCCGCTACCACCGCAGCGCGCAGGTCGGCCACCTGTTTTTTCAGCACGGCTTTGCTCGGCGCTGCGACGAAAACGCATTCGGCGTTGGCAGCAGCGAAGGCGCGGCCACGGCTCGAGGCGCCGGCCTGGTAAATCACCGGCGTGCGCTGCGGTGACGGCTCGCTGAGGTGGAACCCGGGAACCTTGAAGTAGGTGCCTTCGTGTTCGATGCCATGCACCTTGCGCGGGTCGGCATAGACGCCGCTTGCCCGGTCGGCGCGCACCGCGTCGTCTTCCCAGCTGGTTTCCCAGAGCTTGTAGCAGACCTGCAGGTATTCCTCGGCCAGGGCATAGCGCTGGTCGTGGGTCAATTGGTCATGCTGGCCCAGGTTGCGTGCGCCGCTGGCCAGGTAGGAGGTAACGATGTTCCAGCCCGCGCGGCCTTGGGTCAGGTGATCGAGCGTGCTCATGCGCCGGGCAAACGGAAACGGGTGCTCGAACGACACCGAGGCGGTTACCCCGAAACCCAGGTGCCGGGTGGCGGCCGCCATGGCCGGCACCAATTGCAGCGGGTCGTTGACCGGCACCTGGGCTGCGTTGCTCAAGGCCGCGTCGGGGCTGGCGCCATACACGTCGTATACACCCAGCACATCGGCGATGAACAGCCCGTCGATGCAGCCGCGCTCCAGCGTGCGCGCCAGGTCGGTCCAGTAGTGGATATCGGTGTAGCGCGTAGCCTGGTCGCGCGGGTGGCGCCACAGGCCGGGCGCCAGGTGGCCGACGGTATTCATGGCAAAGGCGTTCAGGCGAATCTGCTTGGTCATGGCGGGGGCCTCAGTTCCAGTCATGACGCGCCGGCTTGATGCCGTTCAGCGCCCAGTTGCCGACCAGGTGGTACTTCCAGCGCACAGGGTCGTGCAGGGTATGCACGCGGGCATTGCGCCAGTGGCGGTCAAAATTGTGCCGAGTCAGCGACGAGCGCGTGCCGCCCAGCTCGAACAGGCGGTTGCTGGCTTCGATGGCCGCCTCGGTGGTCAGCACCTTGGCCTTGGCCACGGCCAGCGAGGCGGCGGCGACGTTGTCTTCGTCCGGTGCCGAGCGGGCGGCGTCCAGTACCCAGCCGGCCCGTTCCAGCAAAGCCTCGGCGGCCTCCTGGCGAATGTCCAGGGAGCCGACCTGGATGATGGTCAGCGGGTCATCGCTGGCCCGCTCGACCTTGGCGTCGATCCATGGCCGGGCATGCTCGCGCACGAAGGCGATGGTGTCGTCCAGCGCCGCCCGGCCGATGCCGGCATCGATCGCCGCGGTGGTCAGCTGGGCGAAAGGTCCGGCCAGGGTCGGTTGCTCGTAGGATCGGTAGCTGGGGAACAGGTTGAACGCTGGCACCCGCAAGCCATCCAGCAGCACGGTGCCACTGGAGGTGGTGCGCTGGCCCATGCTGCTCCAATCGTCCACGACCACCAGGCCCGGAGTACCGCGTTGGACGAACGCCAGGTGGGCACGGTCCTGTTCATCCAGGGCCAGTACGCCGATCCAGTGGGCGTACAACGACCCTGTGCAATAGCCTTTACGGCCATCGATGCGATACCCCTCACCCTCGGCGACCAACCGGGTACTGATGTGTTGCACGGTCTTGCCGCCGGTTTCGGACAGGGCGTTGGCGAAGCGGTTGCCCTTCAAGGCCAGGTCGAAGAAAAACTGCTTCTGCGCGTCGCTGCCCTGCAGGCGAATGTCTTCGAGCAGGCAGTAATGGTTCTGCGGGATCTGGCCCAGCGACGGGTCGGCAGCGGAGACGATGGCGATCACTTGCGCCAAGGTGGCATAGGACACTTCGGCGCCGCCGTGGGCGCGTGGCACGGTGATGCCCCACAGGCCACTGTTGGAGTAGGCATCGACGACATCGGCGGGGACTTCACGGCGGCGGTCACGTTCGGCGGCCCCTTCGCGCAGCAGGGCGGCGACCTGGTGCGCGACCTCGAGGGCTTCCTGGTCATTGGCGATGACGTGAGCGTCGGGTTGGCGGATGTCGTAAGCGGCAGAGAGGGTTTCAGTCGGCATGTTGACCTCGGAGACTGGATGGTTGAATCCATGTCTGCAGGGGCCATGCCAGAATCAAACGCCTTTGAAATCAGGCGATTGGCGCACAAAGCCGGGGTTTACCTGTTGCGCCGGGTGCCTAACTGTTGGGTGGCTGTGGCCAGGGCAACAGTTGCCCCTGCAACAGCCTGAAGCGTGTACCGCATCAATACACCCACACCTCCACCCGGCGGTTGCGCAGGCGACCTTGTTCCAGGTCATTCCCGGCCACTGGCAACTCATCGCCCAGGCCGGTCACCTCCAGCACCTCGACGCCATCGCGTGCCAACTCACGGCGTACCGCCTGGGCCCGCAGGCGCGAGAGCAGGGCGGCGCGGCCGGGTGTTTCCTTGGGGTCGCCAAAGCCGACCAGTACCGCCTTGCTGCGCAGCTTGCCGGCCTGGCGCAAGTACTCGGCCACACGCCGGACGTCGCGCAGGGCCTTAGTGTCGAGCTTGGCACTGCCTTCCTGGAAGCGGAAGTTGACGCTCAGGCGTTGCGCCTGCTGGGCCAGGCTGCGATAGCGCGGCGGCATGTCGGCCTGCGCCGCCACTGCCTGGGCGTTGACTTGTTGTGAGACGAAGCCCTGCGCGGCGACGATCGCCTGGCCAGCCGAGCTCTGGGCGAATTCCGCCAGGGCCTTGGCCTGGGGTTTGGCGTTGGCGGGCAAATAGAGGTACAGGCGCCGGGAGAGCGGGTAATCCTCACTGGCGACCAGCGGGCGGTCCGGTAGCATGGCGGGGGCGTCGCCTTCGGCCACCGCCAGCACCTTGGCCCCATGCACCGCTGCCAGGCTGCTGAAGCCGATGGCCTGGCGATCGTTGCAGACCCGCTCGGCCAGTTCGTCGCTGGATTCGAAACGCTGCGCCTGGGGTGTCAGTTGGCTTTGATGGGGCTCCAGCACCAGCGCCTTGAAGGTCTCGAACGTTCCAGAGCGGTCATCGCGGGCATACAGGTGGATCGCCCCACCAGGCACCCCGAGCTCTTCCCAGCGCTGGACCTGCCCGGCGAAGACCTGGGCCAGCTGCTGGGTGGTCAGTTGCGGTAGCGGGTTGTCGGGGTGGACGATCACCGCCACGCCATCCAGGCCGATGACCTGCTCGGCACTGGCCGCACGCAGGTCGCCAAGCGCCTTGAGCTGTTGAGCCTCGGCGTCGCTGATAGGGCGCGAGGCAGCGGCCAGGTCGGCCTCGCCATGGGCCAGGGCGGTGAAACCCGTGCTCGAGCCATGGGCCGCAATGTTGACACGCAACGGTTGGCCTTGGGCGCTGCGGGCGATGATCACGGTTTCGTTGGCTTGCGCACCTGGCAACTGCTCGATGTGCGTTGCCTGTAGCGCCCGCAACTGCCCCTGGACCAATGCTGGCAGCAGTGCCGAGCCGATGGTGTTGGAGCCTTGCACACGCAGGTGCCAGGGCTCGGCCAGGGCCGTCAGCGGTAGCAGGGGAAGCAGCATTAGCAGCAGGCGAAGCATGCCGGGCAACCTTTGGCATAGAGTTGCCCGGCAGATTACGACGGTCGCGTGACCAACATGTGACAGCCTGCGGGGCTTGGCCCGGTCGAGCGCACGGCCGGGCAGGGCACACCTCGATCAGCGCTCGGGAACTGGCAGCGGCGCCTCGCTGTGCCAGGTGCCTACCGGCCGGCTGAACAGGTTTTCCGTCTGGAAGTGCGCCATGCGCCAGCGTTGTCCTTCCCGCGCGAAGCCAACCGTCAGCCGCGCAGCGTTGAGGTGCGAGGCGCCATCGGCAAAGGTGCTGGTCTGCAGCATCACCCAGCGTCCCTGCGCCTGGTCACCCGCTACCTCGATGACCTCACTGGTCAGGAAGTGCACGTTCAAGGCGAAGTGTGCCGGGGTCTTCATGTAAGTGCTGAACATCCCCCGGATCGCCTCGCGCCCACGGTAGCCGCCGAAACTGGCAGCGTACTTGGCGCCTTTGCCTTCCCACAGGGCATCTTGGGTGAACAGCTCAGCCAGTTCCTCAAGGGGTGTACTGGCATCAAGTTGGTCGCACAGTTCCATGTAGCGGTTGATGCAAACGCGAATGGCTTGCTGGCTCTCGAAATAATCCAGGCGTTTGTGCAGTGCGCGAAGGTCGCTCATGGCCAGCCTCAGTGGGTCGAATACAGGTTGAGCAACAACCGCTCGGCCACCGCCAGCAGCTTCTCGTCGGCACCTTTGGCCGCCACCAGTTGCAAGCCAACCGGCAACCCGGCCTCGCTGCCCAGCGGAATGCTCAGTGCCGGGTGGCCCGAGAGGTTGAATGGCCGCACCAGTGAGGTCATGCCCAGCACCGCGCGGGTGTCGGCAGCCTCTTCCAGGCGCAGCGGGAAGTCGGGCATGGTGGGCAACGCCAGCACATCGAAGCTGGCAAGTGCCTGGTCGACTTCCTCGGTAAAGCGCTGGCGTACCGCTTCGGCCTGCGCCAGTGCGCTGTCACTCGTCTGGCCCGCCGCAGCCAGGCGCCCGGCAATATCGGCACCGACCTTGCCGGTTTCCAGCAGGTGGCCGCAGCCCTCGAAGGTCTCACGGTTGATGACCACCATACCGGCGTCGTAAGCCGCGCCAAAGTGCTTGAGCTCGACATTGCCCAGCGACAGGCCACTTGCCGTCAGTGCGCCGTGCACCGCTTTGTGAATCGCCGCTTCGGCGGTCACCCGCAATACGCCGATGCGCGCCTTGGCCGGTACCTGGGCGGGGACGAAGGTGGGGTCGATCATGGTCATCGCCCGTACCAGCATCGGCAGGCTCGCGGCGAATGGGCCAACGCAGTCGAGGCTGGTGCGCGCCGGCATCACGCCTTTACGGCTGACGCGGCCAAAGGTGGGCTTGAAGCCGAACACGCCGCAGCAGCACGCCGGGATCCGCACCGAGCCGCCGGTGTCGGTACCCAGGCTGAAATCGGCCAGGCCCGCAGCCACTGCCGCCGCCGAGCCGCTGGACGAGCCGCCGGGGATGCGCCCCGCAAAGCGCGGGTTGGCCGCGGTGCCGGTGTAGTGGTTGATGCCGGTGGTGCCAAACGCCAGCTCATGCAGGCTGACCTTGCCGGTCAGCCGTGCGCCGTTGGCCAGCAACTGGTTGACCACATCGGCATGGCGTTCGGCCAAGGGCGCCTGTTCCAACGCATGGCTGGAGGCGCGGGTTGCGGTACCGGCGACATCGATGGTGTCCTTGACCACGACTCGGGGGCCGTCGCCGCCCAGGTCGAGGGTTTCAACTATGATTGTCATTGTTATGCAGCCTTTTTCAGGGAGGGATGCCAGGCCGTGGCCCAGGCGTTAACATGCGTAACTATTACGTGAAATGTCAACTGAATATTCCAGCAGTTATGCGCTGCTTTTGCCCCCCTTCAACCTATCGCCCTGGTAGCCAAATTCGTGCAAACGTCTATGATGGCGCGACTATTTCCGCACAAGTAGTGAATCGATGAGCAACTCGAAGAACAAAGGCCACAGCCACCACGACCCCGCCAGCGATGAATTTCGCAAGGAAGATTTCCCTTTCTACTGGCTGGCCCGTGTGCATGGCCGCTACACCCAGAACATGGAACGTTTGCTCAAGAAGGTCGACCTCGATGTGCCGCGCTGGCGCGTGTTGTGGATCCTCAACGAGAACGGTGAATCGAGCATTTCCGAGATTTCCACCCACGCCATCGCCAAGCTGTCGACCATCACCAAGATCGTCTACCGCATGAAGGACGACGGCCTGGTCGAGACGTCGCCTAGCCCGGAAGACGGACGCGTGACCCAGGTACGTATCACCGAGGTAGGCCTGCAGAACATCGAGCGCATGCAGGACGTGACCCGTGACCTGTTCCAGCGCAGCTTCAAGGGCTTGACCGAGGCCCAGGTGCAGCGGCTCAACCGCATGCTGGAGGTGGTGTTCCACAACCTGGAAACACCCTGACGGCCAGGAGGCGCCGTGCGCCCCTGCGCACGGCGCCTCAGAAGGTGCTGACGAACACCACTTGGCTGTACAGGTTGTTGTTGTCATTGCCCAATTGGGTGCCGCCTTGCTCGGCACTGCGGTGCGGCTGGTACAGCCCCACCAGGGGCACGATCATCAGGTGTTCGTTGATCGTCCATTCGGCATACAGGTCCAGTTCCCGCCCATCCACGTTGCCCAGGCCACGGTCAAGGGTGTCGAACTTGAACAACAGAGCCCCCACGGTGAGCGACGCTGCCGGGCTGACACTCAGGCCGACCTTCTGCACCCGCGCATTGCTGTTGAACGGGCCGGCATAGTTGCCCGCCACCTCACCCTGGAACCAGGTGCCCAGGCCTCGACCCAGCCCGTAGAACAGGGTGTCGTACTGCTCGGAGAAGCGGCTGTAGCGGTAGCTGACGTTCGGCTGCCAGGGTAGGTCGGCAAAGGTCCAGCCGGCTTCCAGGTACCAGGCGTTCTCGTCGGCGCTGTGGGGCTTGTTCTGCTTGGCGTACTCACCGGACAGGAACAGGTTGTCCACTCCTGCATTGCCTTGGGCGCGCACGCTGTAGGTCTTCATGCCGTCGCGCTCCAACTGTTGGGGCGAGGCGTACTGCGCGTCGACGTGGGTCGTGCCGATGTAGGTCAGGCCCACCGTGCCGGCATCGGCGACGTGCTCGAGGGTCGCTACGTGCATTTCGGTGTTGGCCTGGGCGCGGTTGTCCGACTGCAGCCACATCAGGTCGCCGCGCCAACCCTGTTTGCCGCCCAGGCGCAGTACGGCGGTCTTGTCGAAGCTTTTGCGCGCTGCCAGGTAGTAGGCGCCACCGCGGTTGAACTGGCCATCGGCCAAGCCATGGCCGACGTTCAGCGAGTCACCCTGGATCAGGAAGCCGTCACCGACCGCGACCATCTGTTTGCCGAACGACAGGTCGATGCCGTCCTCTCCCAGCAGCGGCACCTGGTTGCCGGACTTCCAGCCCAGGTAGGCATCTTCGATCTTGCTGGTGCGTTCGCTGCCATCGCTGAACCCTGCTGCGTCGCCATCGCCCCAGGTCGCCGAGCTGAGCAGGGCAAAAGCACCATACACAGTACCGTTGTTCCCCAGGCGCTGGTCGGCGCTCAGGCCGTATTTCACATAGCCCTCGCGCCATGACGCAGCGCCTGGACGGTCGCGGGCCACGGCGTAGCGTTCTTCACTGTGGAACGCCCCGAACACCGCCTCGACAGTGGCGTTGAGATGGCGTTCGGTATCGCTGTACAGCTCCAGGGCGGGCGCCTGCAACGAGACCCCGGCGAGGATCGCGGCCAGGCTGAGGCGAAACGGGCGGTGCGGCATGGTCTGGCTTCCTTTTTTATGGGTTTGGCAGAGGTTCTGAAGACCTGCCAACGATCATGCAGCAAGCCCGAGCGCCAGTTTTTGCCCTGGCTGCCAGTTGCCTTTGGCGTTGTGCCAAAACACAAATGGCCCCGTTGCGGGGCCTGGGCAGAGGAGGGCGGGTTTACTTCAGGCCGGCCAGGAAGCAGGTCACTGCCTGGCGCTCGGCGGCATCCGGCAGTCCGGCATAGGGCATGTAGGTGCCCGGCACGGCGGCTTGCGGCTGTGCGATGAAGGCGTTGATGCTTTGCGCGGTCCAGGCTGCCTGGTGCGCTTTCATCGCTTGCGAGTAATTGGCGCCCGGCACCGTCCCGGGGGTACGGCCCAGTACGTCATGAAGGTTGGGGCCCATCATCTGTGGGCCGTTCTTTTGCGCCGAGTGGCACGCCGCGCAGTCGCGGGCGAATACCTGTTCGCCTTGGTGGGCTTGCGGGGCTGCGCATTCCTCGGCCAGTGCCAGAGGGCTGGCCAGAGCGGCGAGCAGGAAGGGAATTGCGAACTTGCTGGGGACGACGGTTGGCATCACGCACGGTTCCTGAAGGCTTGTGGGCGTTTCCTCGGATTGTGCGCCAACCCGCGCCGGCACGTTTTGTTGTGCCTGACAGGCTATTTACTGGGCTTGTCAGTGGCTGCCTGGACGGGCTTCATCGCCGACCCGTGCAGCCTGCCGATCAGTTGGCGTGGCGCTTGCGATACTCGCCCGGGGTCATGCCAAAGCGGGCCTTGAAGGCGGTGCTGAAGTAGCTCGAATCGGAAAAGCCCCAGGCATAACCGAGCGACGACACCTTCTGGTCCATGGCGGGATTGCGCAGGCTTTCGGCGCAGAAGTCGAGGCGGCGGTTGCGAATGTACTGGGCGATGACCAGGTCGTGCTTGGCGAAGATGCGGTACAGGCTGCGCATCGAGATACCGACTTCACGGGCGATGAGTTCGGGGCTCAGGCCCTCACAGGCAATGTTCCGGTCGATCAGCGCCAGGGCCTTGCGGAACATGCGTTCGTGGCTGCCGGGCACTGCGTCCTGGCTGATGGCCGGGCGCAGCAGGGCGATCAGCGCATCGAGCACCGCCTGGCTCTCACTGTTGGCCATGCGCTGGTTGCGACCGGCTTCGAGCATCAACTGGCGGGCCATGCTGGCCAATGGCGTACCCGCCTCGATGCGCCTGGCGCAGGCCACGCCTACCCCGCGGGTGCCACTTTGCACCTGGGCGCGCGGCAGGATCAGCGACAACTGGCGAGAGCGCTGGTGAAAGTGCATGTCCAGCGGGGCGCTGGCATCGATCAAGGTCAGATCGCCGGCCTGCAACTCGATGCGCGCCTCCTGGTGCTCGATGCGCGAAGTGCCCGCCAGCTGCAGCACGGCATAGTAGTTGTCGGCTCCGCTGGCGCGGATTTCCCGCGGGCCCCGAAACAGGTTGACCTGGGTCATGTCGACGATGCTCATGGAGATCTGGCCCGCCTGGCACTTTTCCAGTTGGCCGACGAAGCCTGGGTCGAGTTTGCGGCCGTTGAACTGGCCGCAGGCTTCGTTGACCTGGCTGAGCCAAGCCTGGAAGTGGTCGTCGCAAATACGGCTTGCAGGGGTCATGGGTGCCTCGCACGGTGGGCGTTGATTGGATCGCTTGGGCGAACTCTCGGTCTACAGGCTATGCATTACTATTCACTTGAATATTCAAGCAAAAAGTGGGCCTGGAGATCGCCGTGGTACCCGTGCGTGTGGGGTAATACCTTGATATTCATGGGTTTAAACAGATGGCATGGGCCAGGCTGCGTGGGCGAGGGCACACCGAGGGTCAGGCAGCGCTGCTTCGAAATGTAGCGTTTTGCAACGCAAGTGTTCCCGGTCGGGGCAGGCTGCCAGGGGGCTCAGGTGCGCGGAACCTGCCTGGGTACGGCGCCCCCGGCATACTGTGGCTTCAGATGCCCTTGCTCGTCCAGCAGGTAGGCATCCATCACTTCGCGCACCACTGGCCCGGCCACCCGGCCACCGGCTTCGCCGTTCTCGATCATCACCGCCACCACCACGCTGGGGTGGTCAGCCGGGGCGAAGCCGACGAACAGGGCATTGTCCCGATGGCGCTCGAGGGTTTTGTTGCGGTTGTAGCGCTCGCCCTGCTTGATCGCCACCACCTGCGCCGTGCCGCTCTTGCCGGCGATGCGGTACTGGGCACCCGCGGCGGCGGCGCGGGCAATGCCGCGCGGGTCGTGCATGACCATCTGCATGCCCTGGCTGACCTGGTCCCAGGCGTGCTTGTCATGCAGCACGATGTCTGGCATCGGGTTCGGGTCCACCGGCGTTTCGTCGCCCACGGTCATGGCCAGGTGCGGGCGGTGCCAGGCGCCCTTGCTGGCCAGCAGGCTGGTGGCCTGGGCCAGTTGCAGCGGTGTGACCTGCATGTAGCCCTGGCCGATGCCGAGGATCAGCGTTTCGCCGGGGAACCAGGCTTGGCGGCGGGTGGCGCGTTTCCACTGGGCTGACGGCATCAGCCCGGCAGCCTCTTCGTTCATGTCCAGCGATACCTTCTGGCCCAGGCCGAACTCGGCCATGTAGTCGTGCAGGCGATCGATGCCCAGCTTGTGCGCCAGGTCGTAGAAGTAGGTGTCGTTGGAACGCATGATGGCGGTGTACATGTCCACCCAGCCATCGCCACTGCGGTTCCAGTTGCGGTATTTGTGGTCGTAGTTGGGCAGCTCGTAGTAACCGGGGTCGAAGACCCTGCTGCCCGGGGTGATGACGCCACTGTCCAGGCCGGCGATGGCCACTTCCGGCTTCACCGTCGAGCCTGGCGCATACAGCCCGCGCAATACGCGGTTGAACAGTGGCCGGTCGATCGAGTCGCGCAGGGCAGCGTACTGCTTGAAGCTGATGCCCTTGACGAACAGGTTGGGGTCGAAGCTGGGGTTGCTGACCATCGCCAGCACATCGCCGTTGGCCGGGTCCAGTACCACCACCGCACCCCGGCGGTCACCCAGCGCCTTCTCGGCGGCCAGTTGCAGGTGCGCGTCAAGGCTCAGAACGATGTCCTTGCCGGGGACCGGGGCCTGGTGGTTGAGCACGCGCATCACTCGGCCCTGGGCGTTGGTCTCGACCTCCTCGTAGCCCACATGGCCGTGCAGCTGGCTTTCGTAGAAGTGTTCGATACCGGTCTTGCCGATCGATTGGGTGCCGCGGTACTCGGTACTGTCGAGGGCCTTGGCTTCTTTTTCGTTGATGCGCCCGACATAACCGACCGAATGGGCGAAGTGCTCGGCCAGGGGGTATTCGCGGATGAACTGCGGCTCGACGTCCAGGCCGGGCAGGCGGAACTGGTTGACCGCGACCAGCGCGATCTGCTCTTCGGTCAGGCCCACCATCAGGGTCACGGGCTCGAACGGTTTGCGGCCCCGGCGCAAGTCCTTGTCGAACTGCCTACGGTCGTCTTCGCCCAGGCTCAGGATCTGCGCCAGGGTATCGAGTACCTTGGCCGAGTCGCCGGCGCGTTCGCGGGTCATGGTCAGGTCGAAGCTGGGCTTGTTGTCGGCCAGCACCACGCCATTGCGGTCGTAGATCAGCCCGCGCTCGGGGGCGATGGGCAGCACGTGTACGCGGTTGTTTTCCGATACTGCACTCTGCTGGTCGTGCTGCAGGACCTGCAACACATACAGCCGACCGACCAGGACTGTCACCAGGCAGAAGACCAGGGCTGCGCAGGCCAGGAGCCGGCGGTTGACCAGGTGCTTTTCCTTTTCGTGGTCCTTCAGAGGGATCGGTTGGGGCATGGGCAGTGGTGTATCGGCTGAACGCGAAACCTGTGGGAGCTGACTTGCCAGCGATTGCGCCAGGCCAGCCAACATGGATGCAGACGAGTGCTACGCACTCGAATCGCTGGCAAGCCAGCTCCCACAAGTATGCGGGGCGGCGATGCTACGCGTGCGGGCGCCTGCCCTCAAGGCATGCAGCACTGCGCGAGGGTGGGTGCTCGGCGCTTGCCCCCGCGATCAGGGCGCTCACAGCCAAGATGAAGATTTGTTCATGCGCTTTCAAATCGCCGTCCGTCGCCGGGCGCCCGCCCGCTTCAATGCCCGACCAGTTCGTTCAACAGGCGCTGCTTGTAATCATGCAGCAAGGTGCTGTCACGCTCGCGCGGGTGCGGCAGCTCGATGCGCAGGTCTTCGCGAATCCGCCCTGGGTGGGCATCCATCACAATCACCCGGTCGCCCAGGTACAGCGCTTCCTCGATGTCGTGGGTGACCATGATCACGGTGCAGCGCTCCTGCAGCCAGATACGCTGCAACTCCTGCTGTAGCCGCACCCGCGTGAGCGCGTCGAGCGCGCCAAGCGGCTCATCGAGCAGCAGCACCTTGGGTTTGTTGACCAACGCCCGGGCGATGGCCGCGCGCTGGGCCATGCCGCCGGAGAGCTGGTGCGGGTAGGCGGTTTCGAACCCGCCCAGGCCCACCAACGCGATATGGTCTGCCACCAGGCGAGCCTTGTGCGCAGCCGGCATGTCGTGGTTCTTCAACGCCAGGGCAATGTTCTGCTGCAGGGTCATCCACGGGAACAGGCGGTGGTCCTGGAACACGATGCCGCGCTCCAGGCCTGGGCCGCGCACCGGCTGGCGGTCGAGCAGAATCTGCCCTTGGTAGTCCTGATCGAGGCCGACGATCAGCCGCAGCAGGGTCGACTTACCGCAGCCGCTGGCGCCAAGAATGCTGACAAATTCACCTGGGCGTATGTCCAGGTCGATGTTTTCCAGTACCGGCACCGGCTTGCCCTTGAGCGGGTACTGCTTGCGCAGTCCGCGGACAGTCAATGCGCCGGTTTCGGCGCTGGTGTGAAGCGAGTGGGCGAGGGCGTTCATGGTCGAGGCTCTTGAGAATTCGGACATCAGTGAGTCGGGCGCCAGCGCAGCAAGCGCCGGGCGAGGCGGGTGCAGAGCCAGGACATCAGGTAACCGCACAGGCCGATGCAAAGCACGCAGACCACGATCACCTCCATGCGTGCAGCGGCCTCGGCGTTCATCATCAGGCTGCCCAGGCCGGCACCGGAGGACAGGAACAGCTCGCTGCCCACCGAGGTCACCCAGGCGAAGGCCAAGGCTTGCAGTACGCCCGCGGCGATGCCGGGCAACGCGGCAGGCAACAGGATCAGGCGTAGCTGCTGCCAGCGGCCCAGCATCAGCACCCGCGCAGTTTCACGGTGGCGGCCCTCGACCTGGCGCAGGCTTTCGAAGGTGTTGAGCACCATCGGGTACAGCGCTGCCAGGCTGACGATCAGCAACTTGGCGCTTTCGCCGTTGCCCAACCACAGCGCGATCAAGGGTATCCAGCCCAGCATCGGCACTTGCCGCAAGGCATGGAACAACGGAGCGATCAGGCGGTTGGCAGTCGGCGACAGGGCCATGAAGGCGCCCAGGCCGACGCCTGCGACCATGCCAATGGCCAGGCCCGTGCAGGTGCGTACCAGGCTTGCCCAGAGGTTGACCAGCAGTTCGCCGCTGGCCAACAGTTCAGCCAACGCCGAACCCACCTGGGTCAAGGGTACGAACGCGTAGGCGCCGGCGGCGTCCTGGCGCGAGGCATACTCCCAGGCGCCGAGCAGCAACAGGGGCAGCAACAGTCCACGCAGGTGATTGAGTTTCATCAGCAGCTCCTCAGCGGCTTTGCCAGGCGGTAAAACGTCGCTCGACACGACGCAGGCCGTAATCCAGGGTGAACCCGATCACGCCGGTGACCACCACGCCGACCATCACCACGTCGATACGCAGCATCTGCCGGCCCATTTCGATCATCTGCCCCAGGCCGCTGTCGGCGGCGAGCAGCTCACAGGCCACCAGCACCACCCAGGCGCGGGTCAGGGCGATTCGTACCCCGGTGACGATGGCGGGCAACGCTGCGGGCAGGGCAATGCGGCTCACCAGCGTGGGCCAGCGCAGGCGGTACACGGCGGCTACCTCGAAATGGCTGCGCGGTATGGCGCGCACCCCCTCGCAGGTGGCCAGTGCCACCGGGAAGAACGCTGTCTTGGCGACGATCACGACCTTGAACGCCTCATCCACACCGAACAGCAGGACGAACATAGGGATCAGCGCAATGCTGGGGATCTGCCGCAGGGTGTGGAACAGCGGTGCGCAGTAAGCCTCCACGGTTTTCGACAAGGCCAGCGCGGCGCCGAAGGCCAGGCCGCCCAGCGCTCCAAGGCTAAAGCCCAAGGCCAGCCGCGACAGGCTACCGGCCAAGTGTTCCTGTAACTCGCCGCTGGCCAGCAGTTCGGTGAAGCTGAGCCAGACTTCTTGCGGGGGCACCAGCACATTGCTCGGGAACAGGCCGGCGCTGGCCACCAGCGCCCAGACGGCGAGCAGGACCACGGGCGAAATCAGCCAGGTGAGGAAGCAGAGCAAGCGCATGATGGGCCTTGGGATAACGGAAGTTGCCCAAGGCGTCGCAAGAGCTGTGCCAGGCCGTGACAGCCTTGAAACACGGGGTGCGGGAAACCAGTGCTGCTGGAGCAGCATGCAACTGTTGCTCCAGCAGCAGGCGGTCAGCAACGCCGCGCTGCAGTAATGCAGGGCCTTGGGTCAGAAGTCGTAACTCACGCTGGTGTAGTAGAACGCCCCCTGCGCGCCCTCGGGGCTGGTGATGGAGTACTTCGGCACGCCATAGAGCTGCGCGCCCTTGAGCTTGTCCGGGTGGCTGTCGAACAGATTGATCGCACCGGCCGACAAGGTCAGGCCCAGGTCGAAGCGGTACGACAGGTCCAGGTCGGTCACCCACTGCGGGCTGAAGGTCTGGTCCAGCGTCGGGTTGGCGGCGTTGCGGTTCTTCCATTCGCCATAACGCCGCTGGGCCACGGTGAGGCTCCAGCCGTCATACAGCCAATTGGCGCTGAGGGTCAGTTTGTCTTTGGGCGTGCCGTCTTCGATCAGCCCTTGGGTATTGCGGCCGATGATCTGGTTGCCTGGGATACCCCCCACGTCGTCCAGGCCGGTGATACGGGTGTTGTTGCGCGCATAGCCGCCGTTGAGGTCCAGGCGGCCCCAGCGGCCCAGCTCGAGCTGATAGTGGCCTGCCAGCTCGACGCCATCGGTACGGGTGTCGGCGATGTTGGTGTAGAACGCCGCACTCTGGATGTTGGCGTATGGGGTGCCGGCGAAAATGGGCGTGACCACCGACGAGGGCAGTTGATCGGACAGGGTGATGCGGTTGTCGATGTCGATGCGGTAGGCATCGAGAGTCAGCGAGGCATTGGGCAGCGGACGCCAGACCAGGCCCACAGAGAAGTTGGTCGACTCTTCGGGCTTGAGCGACTTGCCGCCTAACAGCGCCGCTTCTGGGCTGTCGGCACGCAGGGTGCGCTGCTGCACCTCGACCCAGTTGCCGCTGCCTGGCGGCTGTTCGACCACCTGCACACTGAACGACGACAGCCCGCTCTGCACCAGCGAGGGCGCGCGGTAGCCGGTGCTGGCGCTGGCCCGGGCGGCAATTTCGGGGGTGAAGTCGTAGCGCAGCGACAGCTTGCCGTTGGTGGTGTCGCCAAAGTCCGAATAGTGCTCGCTGCGCACCGCTACACCGGCCTGGAATTTTTCGGTGATCTGCGCTTCGACATCGAGGTACGCCCCGATCACGCGGCGGTCGAGCGACACGGCATCGACTTGGGTGATGCCTGAGTAGTAACCCGGTAAGCGCCGGCCAGTCACCGGGTCGAGGGTGTTGAACAGCGGCCCGTTGGACCAGCCCGCTGCATCCCCAGCGCTCAGGTCGTAGTTCTCCTGGCGCCAGGCGAGCCCTGCAGAGACGGTCAGCGGTTTGAACAGCCAGTCATTGGCGAAGTCGCGGGTCCAGTCCAGGGTCAGGTTGGTCTGGTCGGCTTCGCGGCGGCCGGTGTAGATGGTCGACGGGCTGGCGTTGCCCCAGCTGGGGTTGATGGCATCGCGATCAGTGGAGTCGAGCCGGTCGTTGCCGTAGTTCAGTGCCAGGTCGAAGTTGCCCAGGGCCTCGTTCTCCCAGCGCAGGCCACCGGTGACGGCAAAATCCTCCAGGCCATAGCGGGTCACCGGCAGGCGGCCATCGGGGTAGCGCGCCAGGGCCACGCTGCCGTAGTTGTTGCGCAGGGTGGTGGGTGGGTCGAAGAAGTTCTCGGCATCGGTGTTCTTGTGGGCGTAGGTGGCAAAGCCATAGGCACTCAGGCCGTCGGTCAGGCCCATCTCGGCATTGGCGGTGAAGTTGTACTGGTCCGAGACATTGCCTGAGCCCCAACGCCAGTTGCGGTAGCGGTTGTTCTGCTCGCGTGGGGTATTGATGCTGGTGGAGCCTGGGTAGAAGAGGCGGTTGTCATCACGGGTATCGCTGGCCGGGTCCTGGCTGCCGGCATCGAAGGCCAGGGTGAGGAAACCGTCGTTGGGCAGGGCAAAGCCCTTCCAGCCGCTGAGCTTGCGCTGCAGGCCGTCGCCTTTGTCGTAGCCGCCGAAGCGGTAGCCGGCGTTGCCCCCTTCGTCGCGCTCCTTGAGAACGATGTTGATCACCCCGGCGATGGCGTCCGAGCCGTACTGGGCAGCGGCGCCATCGCGCAGGATCTCCACCCGTTCGATGGCCGACAACGGGATCAGGCTGAGGTCCACTGCGGCTGCGCCGCGGGCGTTGACCAGGCCTTGGCGGGTGACGTTGGCGCTGGTGTGGCGACGCTTGCCGTTGACCAGCACCAGCACCTGGTCGGAGGCCAGGCCACGCAGGGAGGCGCCCTGGGCAATGGAGCCAGCGAAGGCGCCCTGGGGCGATTGCGGGAAGCTGAACGATGGGGACAGCGCCGTGAGGGCGCCCGACAGATCGCTGGCACCGGTTTCCTGCAGTTTCTCGCCGCTCAGCACGTCGACCGGCGCGGCGCTTTGCAAGGCGGTGACGTCACTGCGGTGGGTACCGACCACGACCACGGTATCGAGGCGGTCGTTGGCCGGGGCGGCGAAGGCGGGCATGGCAAGGCTGCCGATAGCCAGGGCGATGGCGCTGGCCAAGGGGGTGTGGTGGGGCATAGAGGTTCCTGCTGAAGGTGGGGTGGCGGTGCGGGTCCATCGGCAAGCCGGCTCCCACAGAGCCGGTGCCAGGGCCCGAAATGGACCTAGAAGCGGCTGGTGACACTCAGGCCGACCGTGCGGGGGTCGCCATAGGTGATCACGTACTGCCCGGCGGTGCCGTTGGGCCGGCCGTGCACCTGGTAGCGACGGTCGGTGAGGTTGTTGACGAAGCCGGTCACGCTGAGCTTGTCGTTGGCGCTGAACCAGGTCAGGCGTGTGTTGGCCAGGGTGTAGTGGGGCTGGGTGAGGGTGGCGTCAGCGCTGCTCTGGCGGTCGGCGAGGAAGTACTCCTTGTCGCGGAAGCTCACGTCGCCCCCTGCCACCAGCTTGCCGCCGATATCCAGCGGGATGGTGTAGTCGGCGCCCAGCGATACCACGTTGCGCGGCGAGCGCACGAAGCTGTTGCCGCTGTAATCACCCGTGACTGCCCCCGTGGTGGGGTTGGTGTTCTTGAAGTCGGTGTACTCGGTATCCAGGAACGACACCGCCGCACGCAGGTGCAGGCGTTCGGTCGGCTGGCCCTCGATTTCCAGCTCGGCACCTTTGACCTTGCCTTTGGCGCCGTTGGTCAGCGCCGTGGTCAGCACGCCGTTGTTGACCGTCAGCAGGTTCACCTGGATATCGGAGTAGTCGTAGTAGAAGACGTTGGCATTGACCGTCAGGCGGCGGTCGAACCACTCCGACTTAAGGCCCAGTTCGTAAGCGTCCAGTTCTTCCGGATCGACCGTGGTCAACTGCGCCAGGCTGGTCGAAAGGCCAGTGTTGAAACCGCCGGAGCGGAAACCGTGGGCGTAGCGGAAGAACACCCGCAGGTTGTCGTTGATGCGGTACTCAGGTGTCAGGTCGTAGGTCCAGGCTTCCCAGGTCTTGTCTTCCTGGCGATTGCCGTTGGTGCCAACCCCTGCCAGCGGGATCAGCGGGCCGTTGGCAGTGGCGCGGGTCAGTTGCGTCAGGTCCAGGTCAATGTCCTTTTTCTCCTGGGTCCAGCGCAGGCCGCCGGTGACGCTGAAGGCATCGGTGAAGTCGTAGGTCAGGTTGCCGAACAGCGCATAGCTGTCGGTGCGGTGGTCATAACCCATGTCGCGAAATGCGGTGGTGCCCACCTGGTTCGAACCCGTGCCGTTGGGTGTAGGGCCTGGGGTCACGATGCGCTGGGCGGCGCTGTCGAGGTCTTCATGGAAGTAGTGAGCACCCACCAACCAATGCAGTGGGCGGTCCTGCGCAGAGGCCAGGCGCAGCTCCTGGGACCACTGGCGGTAGCTGTTGTCGGTGATCGCCGCGCCGTTGACCTCGTAGGGGGTGTAGTCGGCGTCGGTGGTGGAGCGGTTGCGGATGTAGTCGTAGGCGCTGATGGAGGTCAGGGTGTAGTCGCCCAGGTACCAGTTGAAGGTCAGCGAAGCACCGTCGTGGTCGAGGCGGTAGTCTTCGTTGACGTTCAGCGCGATGTCGCGGCCGTGGGGGCGTTCGTAGCCGACGTTGTAGTAGCGCCCGACCGGCAGCGAGCCATTGCTGCCATCGCCTTTGAACTGGCGGCTGTGCAGCTTCAGCAGGGCGTCCAGGTCGGGGTTGAGCTGGGCGAGGAACTGCAGGCGGATGGCCTTCTTGTTCACGTCACCATAGGTGTGGCCGTCGTAGTCGTTGTGCTGGAAGCCGTCGCGTTCCTCGGAGTACAACGACACGCGCCCGGCCAGCTTGTCATCGACCAGGGCGCCACCGACGGCGCCGGTGACGATGCGCTCGTTCTTGCTGCCCAAACCGATGGTGCCGTAGCCGTCGGTGTCGAAGGTCGGTTTCTTGGAAATCACATTCACCGCACCGGCCGTGGTGTTCTTGCCGTAAAGGGTGCCCTGTGGCCCGCGCAGGATCTCGATGCGCTCCAGGTCGAACAGCGGCCCGCCACCGGCGATCGGTGCGTTGAGGTAGACGTCATCGGCGTAGATGCCCACCGGGTACACCGTCGCCGCGCCGGTGTCACCGGTGCCCAGGCCGCGGATGTACCAGCGTGGGCGGCCATCACCGTCGGGGTTCTTGGCAGCGGCGTTGGGGACGAAGGTGGTGATGTCACCCATCGAGCGCACGCCGTCGGCGGTGATGCTGGTGCCTTTGATTGCCGACACCGCGACCGGCACTTCCTGCAAGGTCTGCTCGCGATGCTGGGCAGTGACCGTGACGGTTTCCAGGGCCGGTTCGCTCTTGTTGTCTGCGCTGGCGGCGATGGCCTGGCTACCGGTGCCGGCCAGCAGCAGCGCGAGGCTGACGTGACGGGCCAGTGGATGGAGCTGGTGCATGGTGGATCTCCCCGTGTGTAAAGCGTTGTTGGGGAGGGCTAGAGCAGGGACTGTGCCATGTTGGTAACTAATTGATTTATAAGGATTAGTCAGGTGGTGGCGAGGCCGATTGCAGGCAGGGCAGCAGCGGGGTGCTTGGCGGGTGCTGCTGGGGCAGCAGGTGCTGGCCAGGCAGCAGTCTGTGGTCCAGAGGGTGGGGGGCGCCCAGCGCCCCCTCGGTTACACGGCCAACCGTGAAGTCGAACCGATCACACTCTCCAGCACCCTGAAATCGATCCATTCCCGCACATCGAAGCGACGCGGTATGAACGCCCAGCGGAACAGGAACTCGGTAAAGTCCTGCAGCGCCTCGATCGAGCGGCTGTCCAGCGTGGTACGCAGGCGCCTGTGCGCGTCGTCGCCGTAGGCCGCTGCCACCCAGTATTCACTGGTGTTCAGTTCACGGGCGAGAAAGCGCCGGGTTTCCTCAGGGTTGGCCCACGCCCACTGTTCGGTGCGCAGCACGGTGTCGACCAACGTGCGGCTGGCATCGAAGTGCTCCTCCAGCAGGTGACTGTCGACGGTCAAGGTCCTCGGGGTGCCATTGTTGCTGCGGATCAGCGGGTCCGGGTGGCTGCCGGTGTCGACCACGACGCGCAGGCCGAACTCGTGGGCCAGGTGAACGGCGTGGGCGCCCTTGAGGAAGATCGCGTCGATATCGCCGCGCAGCAGGCCGATCAACTCGTTGTTGCGGCGGCTGAAACGGCTGGTGCCCAGGCTCACTTCGGCGCCATACAGGTGTTGCTTGGCGTCGTCGCTGTAGGTACCGCCGTAGGGGTAGTCGACCAGCTCCACATCGGCCACGGCCAGGCCTTCGAGTTTCAGCGCGTTCTCAAGCCCTCGCAGGGCCTGGGCACGGGTGAAATCGATCTGGACGTTGGCCCATTTCGGCAGGCCGAAGCGGCGGTTCTTGAGGTCCTTGATGCTGCGCACACCGCTTTCTTCGGTGGTCAGGATCAACTGCACCTCGTCGCTCCACGACAGCCCCAGCACACGGGTGTCGACGCCGCTGGCATAGGCCCAGATCGCCGGGATGTTGCCGCCATGGCGCACGGAGTTCTGCAGGTGATGATCGTAATGGGCTTCGCGCACCTCCCGTTCGCTGGACTCGCGCAGCGACTGGATGTTGGTGCCGAACGGCGCAAACGCCTCGGCCAGCCGCCCCGACTGCACGGCTATACCAAGGCCGGTGGGCACGGGGCTGTGGGTGTACCAGAGAGTTTCCAAAGGCTTGCTCATGGGGTAACGGGCTTCCTGTCCATGGGGGTGGGGGCCTGCAGGTGTTGCAGTGGCCGGCGATCGATCCACTCGCGCACATCGAACCGGGCCGGGATGAAGCGCCAGCGCTTGAGAAACTCGACAAAGTCCTGCAACGCGTCGATGGCCTGGTCGTCCAGCCCGGTGCTCAGGCGCAGGTGCGCATCGTTGCCATAGGCGACGCTGACCCAATACTCGCTGCTATTGGTTTCGCGGGCCAGGTAACGGCGGGTTTCGTCAGGGTGCTGGTGAGCCCAGCGCTCGGCGCGTAAGACCGCGCCAAGCAGGGTGCGGGCCACCTGCGGATGGGCTTGCAGCAAATGCTCATCGACCGCCAGGGTGCGCGGCGTGCCG
This sequence comes from Pseudomonas sp. NBRC 111131, assembly GCF_001320525.1. NCBI lineage: Bacteria > Pseudomonadati > Pseudomonadota > Gammaproteobacteria > Pseudomonadales > Pseudomonadaceae > Pseudomonas > Pseudomonas sp. NBRC 111131. The sequence continues at coordinate 322,301 of NZ_BCBH01000002.1, read as the reverse complement.
TTGTTGCTGCGGATCAGCGGGTCGGGGTGGCTGCCCGTGTCGATCACCGTGTGCAGGGCGAAGGCGTGGGCCAGTTGTACGGCGCTGGCCCCCTTGAGGAAGATCGCGTCGACTTCGCCACGCAGCAAGGCCGCCAGCTCCAGGTTGCGGCCTTCGCTCTGGCTGGCGGAGACCGGCGTGCCGGCCACGTTGCGCACGGGACGATCGCTGAAGGTGCCCGTGTAGCGGTAATTGACCAGCTCGACATCGCCGACCTGCAGCCCGGCGAGTTTCAGTGCGTTTTCCAGGCCGCGCAGGGCCTGGGCGCGGGTGAAGTCAATTTGCGCCGATGCCCAGTCAGGCAGGCCGAAGCGGCGGCCCTTGAGGTCTTTGACAGTGTGGATGCCGCTGTCCGGGCGGGTCAGGATCAGTTGCGCTTCGTCGGCCCACGACAGGCCGATCACCCGGGTTTCACGGCCCTGGGCGCGGGCCCAGATCGCCGGGATGCTGCCGCCGTGGCGCACCGAGTTGCGCAGGCTGTGGTCGAAGTGCGATTCGCGCACGGCCTGTTGGTCGGCTTCGCGCACCGATTGCACCTGGGTGCCCAGGTGGGCCAGGTCTTCCTGCAGCCAGCCTTGTTGTACCGCGATGCCCAGGCCTGTCGGCACTGGGCAGCGGGTATACCAGAGGGTATCCAGAGGTTCGCTCATGTTCATGCTCCGAAACGTTGTCAGGCGCTGGCCTGCAGAGGGTGGCTTGCGCTGCGTGGGTGAACCAGCGGCAGCACCTCCTGGCCGATGCGCAGGGCTTCTTCCAGGTGTGGGTTGCCGGCCAGGATGAAGGTGCTGAAGCCGGCGTCGCGGTATTCGGCCAGGCGCTCGGCGATGTTCTGGTGGCTGCCTACCAGGCCTACGGTGGGGCCGGGCTTGGCCTTGGCGAAACCGGCCCAGAGGTTGCGTGCCAGGACCAGTTCGTCAAACCCCTGCAAATGCTGGTGGTAGGCTGCCTGGCGTGCGCCACCCACCGAATCGGAGCCGCTCACGAAGCCTTTGGCCGCGGTGCTGGCCTTGCCTTCCAGGCGTTCGAACTGCTGGCGCAGCTCGCGCCAGGCCTGCTCTTCGGTCTCGCGGGCGAACAGGTCGACGCGTAGCCCGAAGCGCACGCTGCGGCCCTGCTTGTCGGCCAGTTCCCGAACCCGCTCGATGTGGGGCTTGAGCTTGTCGATCGGCTCGGCCCAGTTCAGGTAGACGTCCGCGTGGCGCGCGGCCACTTCCAGCGCGGCATCGGAGAAACCGGAGAAGTACACACCCGGTTTGCGTTCCTGTTGCAGGCCAGCTGGCAGGCTGCCGTTTTCCAGGCGGTAGACGTCACCTTCGTAGGAGAATCTGTCGTGCTCCCACAGGCCCTGGATAACGTCGAGAAACTCGCCGGTGCGCTGGTAGCGCAGGTCATGCTCGAGAAAATCGCCATGGGCGCGCTGGCTGGCCGGGTTGCCGCCGGTGATGATGTTCCAGTCCAGCCTGCCGCCGCTGAGGTTCTGCAGGATGGCAGCCTGTTGCGCGGCATAGGCGGGCAAGGTCCAAGTGGCCTGGAAGGCGATCAGAAAGCGTAGGCGCCGGGTCTCCCGCGCCAGGGCGGCGGCGGCGATCCAGGGCTCGGGGCCGGTGGGCAGCAGGGCGCCCTCGAAACCGGCGAGTTCCGCGGCCTTGGCCACCTGGGCGATGTAGTCGATGTAGGTGAAGCCGTCGCGCTCACCGTTGGGCAGGCGGCCGGGGGCGATATTGCCGGGGCGGTGCTGTGGGTTGCCCCGGTTGTGGCGGTCGGTGGACAACTGCGGGCCATCGGTGCCCAGCGGCAGTCGCCAGAAAAATTCGGTGGTCATGGAGGCTCCTGAAGGGGAGGTTGAGCGGATGGGGAGCGTGGTGCAACGGCTGTGCCATGCCCGGCCGAGGGCCTGTGCAGCGGGGGTTGGCGGGGCAGGGGGAGGGCCAGGTGCTGCTGTGGCAGCAATCGAGAAGCAATGGATGCTGGGAGAGCAGCATGAACAGGGCCTCTTCGCGGCACAGGCCGGCGAAGAGGCCGGTGAGGTCAGGCTTCGGTCAAATCGGGCAAGCGCTCGCCCGCACTGCGCAGGTAAGCTGCATACAGCGCGGCATACGCCCCGCCCCTGTCCATCAACTGCGCATGTGGCCCTTGTTCCACCACCCGCCCATGCCGGACCACGGCTATCCGGTCGGCATCGCGGATAGTCGCCAGGCGATGGGCGATGATGATCGCTGTACGGCCCTGGCACAGCCGGCGCAGGGCGCGCTGGATACGCCGCTCCGTGTGCACGTCCACCGCCGAGGTGGCTTCGTCCAGCACCAGGACCGCAGGGTCTGCCAGGTAGGCGCGTACCAGGCACACCAGTTGCCGCTGGCCGTGGCTCAGGTGAGTGCCCAGCGGGCCGACTTCGCTGTGGTAACCCTGGGGCAGGCGTTCGAGCACCTCGTCGGCGCCCAGCTCGCGCGCTGCGGCCACCAGCCGGGCATCGTCGGCCCCCGGGGCGGCCAGGCGCAGGTTGTCGAGAATGCTGCCACTGAACAGCACATTGTCTTGCAACACCACCCCCACATTGCGCCGCAGGTCGTGCTGGGCCAGCTCGCGCAGGTCGATGCCGTCCAGCTTCACGGCGCCGCTTTGCACCTCATAAAAACGCGTTAGCAGCTGCACCAGGGTGCTTTTACCATGGCCCGACGGCCCAACGATGGCGACCACCTCGCCTGCGTGAAGGTGCAGGTCGAGGCCGTCGATCACTGGCCGCGCAGCGTTGGCGGTGTAGGCAAAGCCGACGTGTTCGAAGTCCACCTTGCCTTGTGCCCGGGCAAGCGGCTGCGGGGTGTGCGGGTCGAGTACCTGCGGGCGGGTATCGAGCAGCAGGAAGATCCGCTGCGCCGAGGCGCTGCCGGTGGCATACCGTTCGAACAGGTCGGACAGCTCTTGCAACGGCCCTAGGAACAGGAACACGTAGAACAGGCTCTCGGCGACCTGGCCGACACTGACCTTGCCTTGCGCCAAGCCGTAGCCCCCCACCAGCAACAGCACGGCCATGCCAGCAGTGCTCAGTAATGCCGTGAACGGTGCAAACCAGCCCGCGCGCAGGCTGCCGCGTACCAGTGCCTGGTTGAAGTCTTCCAGCAGGCCGCGGTAGCGCGCCTGGTTCTTCTGCTCGTGGCCGCACTGCTGGATCAGCCGCACGCCGCTGACGCTCTCGACCAGGTGTGCGGTAAAGCGGCTGCGGTGTTCGGCGACCTTGGCCCAGTTGCGTTGTGACACCCGTTTGAAGCGCCAGGTGGCCACCGCCAGCAACGGCACGGTGGCGGCCAGGCTGTAGAAAAAGCTTGGCTCGATGCGCCACAGCATCAGCGCCGCCAGGCCACAGCGCAGCAGGGCACCGAGCAGTTCCGGCGGGCCTTGGACCAGCAGTGGCTCAAGGCTGTCCACATCGCGGTCGGCACGGGAGATGATGCGCCCGGCGCGGGTCTGGTCGAAATAGCTCACTGACAGCGCCTGGACGTGGGCGAACACTGTGATCCGCAATTCGTTGAGCACACGAATCGCGGCCCCCCCGGCGATCCACTGCGACACCCCGGCAAGTAAAAAGCGCCCCAGCCAGCTGGCCGCCAGGCCCACGCCGAGCCACAGCACCAGACGCTCATCCAGCAGCCAGTGGCCAGCACTGGCCACCAGGCCATTGTCCAGCAACTCGCGGACGAACCAGGGCCGCAAGAATACGGTGAAGACCAGCAGCAGCTCGATACCGATCACCGCCAGGATCTGCCCGCGAATCGGTCGCAGCAGCGGCAGCAGGCGATGGAACATGCTCCGGTCCAGGGTCAGGCGCGCCAGGCGCTGCTCTACGTCGATATCGCTGGGGGCCGTGTGGCGTGCTTCACTCATGGTCGATCCCCAGCAGGTCACGGTAAGTGGGGTTGTTCGCGCTCAACTCGGCATGGCTGCCGCTGGCGCTGATGCGGCCGTTTTCCAGGACCAGTACACGGTCAGCCAGCAGCAGGGTGGACAGGCGGCTGGTAATCAGCAGCAGGGTCGGGCCCTGCCCCGGTTTGCCACGCAGGCGCCGCATGTTGTCCAGCACCCGTTGCTCAGCCAGGGCGTCCAGGGCGCTGGTGGCGTCGTCCAGGCAGAGAATGTCCGGTGCCCCGAGCAGCGCTCGCGCCAGACACAGGCGCTGGCGTTGGCCACCTGACAGGGTCACGCCGCGGTCACCCAACGGCGTGTCCAGGCCATGGGGCAGGCGTTCGAGCACATCTTCGGCGGCGGCCAGGCGCAGGCCTTCGTGCAACTGCGCAGCGCTGGCGTCCGGCGCGGCGAGGCGCAGGTTGGCGGCCAGGCTGTCGGAGAACAGAAAACTTTCCTGCGGCACAACCTGCACCCGCCGGCGCAGCTCGGCCAGGTCGAGGTCGCGTACATCGTGCCAACCGCTGTGGTCGCTGCCCACCAGTACGGCGCCGTGCTGTACGTCGGCCAGGCGCGGCAGCAAGCTGGCCAGCAGGCTCTTGCCGGTGCCAGTGGCACCGACCAGCGCCACCACCTCGCCAGGCTGCAAGGTCAGCGAGCAGTCACTCAGGATGGCGCGGCCGCCGTCAGGTGCGCTGACACCCACCTGGTGCAGCTTAAGCCCCAGAGGCCCTGCCGGCAGCGTGGCCAGGCCGCCGACGATCGCCGGGCGCTCGTCCAGCAGTTGCCAGATGCGCTCGGCACTGGCGCGGGCGTCGGCGAAGGTCTGCATGACCCGGCCGATGCCTTCTATGCGAAACACCAGGGTGGTGGCCACCAGCAACGAAGTGACCAGTTCGCCGACCCCCAGCCCCCCGGCAGCCACGCGATGGGCGCCGTAGACGAGGATCCACACGTGCCCCAGCGCGACGACCGCCTGCGGCAGTGGAATCCGCGAGCTCGCGTAGGCCAGGGCGGCGCGGGCATGGCCAGTGAATACACCGACCTGCTGGGCGAACCGGGCGATGCGCTGGCGTTCCAGGCCGAACGCCTTGATCACCCGCACGCCGCCGATGCCTTCGGCCAGGTCCTGGCTGACCTGGTCGTAGGCGGCGCCGACCGCGCGGTCGAGGGCCACCAGGCGGTCGGTCTGCACGACGAACAGCCACACCCCGGCGCCTGTCAGCAGCAGCGGCACCAGGCCCAGCAGCGGGTCGTACCAGCACAGCAGGCCCACGGCGGCCATGACCACAAGGGGTGTTTCAATGATCTGCCGCCAGAAGGTGATCAGCGCGTCGCGGACCTTGTCGGCGTCCCGGGTGGTGCGGGTCACCAGCTCGCCCATGCCGTGACGCCAGTGGTAGCCCAGGTGCAGGCGCTGGACCTGGGTCAGGATGCGCTCGCGCAGGCGCGTGAGCAGGGCCTGGCTGAGCACCAGCGACAGCACGGCGGCGGCGTATTGCAACGCCCCCCTGGCAAAGGCGATGGCCAGCAACAGCCACAGCCAGTGCCAGGCCACGGACGCGTCCAGGCCACCTTCGGGCAGTCGCACCACGGCGCGGCCGGCGCTGACATCGTTGACGGCGTGACCGATCAGCCATTGTTGCCAGACCAGGCCCAGGTTGCCGGCAATGTACAAGGTGGTGACGAGGGCGAAGCGCCAGGGCATTTCCCGGTAGATGGCCAGGGCGCGTAGAAGCGGATGGTTCATGTAGAGACTCGAAACCGGGACCGCGACGCGGCCCCACATGGGCGTTAACGGCGCGTGGCGCCCTGGGTTTCCTTGGCATTGAGTACTGCGGTGTACTCGCCTGGGTCGGCGCCATTGAGGTAGTAGTTGCCGACGTTGTGCAGGCGCCAGCGGATCGGGTCGTGGGTCGTGTGCACGCGGGCATTGCGCCAGAAGCGGTCCAGGTTCCACTTGCTCAACGACGCACTGGCCCCCAGCAGCGAGAACAGGTCGCTGGAAATTTTCAGCGATGCCGCGTCGGAGTGCGCACGGGCGGTGGCCACCGAGAGGATCAGTTCATCCTGCAGGGCTTTGTTCTCGGGGTCGCGTTCATGGTCGTCGAACACCCGTGCGGCCTCGCGCAGCACCGACTCGGCGCCGCGCAGAGCCACGGCGTATTCGCCGACCTGGCGAATGACGTGGGGCTCGTCGCTCGCCCGCTCCACGCCGCTTTCTACCCAGGCCCGCGCATGCTCGCGCAGGTAGTCGACGCCTGCCTGCAACGCACCGGCGGCGATGCCGGTGTCGATGGCGGCGTGGAGGATCTGCGGGAAAGTCAGGCCGGTGCGTTTCATCGGGCCGCTGCGGCGCGACAGGTAGCGTTCATCGAGGACGATGTCGTCGAAGTTGACCGTGCCGCTCACCGAGTTCTGTTGGCCAAAGGCCTGCCAGTCGTCCACCAGGGTCAGCCCCGGGGTATCGCGGTGCAGCAGCACGCCGACGCCGCCGTCCTCGCTGGCCGCGGTCAGCGAGATCCAGTCCGCCAGGTAGGCACCTGTGGAGTAGAACTTGCTGCCGTTGAGCACCAGCGAGCCATCGGCGCGGCGCTCGACTCGGGTCTTGAGGGCGAACTTGTTCTTGCCGCCGACTTCGGCCAGGGCATTGCCCAAGCGTTTGCCGGCCAGCACGTCGGCGACCAGGCGGTCGCGAACATCATCGGCGTAGCCGGTGAAAATGCCCCGCAGCATGACGTTGTGAATCTGCAACAACTGGCCCACCCCGCCGTCGGCGGTGGAGATCAGCCGCACGGTTTCAACGAGGGTCTGCACCGAGGCGCCCAGGCCGCCGAACTGGGCCGGCACGCCGATGGCGGTCAGGCCGCTGCGCGACAACAGCTCAGCCTGACGGCGTGGAAGCTGGCCATTGTTGCCTGGGTCGGCGGCGAGCTCGGCGATCTGCGCTGCAACTTCGCGGGCGGCCGCGATGGCTTCGGCTTCGCTGGTCAGGCGGTGGATGGGGTTGGGTTCGATGGCGCTCATGGGGCTGTCTCGCAATTGTCTTCAAGGGCCAGTGCGCCGGTTTGGCGGACAAACCCGCTGACAGGTGCGTCAGCCGTCTGAGGGACGGCAGCACTCCTGAGGCAGCGGGCTTGCCCGCCAATGGCGACACCGCGGTCAGTCACCCTTGAGCAAGTTCTTTGCCATTCCCCGCAATGCCCCATTCCCACAGGGCTTGGCCCGAGAGCCTGCTGCCCCAGCAACACCTGTCGTCACGCGCCTTGCTGCTGTGGCAGCAGTGGGCCCGCAATCTTGCTCCCAGCCCAGCAACCGCCTTTGGGCAGCATCTGCAGACCCCAGGTAAATCAAGCCTTCCAGCGGTTGGCACGCACACTGCAACAGGGCCTACACGACGCCCAAGGAGCCACCCCATGACCCTCGCTACCCCCGTGCCCAACGCCAACGACACACCCACCCTGGACCGCATCTGGTTCACCCGCTGCCCAGTCCCGACCGCCTCGGGCATTGCCTACAAGCTTGGCTGGCTGGACGAAGAATTTGCTGGCGATGGTCTGCCGGTCTCGACCCTCCAGGAAGCCCGCCAACTGGGCCATCACCATTACGATCACCAACTGCCAGGGCTGTTTCGCGAAGGGGGCAACGTTCCCGCCCTGGCCGCACGGGCGGCAGGTTCGCCGAGCCGGCTGATCGGCCTGACCTGGATCGAAGAATGGCAAACCATCCTGGTTCGCCCCGATTCGAACATTCGCAGCGCCGCCGACCTGCGCGGCAAGCGCCTTGCCCTGCCGGCCTGGGGTGACAGCCGCCCAGGCAGCATCGCCAGGGCCATGAGCCTGCACGGCTACAAAGGCGCGCTGGCCTCGGCCGACCTGCACCTGGACGATGTGCAACTGGTGGAGGTGGCGCTGCTCGACCAGGCCGGGGCCACCACCCCGCAATTGGGGCTGCAACGCCTGTGGTCAGGCCTTGAGTACCTGGCCCGCGGCGAGGTGGATGCCGTCTACGTCAAAGGCGCGGCCGCTGCCGATGCGGCACGGCGCCTGGGCCTGGTGGTCGGGGTCGACCTTGACCTGCTGGCGGACCCACGGCATCGCATCAACAACGGCACGCCCCGGCCAATCACCGTGCACCAGAGCCTGCTCGACAACCATTTCGACCTGGTGGTGCGCTTCCTCGCGCAAACCTTGCGTGCCGCCGAGTGGGCGGCCGGTAACCGCGCTGGGCTCAACAGCTTCCTCGAAGACGAAACCCGTGCCGGCAGCCAGGGCGTGGCCGAAGCCTACCGGGGGGACTTCCATACCACCCTGGCGCCTGACCTGTCCGCTCAGCGCCTGGCGTTTTTGAGCACGCAAAAGGACTTCCTCTACCTGCACGGCTTCCTCGAAGGCGATTTCGACATTGCCGACTGGGTCGACCCACGCCCCCTGCAAGCTGCCCATCAACTGCTGGCCCAGCGCCGCGCCTGACTTCGCATCGTCACCAGGAGAACCGACATGACCGTATTGATCAACGAACGCCCCATCACCGCCGAGCTGCAAACCTTCATCGACCAAGTGCTGGCCGAGGCCGAGGCGGCGTTCACCGTCTTTCGTGAAACCAACACCATCACCGCCAATGGCACGGTGGGCTTCATCGAGCGTGTGCCTGGCGAGGAACTGCTGGTGTCGGTGAACTACGGCGGCCCCTGGAACCACCGCAAGCCGTTGCAGGCCACCGTCACCGACTTTGCCGGCAACGTGCTGGTGGGCAAGGGCAAAGGCGGCTTGGGCCGTTACACCAAGTTGTTCCAGACCCACGCCGACATCACCACCGTGTCCCACGTGCACAGCCCGTACCTGGGCGCCTGGGCGCAGACGCATCGCACCTTGCCGTTCCACTACGTGCCGGTGCAGCGCTACCAGCTGGCGCGCGAACTGCCGGTGTACATCGACCGGCGTCAGGCGGAGGTGGACTTCATTCTGGACAAGATTGCCGAAAACCCGTTCAACCTGGCGATTCTCGAAGCCAATGGCGGTTCTACCGTGTGGGGCAAGCAGGGCCTGCGCGCCACGGCCGAATTCATCCTGTTGCTGGAGGAGGGGGCTCAGATCCAGTTGCTCGCCGATGCCCTTGGCGGTTCGCGGCCCTATGGCCCAGGTGTACTCACCCAGCAATGGAAGATGAGCGGGCTGTACGAACGTGCGTCCGAACTGGGCCTGGTGCCCGGTATCGACCGGCGTAGCTGATTCGCATGCTGGGGCTGCGTAGCAGCCCCACAGGCCAACCTCTCATCGAAGCAAGGACCACGCACATGGCGGTAAAGATCCTCTGGTACCTCACCACCCCCGACGGCCCCTATCCCTGGGAACCCGAAGGGCGCTGGAAAACCGATTTCCAGCACCTCAAGCAACTGGCCGTGGCTGCGGATCGCCTGGGTTACTACGGTTCGCTGCTTGGCTCCAGCCCCAACGAAAGCCTGGCAGTCTCTGCCGCGCTGATTGACGCCACCACGCGCCTGCGCTTGCTGGTGGCCCAGCACCCCGGCGAGGTGTCGCCAGCGGTACTGGCCAAGTGGGCTTTGACCTTCGACCAGTTTTCCAACGGGCGCCTGCTGTTCAATGTGGTCAACGGCAATGATGCCGGTCTGGCGACCCTCGGCGTGCACTACCCGCACGATGAACGGTATGACTTCAGCCTCGAGTACTGGCGCGCCTTCCAGGGCTTCTACGCAGGTGAAACCGGCGGCTACGACGGCCGCTACGTCAAACTCTCACCGCGCGTACCGGCGGCGGCCAGCCATCCGCTGGGCGGCTGGCACCCACCGCGGCAGAAGCCTGGCATCCCGCTGTGGGGGGCAGGCACCTCGGCGCCGGGCGTGGCCCATTCGGTGCAGTTGCTCGACGTGTACCTGAGCTTTGCCGATACCCCACAAAAGCTCGGTGACAAGTTCCGCCGGGTGGCCGCCGAGGCGGCGAAGATCGGCCGCGAGCTGACCTACGGCACGCGCCTGCAGGTGATCGTGCGCGAAACTGAAGAGGAGGCCTGGGCCCACGCCGAGCGCCTGCTGCAGCGCACCTCGCTGGCCACTGCACGGGCCGCCATCGAGCGACAGCTACCGGCGGGTCAGACCCTGGACAGCTACGTCAGTGAGGACCCTCGCATCCAGCGCAACCTTGACAGCATCCGCGCCGGGCGCCTGCCCACCGCCCGTGAGCTGGAGATTTACCCCAACGTCTGGCTTGGCCCGAGCCTGTTCGGTTTCAACATCCTCGGCCCGGCCGCCGGTACCTATCTGGTGGGCAGCGCTCAACAGGTCGCCGAGCGCCTGCGTGAGTACGAAGCCCAGGGTACGTCGGCGTTCATCCTCTCGGGTTTTCCGCTGATCGACGAAGCGCACCGGGTGGCCGATCTGCTGTTCCCGTTGCTGGAGCTCGATCACGGTTTCGACGTGCCGCAACTCGGTGCTGCAGTCAAGCCGGCCGTGGCCGAGCCGGTGTAAGGAGAGGGTGATGAGCGAGCTGTTTTCGCGCCGGGTGTTTCTCGGCAACAGCCTGGCGGTCGGGGGCGGCTTGCTGCTCGGTGGCGGGCTGCTCAGCGGCTGTGACGCCGGTGCGCCTGCGACGGCGTCACAGCCGCTGTCCAACACGCCGGTGCGCGGTGGCCGCCTGCGGGTGGGCATCATCGACGGTGACCAGGCCGGCAACCTTGATGCGCACAAGCCTGTGGGCGGCGGCATCATCCGGGGCTGGGCGTTGTACGCCAAGTTCTGGGAGTGGAACCCCGACGTCAGCACGCGCCTGGCGCTGGCCGAGTTCGCCGAGCCGAACGCCGATGCCAGTGCCTGGACCATCCGCATCAAGCCGGGCCTGGAGTTTCACCATGGCAAGTCCATCACCGCCGACGACATGCTGTTCTCCATCCTGCGCCTGACCGACCCGCAGTTGGCATCGCCCTTCGCCGGGCTGGTCGGGGCAATCGACCGCCAGGCCTTGCGCAAGCTGGACGCGCGTACCATCGAGGTCCGTTTCAGGCAGGGGCAGAGCTTCTATCCGCTGGATGAAACGCTGATCAGCTTCGGCGGTATCGTGCCTACCGATTACCACCCGTTGACCAACCCGGTCGGCGCGGGCCCTTACCGACTGAAAAGCTTCCTGCCCGGCCAGCGTTCGCTCTACACCCGCTTTGAAAACTACTACAAAGCCAACCAGCCCTACGCCGACGAGCTGGAAATCATCGAATTCAAGGATCAGGTTTCGCGCGCCGCCGCCCTGCGCGCCGGGCAGATCGACGTGGCCAGCGGTGTGCAGGCCGAACACAGTGCCTTGCTCAAGGCCGACCCGCGCCTGCGCCTGTATGCCTCGCCGACCACCTCGTTCACGGGGTTCAACCTGAACCTGGCCAAGGCTCCGTTCCAAGACCCACGCGTGCGCCAGGCGTTTCGCCTGCTGGCCGACCGCCAGGAGCTGGTAACCCGGGGGCTCAATGGCTTTGGCCGGGTCGCCAACGACCTCTATGCGCCCCACGACCCAACCTTCAACCACGCCATCGCCCAGCGTCCCTATGACCTCGATCAGGCCCGCTCGCTGTTGCGCCAGGCGGGGCAGGACGATTTGCGCGTGGTGTTGACCACCACGCCTGGCCCAGGGGTGAACGCGGCACTGGTGTTCGCCCAGCAGGCGCAAAAGGCAGGGGTGCAGGTCAAGGTCAACCAGGTCGATGGCTCCGTGTTCAACGGCCCGCAGCGCGAGCAATGGCAATTGTCCCCCGGCTCGACCCCAGCCCGTGGTTTTCTCGCCTCGGGGCTGCACAACGACGCCCCCCAGGCCATCTACAACCGCAGCAATTTCCATGACCCGCGCTTCACCGAGCTGTTCCGCCAGGCCCTCGCTCAGCCCGACCTGGAGCGGCGCAAGGCCTTGGTGCATGAAGCGCAGGTCATTCAGCACGCGCGCGGTGGGTTGTTGATCTGGGGTTTTTCGGACGTGCTGGATGCTGCGTCTGCCAAGGTCGGCGGGCTCGCCCCGGAACAGACCACTTTCGCCTCCTGGCGCTTTGACGAGCTGTGGTTGAACCATGCCTGACCGTAATGACCGCTCCCCCCGTACCCCCGCCTGGCTGGCCTGGTTCATCGGCCGTCTGGGCTATGGCCTGTTGACGGCCTGGGTGATCAGCCTGGTGGTGTTCATCGCCACCCAGGCGCTGCCCTCGGACCCGGCGCGGGTCATTCTCGGCCCGGACGCGCCCCTGGAAAGCATCCTGACCCTGCAACGGCAACTGGGGCTCGACCAGCCGATCCTGGTGCAGTACCTGCGCTGGCTCGGCGCCTTGCTCAAGGGTGATCTGGGCATTTCGCTGGACTCGCAAGTGCCGGTGGCGCAGCTGTTGTTCGGCAGGCTGGGCCATACGCTGGCCTTGCTCGCCGGGGTGCTGGCGCTGGTGGTGCCGTTGGCCCTGGTGCTGGGGGTGAGCCTGGCGTTGCGGCGTGACCGGCCGCTGGACCGCTGGGGGCTCTCGGTGTTGATCCTGTTCAAGGCGACCCCGGGTTTTCTGTTGGCCATTGGCCTGGTGCTGCTGTTTTCCATGCCCGGCATGGGCTGGTTGCCGGCGGTGTCGATCCTCGATCCGCAACAGCCCTTGTGGCGGCAACTGCCGTTTCTGGTGCTGCCAGTGATTGCTCTGAGCTTGTCAGCATTGCCGTACCTGACGCGGATGGTGCGCGCTTCGATGATCGAGGCGCTGGAATCCGACTATGTCATCGCCGCCCGCCTGCGCGGCATCCCCGAGCGGCGTATCGTCTGGCGCCATACCTTGCCCAATGCGCTGACCCCGGCGATCCAGGGCGTGGCCCTGACCCTGCGCACGCTGGTCGGTGGCGCGCTGCTGGCCGAAGTGATCTTCAGCTACCCGGGCATCGGCACGGCCCTGAACGCGGCGATCCAGATGCGCGACTTGCCGATGATCCAGGGTGTGGTGCTGGTCATTACCCTGGCCGTAGTGCTGATCAACCTGCTGGCCGATCTGCTGACCGTTCTGCTCACGCCCAAACTGCGCACCGCCCGCCGGGTGCGGATGATCCGACGCAACCGGCGCGGTATCCGCCCCTGGTGGCGGCGCGTGCGCAGCACACCTGCCCAGGAGGCCAACCATGATTGACGCACGCTGGTGGGCCGACCCGCAGGTGCGGCGGGGCACTGTGATCACCGTCCTGGTGGCTTTGCTGGCCTTACTCGGCCCTGCGCTGGCGCCACACGCACCCACTGCCATGGTCGGCCCGGTGTATGGCGGGCCCAGTGCCGACGCACCGCTTGGGCATGACTTCCTGGGGCACGACTTGCTCTCGCGGCTGCTCAGCGGTGGCCTGTCGGTGTTGTGGATGTCGCTGGCGGCGGCTTCCATCGCCTTGCTGGTGGGCAGCGGCCTCGGTTTGCTGGCGGGCTTCTCGCGCCGACGCCTGGACCAGGCGATCAGCTGGGCGGCGGATGTTTCGCTGGCCTTTCCGGACCTTATCCTGGTGCTGCTGATCGTGTCGATGCTTGGCCGCGCGCCATGGCTGATCGTGCTGACCGTGGCCATTGCCTTTACCCCGGGCGTGGTGCGCCTGGCACGGGGCGCCGCGGTGGCGGTGGCCGGGCAGGAGTTCGTCGAGGCGGCGCAGATGATGGGCTACCCGCGCTGGCGGATTCTGCTCAACGAGATCCTGCCGAATATCCTCACGCCGCTGCTGGTGCACTTTGGCAACATGCTGACCTGGGCGGTGGGCATGCTCTCGGGCTTGAGCTTCCTGGGCTATGGCGTGGCGCCACCGGCGGCCGACTGGGGCCTGATGATCAACGAGAACCAGGCCGGGCTGTTGGTACAACCCTGGGCAGTGCTGGCACCGGCGCTGCTGATCGCGGTATTTGCCTATGGCACCAATATCCTGGCCGAAGGTATCGGCCGGGTCAGTGCCAGGATTGGGGAGAAACAGCCGTGACGACCGCGTTGAGAATAGATACCGAGGTGCTGAGGGTCAGCGACCTGCGTGTGGAGCTGGCGTCGCAGGTGGATGTGCTGGCCAACGTTTCGTTCAGCCTGGCAGCAGGGGAGATCGTCGGGCTGGTGGGGGAGTCCGGTTCGGGCAAGACCACCTTGGCCACCGCCTTGCTGCGTCATGCCCGGCAGGGCGCAAGGATCGTCGGCGGGCACATCGCGGTGGCCGGGCAAGCTGTGCTCGACCTGCAGGGTGAGGCCCTGCGCCAGGCCCGTGGCGGGTTGATCGGCTACGTCGCCCAGGACCCGGCCACCGCCTTGAACCCCGCGTTGCGCATCGGTGCGCTGCTGCGCGAGACCGTGTTGGCGCATCATCCGGGTCTTGCCCGCAGCGTGGTGCGCCAGCGCGTAGGGGCAACCTTGCTCGACGTTGGCTTGCCCGATGACGAGGCGTTTGTGCAGCGTTTCCCGCACCAGTTGTCTGGTGGGCAGCAGCAACGGGTGATGCTGGCGCTGGCGTTTGTGCTGCGGCCCAGGTTGATCGTGCTGGATGAGCCCACCACGGCGCTTGACGTCACCACCCAGGCGCATGTGCTGGACACCTTGAAGCGTCTGTGCCGCAGCCATGGCGTGGCGGCCCTGTACGTGACCCATGACCTGGCTGTGGTCCGCGACTTGGTGGACCGAGTGATGGTCATGTACGCCGGGCGGCTGGTGGAAATCGCCGGGCGCGACGCTCTCTTCCAGGCACCGGCCCACCCCTATACCCGCGCGCTGCTCTCGGCCATTCCCGATGTCGGCCGGCGCCAGCCGCTGCAGGCGATTGCCGGGCATGCACCGGCGCCGGGCCAGCGCCCGCCAGGGTGTGCGTTCGCGCCCCGGTGTAGCAGGCGCCGTGCCGAGTGTGTGGTCATCGAGCCAGCCTTGCTTGACCATGCCCATCACCAACAGGTTGCCTGCCTGCTGCCGTATCGCGAGGCGATGACCGTGGGCGAAAACCCTGGGGCGGCCCCGGCGCTGCACAGCCAGGCGCGTTTGCTGGAGGTGCAGGGCCTGGACGTCGCCTATGACCGGCAGGTGCTTTTCGATGTTTCATTCGCCCTGAGGCAGGGTGAATGCCTGGCGCTGGTAGGCGAGTCCGGCTCGGGCAAGACCAGCCTGGCCCGGGCGATTGCCGGGCTTGGCGAGAACCTTCAGGGGCAGTTGCGCTACGCGGGCGAGCCGTTGCCCTTTGCTGCGCGGCAGCGCGATGCAAGGCTGCGCCACCAGATACAGTATGTGTTTCAGAACCCGTACCGGGCGCTGAACCCACGCCAGACCATCGCGCAAACCTTGAGCGCACCCCTGGCGCATTTCTTTGGCATACGCGGCGCCGAGGCACGTGGCCGGGTCGAGGCGGTGCTGCAGCGTGTGTCGCTGCCGGCGCGGGTTGCCGACCTGTATCCCAATAGCCTGTCGGGCGGCGAGCGGCAGCGGGTGGCGATTGCTCGAGCGTTGATTTGCGAACCGCGCCTGCTGGTGTGCGATGAGATCACGTCGGCGCTGGATGTCTCGGTGCAGGCGTCGATCCTGGCGTTGTTGCGACGCTTGCAGGAACAGGGCCTGACGCTGCTGTTCGTGACCCATGACTTGGGTGTGGTACGGGCTATTGCTGACCGCGTGCTGGTGTTGCGCCAGGGCAAGGTGGTGGAGCAGGGGACCGCTGAGCAGGTACTGGGCCAGCCGGTCGATCCCTATACCCGGACCTTGGTAGAGCATTCGCCCAGGCTGAACCTGTAGTGCGCTTGGCGTCCTCATCGCCAGCGAACCGGTGATGAGGACGGTGCAGGCGCAACGGCGAGGTCACCCAGCAATTCGGGCCTGACGGCGCCGGATTTCCTCACGTACGGCCGGTATCACCCAGCGCCCATAGTCCACCGTGTCATACAGTGGGTCATAGCCTCGGTTGAGGAAAGTGGTCACCCCCAGGTCGACATAATCGAGCAACGCCTGGGCCACCGTTTCCGGGGTGCCTACCAGTGCCGTGGTGTCACCGTAGGCGCCTACCGCCGTTGCCGTGGGCATCCACAGCGCACGGTCATGCCGATCGGCGCGGGCGGCTGCGGCGAGCAGGCGTTCAGAACCGGTGCCCTTGATGCGCTTGTGCCAGGGGCTGTCCACCGCGTACTGGGGGTTGGCCTTGATTTGCGCAAGAATCTGTTCGGCACGCTGCCAGGCCAGCTCTTCGGTGGCCCCCAGGATCAGCCGCACCGACAGGCTGACCCGCGGTGGCGCCACGCCAGCGGCGCTGGCGGCGGCCTTGAGCTTGGCTATCTGTTCGGCCACCCCCTTCAGCGGCTCACCCCACAAGGCATACAGGTCGGCGTGCTTGACGGCGATCTGGTAGGCGATGTCGGAAGAGCCACCGAAGGAGATCGGGATGTGTGGCTGTTGCAAGGGTTTTACCGGTGAGAATGCACCTTTGACGTTGAAGTAGCGGCCCTGGAAGTCGAACGGCTCCTCGGCTGTCCAGGTGCGCCGGACGATCTCCAGGTACTCGTCGGTGCGGCGGTAGCGCTCGGTCTTGTCCAGCAGGGTATCGCCCTCCTGTGGCTCGGCGCTGATCCCGGTGATCGCGTGCAGGCGGATACGCCCGCCGCCGGTGGTGTGGTCGAGGGTAGCGAAGGCCCGCGCCGCCACCGTGGGCGCGGTCAGGGCGGGGCGGTGGGCAATCATGAAGCCCAGGCGCTCGGTGTGCGCGGCGGCATACGCGGCAATCTGCAGGCTGTCGGCGCTGCCGGGACCACTGGCGATCAGTACCCGGTCGAACCCGGCGTGCTCATGGGCGCGGGCATGGTGGCGGATGAACGGCAGGTCGAAGTCGGGCGTGCGCACGCCGCGGGTCTCGGACCATTGACGGGGGAAGATCATACCGACGAATTCAATGGGCATTGGCGGAGCCTTTCAGGTGAGGGTCAGGGTCAGAACTGATAATCGACCTGTGCCAGCAGGGTGCGGCCAGGCATCGGTTGCAGGAAGGTATTGGTCGAACCGGCCAGGCCACTGACGAAGTTCAGCTCGTCGGTGACGTTGAGCATGCGCAGGGTGGCCCCCCACTGGGGCTGGCGGTAATACACGGCGAGGTCGAGGTTGTATTCGTCCGGCACCTTCACCGTCTTGCTCAGGTTCAGGTACCAGCTGCTGGTCCACCAACCGGACAGCGCCACACCGAAGCCTGAGTCGAAGCGGTAGTCGACATAGCCGCCGGCGTTGTATTCGGGAATCTGCACGGCATCGAACTTGCCAGAAGGGCGCTGATTGAGGCTGTTGTTGTCGCCAAACACGGTGCCGTTGTCGGGGATGAAGCCGGCCGAGGCGAATCCGGCCTGGCTGGTGAACTCGTTGTAGGCGCTGATACGGCTGAGGTTGAGGCCGCCGCGCAGGTGGTCATCCTGATAGCGCAACGTTGCCTCCCAGCCTTTGACGATCAGCCGGGCGATAGAGTTGTTGCTGTCTGGGGCCTGGTCGCGGGCTTGTCGGTAGGCGGCCAAGGTGAGGAACAGCTGGTCGGGCACCGCCTCGACTTTCAGGCCCACTTCATGCAGCACGCTCAGGCTCTCGAAGGCCAGGGGGTTGAGCTGGTTGGCGCCGGCGCCGCTGCCCCAGCCCAGGCCGTTGGTGAAGAATCCGGTGTTGACCGCCAACGAGCGGTCGAAGGTGTAGTACAGGGTGCTGTTTTCGGTGGGTTTGACGTAGGGGCTGACCTGCACCGAAAAAAGCCGGTAGTTGTTGGCATCCTTGCGCGGGTTGCCGCCGGCAAGGACGAAGGGGTTCTCGATGCGGGCGTCGATCCAGCTGCGGCTGGCGCCGACGTTCAGGCCAAACCGTTCACCCAGGCGCAGGTTGTGCTGGCTGAACAGGGTCTTGGTGGTCCAGGTGCTGTCGGCGGTGTAGGGGGCCACCGATTCGGCATACAGGCCGTGGCCTGCCGGGTACATGGCCGGCAGGTTGAGCCAGCCGTAATAGCTGGAAAACTGCGGCACGCCCGGCTGCCCGATCCAGGCCGCATTGCCGCCGGCCGGGTTGCGCCCGGCCAGGCCCAGCAGGTCGCCGGGGTTCTTCAGGCTGGGGTCGAGCGTGAGGTCGTAGGCGTTGATGGTGGAGCCGAAGTTGTTGTTGGCGGCGATCGACTCGTTGGACTCGCGGCGGTAGATGAGGCCGGTATTGCTGTCATCGACCAACGTCAGGTTGCCCAATTGCCATTGGCCGCGGGCGCGGAACTCGAAGCGGTTGTCGAAGATGTCGTCCTTGCCCTGCACCTGGAAGGCGCCCACCGCGTCGGTGGTGTCGGTGGAATGCTGGTAGAAGGTGCTGTTGGCCAGGGTGATCGACGGGGTCAGCTCGCCTTCGACCCGCAGTTGCGTGGTAAAGCGCCGGGAGCGGTTCTGGTCCTCGGCACGCTGCCCGGTCTGCGACGACAGTGAGGTCAGGCCATTGCCTGCCAGCGAAGGGTCATAGACCCAGCCACGCAGGCTGCCGGGGCTGGCCTGGGTGTTGGGTGAAGAGCCCTGGAAGCTGCCGTTGACCACCGGGTACTGGCCCTGGGCATTGCGCTGGCGCTGTACCCAGCCCAGTACCTGGGCGTCGGCGGCGCCGGAGGACAGTACCGGCGACCATAACGTGTTGCCGTTCTGGATGATCGGTGTGGCACGCCCGGCGTAGTACTTGCCATGGTCGACCAGGTCCTGGCTGGCACGGTTCCAGCCGTGGGTGATGTTGTAGTCGTAGTAGTTGTCGTAGGCGGCGTTCCAGTCCACCCGCAGGTTGTCGTTGCGCCAGGCCAGGGCGCCGTAGAACGCGTCGAAGTTGTTTTCGACGTTGTCGTAGAAGTCTTGCTGGCGCTGGCGGGTGATGCTGACCCGGTAGGCCAGGCTGTCGCTGAGCGGGCCGGTGTTGTCGACGCTGAACTTGGTGGCATCGCGCGACTGGCCATCGGGGATCCAACTGCCGATTTCACCGCTGAGCTGGGTACGAAAGCGGTTGAAGTCGGGCTTCTTGCTCAGGTAGTTGACGTAGCCGCCGCTGCCGCTGACCGAGCCATAGCTGACCGAGGAGGGGCCGGCGACGATGTCGGCGCCTTCGTAGGCGTTGAAGTTGGCCGGGTGACGGACCCCATAAGCGCGCTGGCCGTCCTGGAACACCTCGGTGTTCTGCCCACGCATCTGCGGGGCGATGCCGGCGTTCTGGCCACCGCCACGGGTAATGCCAGGCGCGTACTTGACCAGGTCGTCGGCGCTGCGGATTGGGTCGCGGGCCAGCTGCTCGGCGTTGATCTGGGTGACCGAGCGTGGGGTGTCGAGCACCTTCGCTTCGAGGCCGCCATAGATCGAGGCGGGTGGCCGCGTGGGCAGGGCGTCGTCATCGACCTGCTTGGCCTGCACGGTCACTGTCTGCAGTTGAGTGTCCTGGGCGTGAGCCAGGGGTGTGCTGGCCGCCAGGATGGCCAGTGCCAGTGCGCTAGGCTTGAATTTCGGGTGCAGCAAGGCAACGGGGAGCATGGGGGCTGGGCCTCGTTCGATTCAGGGAAATGGGAACAGCGAGGGCGCAGCCGCGCCTGCGGTTGGTGTCGATTTAGGGGGTTGTCTGTACCGGCCCTGGCGCCCGCCCGGCTTTAGGGCGGGAACAGCCAGTAGACCGTCTGTAGATCAACTCCTGAGCCACAGGCGCTCGAACCTCCAGGTACTGAACAGCGACTGCTCCGCCTGCGCCCCGCCGACCCGGGTGCTGACGCTGTCGAGCAAATCGGCGTAACCCCAGATCAGCATGCCGCCGCGGTCGTACTGGATACGCTGCGCGCGGTGGACCAGCGCCGTGCGCTTGGCCAGGTCCGGCTGGGCCATGGCAGCGAGGAATGCTTCGCTGAACTCGGGGTCGTGGAAGTGGGTCTTGTTGGCCACGGCGAACGGCGCATCGGTATGGATGGCGCTGGCCAGAAAAGGCGCGCCGATGCTGCCGCCGGTGCTCAGTGTCCAGTCGTCGCGCTGCGGACCCTGGAAGGTCGCCAGGTCCACCTGACGCACTGTGATCGTGACGCCAATGCGCCGCGCCTGTTCGGCCAGCACCAATGCGGAGGCAAGCCCCGGCCCAGGCGTGGTCACCAGTTCCACCTGCAGGCCTTCCTGGCCTGCCTCCTTGAGCAACTGCGCAGCCCGTTGCGGGTCGTGCGGGCGTGGGCCCAGGCTGTGATCGAAGGTTGGATCGAACGGCGCATACAGGTCGTTGGCGACCCGGCCCTGGCCATTGAGCGCCCGGCGCACCAGCTCCTCGCGATCGGCCAGCAGGCGAAACGCCTGGCGAACCCGCGGGTCGTCGAACGGCGCCTTGGCGGTGTTCATGTCGAACGACAGCCAGTTGCCGCTCACCGATTTGAGCAACTGCAGGCGCGGGTCGGCCTGGAGCACCTGCAGATGTTCGGTGGACATCACGTTGGCCATGTCGATCTGCCCGGCGCGCAAGGCTGCCAGGCGCCCGGTCTGGTCCTTGAAGTCGATGATCTCCAGTTCATCGGCATACGGCTTGCCGGCTTTGTAGTAGTTGTCGAAACGGGTGAACAGCGAGCGCTGGCCGGGGGTAAAACTCTTGAGCTTGTAGGGCCCGGCGCCGACTGGGTTGGTCACCGGGTGGTAGTCCACTGGCACGATGCCGCCGAAGTTGACCCAGGTTTCGGGCAGCGGCAAGTAGCTGCGGCCATCGCGAAAGCCCAGCCGTACAGTGCGTTCATCGAGCTTGACCAGGTTGTCGCGGTCCACCCAGTGCAGCAGCGCGGCATACGGCGAGGCCAGCTGCGGGTCGGTGAGGCGCCGGATGGAGAAGATCAGGTCGTCGGCATCGATGGTCTTGCCGTGGTGGAATTCCAACCCCGGCTTGAGCCGCAGGGTCCAGCCGCTGGCATCGGCGTTGGGTTCGGCGAACTCGGCCAGCGCCAGGCGCGGTTGCATCTGCTCGTCCCACTCCCACAGCTTGCTGTACAGCGCAAAGCCTCGCACGATGCCGCTGCCGACCGGTTTGTGGGCGTCCAGGTTACCGCTCTGGTTGCCATCGATGATGCCCAGGCGCAGCCGCCCGCCCTGGCGCGGCTGGTCGGCAACTGCGCTGCCAGGGCTGTCGCTGGGGCCGCAGCCGGCCAGCAGCCCGCCGGCCAGCACCCCGGCGTGGCCGAGGAAGCTGCGCCGGCTCAATGGGTAACCGTCCCTGGCCATGGGCTCAGCCTCCGTTGCTGGCGTGCAGTTGCACGGGGGAAACGGCCGCCCGGGCGAGGGCGGCGCGTTCGCTGCGAAAGTGCGGCAGAATGTGCTCGCCGATGCGGTAGGCTTCCTCCAGGTGCGGGTAACCGGCGAGGAAGAACAGGTCGATGCCGATGGCGTGGTATTCACGGATGCGCGCCACCACGTTGCTGTAACTGCCGACCAGCGCGCAGCCTGGCGGGATGCCGATATAGCCGAAACCGGTCCACACATTGGGATGGATGAAGAAGTCGTCGAACGATTGCGCGTCGTCCTGGTCGCTGTAGCCATGCTCGTAGCTCAGTTTGCGCGCCGTGCGCAGGCCGGCATGCGCGACGCGCGCCTTGACCGTGCCTTTGGCCACGCCTTCGTCGAAGAAGCGTTTAGCCTCGGCCCGTGCGGCGTCTTCGCTCTCGCGGGCAATCACATCGATGGACAGGCCGAAGCGGATATCGGTGCGCCCCCATTTCAGCGCACGGGCGCGGATGTCGGCGATCAATGCGGCGATCTCATCCGGGTGTTCGGCGCGCATCAGGTAGAAGTCGGCATGCTTGGCGGCGAACTCGCGTGCCGCCACCGATGAGCCGGCAGTGCAGATCAGCGGCAGCTCGGCCTTTTTCAGCGGGCCCCGTAGGCCGCCGCCCTCGGCACTGTAGTAAGTGCCCTGGTAATGGAACTGCTCGTTGTGCCAGTAGCCGCGCACCACGTCCATGAACTCTGTGGCGCGGGCATAGCGCTGGTCATGGTCTTCGAAATCACCGACCTGGCGCTGGATGGCGTCGGAGCCGCCGTTGATGATGTTCCACACCAGGCGGTTGCCGGTGGCGCGCTGGTACGTCGCGGCCTGTTGCACCGCCACCCAGGGCGTGTAGTGATAGGGCTGGAACGCGGTGACGAACTTCAGCGTGCGGGTTTCCCGGGCAAGCAGCGAGCAGACCGTCCAGGGCTCCTCGCCGCTGGGCGCGTTGACCATCAATGCACCGCCGAAACCGTTGATTTCCGCCGCCCGGGCGATCTGCCCGAGGTAGTCGATATAAGTGAAGTGATCGCCGACAGCGAAGCCTGACACCGCACCGGTGCTTGGGCCGCCGGCGTGCCAGTCGCCGCGGTTGCGCGGGTCGCCGGGCAGGAACTGGGTTTCGCCATGCAGCGGCAGACGGGTGAAGAATTCGATACTCATGGCCTGGGTTCCTTACTGGACGGTTGGGCTGCAGTTGGGCGTGACCGGCAGGCCGTTTATTACCTGGCGGGCGAAGGGGATCGAGTCCTTCAGCGAGGCATTGACCGTTTCGCTGTGGCCAAGGCCCTTGTAGAGGTGGCCCTGGACCACCGAGCCGGCCTTGCAGGCGTCCTGCATCAGCGCGACCTGGGTGGCGGCGGCAGGCGTCTTGTCCTCAGCCCCGGTGCCAATGAAGATCGGTTGTGCCAGCTTGAGCGTGGGGTACGAGACCTGGGCCAGCCAGGGCTTGAGCTTGTCGCCCTGGTAGTCCTTCTTGGCGTTGGCCGGGGTGAGGCCAGTACCGACCACGTCGCTGACCAGCGACGACAGGCAGGTCGTGCGGGCCTGCTCGAACAGCGGCAGGGCCTTGTCGGTATAGAAGTCGCGGGGGTCGATGCTGGGGTCGTACTGTTGTGCGGCGAGCAGGGTGTAGAAGCCGTAGGCCAGCGCCGGGTCGACCTTGTTCGGGTCCTGCTCACCGACGTTCTTCGACCCCACGGTATAGATCACGCCGGTGCCGATGCTGCCCTTGACGCCGAGGTCGGGGGCATAGGTGGCAGCATAGGCACCGGCGGCGAAGGCGCCGGCACCGCCCTGGGACTGACCGATGATCAGCACTTTGTCGGCCAGCCCCGGCACACCTGCAACCACAGCCTTGGCGGCGTCGAGGATGCCGTAGGCCGCCATGCGGTTGTTCAGCAGCGGGTGGCCACCGGGCACGCCCAGGCCCTGGTAGTCCGTGGCGACGATGGCATAGCCCTCCTCAAGCCAGCGGTTGAGGTACTGCACATCGCGGTAGGAGCGGCCGGCCCAGGACGGTGCGCAGATGTCTGCCACGCCCACGGTGCCGTGGCCCCAGCTGGCGACCGGCCAGCCACCGGCAGGCGCCTTGCCCTTGGGTATGAACAGTGCCCCGGACACCACGATTGGCGTCTTGCCGTCGATACCGTCCAGGGAGGTGTAGAGGATGCGCTGGGCACTGGCTGCGTTCGGCAGGCTCAGCGCCTGCTCCAGCGGTTCGCTGCGCAGCAGCTTGCCAGGCGTTGCAGGGATGGCCTTGGACCAGGTGTAGAAGCTCGACACACGGCCGTCGCCTTGTTGCGGGTCCGGCTTGGGGCAAAGGTGTCGGCGGCCATCGCGCCGATGGAAAAGGCCAGGGCGCTAAGGCTGAAGGCGAGAGAAGCAGGCAGTTTCATGGGGAATACTCTTAAGGTTGTTGGCTGAGTTGGGCGTCCAGCGACGGCCAGTAATGAGTGAGTTGCAAGTCGACCAGCGCCTGGCGGGTGAAGCCGGTGGCCAGGTCGTTGCTGATGTCGTAGGGCGCGCGAATCAGGCGGTTGTCCAGGGCGTACTGGCCCAGGGCGTCGTAGTGGGCCTTGAGCTGGGCGTCGCTCTTGGGAGCCCAGCGGGTCTTCCAGGCGATCGGGTCGTCCTGGTCGTCACGGCGCAGGACGCTTTCGCTGACACCGGCACGGGAGGACAGCGCGTAATAGCCATCGCGGTTCTGCTCCTGGGAGATCCACCAGGCGGCACGAACCCAGGCCGTGGCCACCAGTTGCGTGAGCTGCGGGTACTGTTCGACGAACGTGTCGGTGCCCCACAGGTCCGAAACCAGTCGCCAGTCGTTGGCGCCCTGCTTGGTGGACCAGAGAATGCGTGCCACGCCTTTGTCTTGCAGGGCGTAGGCCTCGTTGAGCAGCACTGCCGCATCGACCTTGCCGGCCGCTACGGCCGCTGCGCCCACTTGCGGGTTGAGGTTGGCGATCTTGAAGTCGGCGAGCTTCAGCCCTTGGCTTGCAAGGTAATTGCTGAAGGCAAATTCCCATGGGCGACCGCGGTGCAGCGCCAGGCGCTTGCCTTTGAGGTCCTGGATGCTGTGCACGGAGGCGCCGGCGGGTACCACCAAGTAGATGTTGTTGCCGCTGCCACCGGGCACGATCAGCTTGCCCGGCACGTGGCCGGCCCCGGCGATGACCGAGGGCAAATCGCCGCGTACGGCGAAGTCGAGGCTGTTGTTGCTGAAGCCTTCGTTGATCTGCGGCCCGGCGCCGGCATGGGGCAGGGCGGTCCATTGCAGTTTCACACCGCGGGCCGCCAGTTGTTGCTCCAGCCAGCCGTCCTCAATCACGCGGCCGGGAATGCCGCCGAACACCGGCGCCCCGCCCTGGGTAAAGGCGACGATGGCAATGCGTACTGCGGCCGGTGAATCGGCGGCCAGTGCGCTCAGGCTCAGGAACAGGCCGCCCAGCAGGGCAAGGCCGTGACGCCAGGGTTTGATCATGTGCAGCTCCAGGCAGGGGTTCAACAGGCCCAGGCCGCATGTTTGAGCGCCCCAGGCATTTGCAGGGCCTGGAGCGAAATACATGCCATGTCGCGCAAATAAGGCTGTAGCCCTTGTGTGGCGAGGCTTGCAGTAGGGCGGGCGGTGCGATGGCGGGACGCTGGGTTGCTGATCGGCAGGCAAGGCACTGCTGCTCGATTGCTGCTCTGGCAGCAACCCGGTGTTGAAAATTCGAATAGTTCTGAATGGAATATTCAAATACTAATTAATACGTTTTTGATCTAATTTGTTTCATGCACTATGAGGGCGCGCTTCAACTGCCAGGAAAGCCCCCATGTCGCTGATCACCCATCCCAATGCCCGCGAGCTGACCAAGTCGGTGCGTGCCACCGTGCTTGTGTTCAAGGACCCACGCTCCCAGGAACTGCTCAGCCGCATCGAGCGCCTGGCGCCAAGCGAAGCCAACACCCTGATCATCGGTGAGACCGGTACCGGCAAGGAGCTGGTGGCCCGTCATATCCACCACCTGAGCCGCCGGGGGCGCGAGCCGTTCGTTGCGGTCAACTGCGGCGCGTTCGCCGAAACCCTGGTCGAGAGCGAGCTGTTCGGCCATGAGAAAGGCGCGTTCACCGGTGCCACCTCGAACAAGGCTGGCTGGTTCGAAGCGGCCAACGGCGGCACCTTGTTCCTCGATGAGATCGGCGACCTGCCACTGAACATGCAGGTCAAGCTGCTGCGGGTGTTGCAGGAGCGCGAAGTGGTGCGGCTAGGCTCGCGCACGCCGATCCCGATCAATGTGCGCCTGGTGGCGGCGACCAACGTGAACCTGGCCGATGCGGTGGTGGCCGGGCATTTTCGCGAAGACCTGTTCTACCGCCTGCACGTCGCGACCATTCGCCTGCCGCCGCTGCGCGAGCGGCCTGGCGACATTCTGCCGCTGGCGGAGTTCTTCATCGAGGAGCACTGCCGTCGCCTGGGCTATGACCGCGCATCACTGAGCCTTGAGGCGGAACGCAAGCTGCTGGCGCACAGCTGGCCGGGCAACATCCGCGGGCTGGAAAACGCCATCCACCATGCCCTGCTGGTGTGCCGGCAGCAGGTGGTGGCACCGGGCGATCTGCACCTGGTGGACATGCGCCCGCAAGCGCTACCCCAGGCGGCGGCCGTGCCCGCCGGGCTGCCTGCGGCGAGCGCCGTGCCGCCCAGCCTGCAAAGCGCGCTGCACGCCCTGTTCGAGCAGAACATCGCCAACCTCTACGAGCACATCGAGGAAACGGTGTTTCGTGAGGCCTACCGCTATTGCCACGGGAACCAGCTGCAGACCGGGCGCCTGTTGAACATCAGCCGCAACATCGTGCGGGCGCGGCTGGAGAAGATTGGCGAGCTCAGCAAAGCCTGATGGGGCCAATACAGGCATGAAGCCTGGAAATTGACTAGTCTTGCCTGCCATGTAGCTGTCTTCTTGATGGACTCATTGGTGAATGCAGGCATTTGCGCTGCCATGTGCTGCTCGCATGGGCCGGGGTGCCTGCCAGGACTGGATATGGCCCAGGCGGATGACTTGATCATTTGCGAATACTGCGACGCGGTGTACCAGCGTGCGCCTTTGCAACGGCACCAAAGCGCGCTGTGCCTGCGCTGTGGCGGCGTGCTGTACCGGCACAACCCGCTGAATGTGCAGCAGCGCCTGGCGCTGTGCTTGACTGGGGGCGTGCTGCTGGTGTTCGCCAATGCCTACCCAGTGATGACCATCAGCATGGGGGGCTTGAGCAATTCGGCCACCTTGTGGGATTCGGTGATGATCCTCAGCCACGGCAGCATCACCTTCATCGCCCTGGTGCTGGCGCTGGCAATCATTTTCGCGCCGGTGCTGCAGATAACCCTGTTGTGCTGGGTGCTCTGTTTTGCGCTCAAGGGGCGCCGCGCACCGGGCTTTGCCAGCTGCATGCGCGCGCTGGAAGGCCTGCGCCCGTGGAGCATGCTTGAGGTGTGCCTGCTGGGTGCGATGGTGGCGGTGATCAAGTTGGCGGGGTTGCTCGATGTGATTCCCGGCATAGGGCTGGTTGCCCTGGCGGCCCTGAGCCTGCTGCTGATCTTCATCGCCGGTCGTGATATCCGTGACCTGTGGGTGCAGGTATGAGCGCGCCGGCGCTGGCCGAGGCGCTGCACCTGTGCCTGTGTCATGGGTGTGGCCAGGCCTGCAAGCTGCATGCGGGCATTCAGCAGTGCGGGCGTTGCGGCGCACCGTTGCACCGGCGCAAGGCCAACCCCATTGCCCGGGGCTGGGCCTTCCTGATCGCGGCATTGATTTTCTACGTGCCAGCCAATGCGTTGCCGGTGATGCGCACCGAGATGCTCGGGCAGGGCAGTGACAGCACCATCGTGGGCGGGGTACTGGAGTTCTGGGAAGCCGGTGCCTGGGACATTGCCCTGATCATCTTCATCGCCAGCATCGGCGTACCGGCAATCAAGTTCGTTTCCCTGGGGCTGTTGCTGTTCACCGCCCAGCGGCGCAGTCAATGGGCGCGTCGCCAGCGCTCGAAGCTGTTTCGTTTCGTCGAGCTGATTGGCTACTGGTCGATGCTCGACGTCATGGTGGTGGCGCTGGTAGCTGCATTGGTGCAATTGCGTGGCCTGGGCACCATCGAACCGCGGCCGGGTATTCTGTTCTTCGGCCTGGTGGTGGTGCTGACCATGCTGGCTGCCATGAGCTTCGACCCACGCCTGATCTGGGACGACCACCCACACGACAGGGAGCACGGTGATGGCGCTGGAAACTGAGAGGGACGCCGAGCCCGGCCAGGCGCAAGTGCGCACGCGGCGCTTGAACGTGTCACTGGTGTGGATCGTGCCGGTCCTGGCGCTGCTGGTAGGGGCCTCGCTGGTGGTGCGCAACTGGATGGAACAGGGGCCGGTGATCTCGATCTCGTTTCGCACCGGTGAGGGCCTGGTGGCACACAAGACCCAAGTGCGCTACCGCAGCGTAGTGATTGGCGAGGTCAGCTCGGTGGAGCTGGCCCCCGATCGCAAGGGCGTAGTGGCCAAGGTCGAGCTGTCGAAGGAGGCGGAATCGTTCGCCACCGAAGGTGCGCGCTTCTGGGTGGTGCGCCCGCGAATTGGCGCGGGGGGCGTATCGGGGATCGATACCCTGCTGTCAGGGAGCTTTATTGGCGCCGATGCTGGCGAGTCGAAAGCCCCCGAGAAACACTTCACCGGCCTCGAATCGCCGCCGCCCATCACCTACGGCGAGAAGGGCAAGCGCTTCGTGCTCCGCGCCAGCGACCTGGGGTCGCTGGATATCGGCTCGTCGCTCTATTACCGCAGGATCCCGGTGGGCGAAGTGGTGTCCTATGCCCTGCAAGAGGACGGCCGTGGGGTGGACATCGATGTCTTCGTGCAGTCGCCCTACGACGCGTTCGTCACGCTCGATACGCGGTTCTGGAATGCCAGTGGCATCGACATGCAGATCGGCGCCAACGGCTTGAAGGTCGAGACTCAGTCGTTTTCCTCGATCCTGATGGGGGGCCTGGCCTTCGGTACGCCCGACTACGCCGCCACCGCCGCGCCTGCGGCCGACCAGCAGGCGTTCGAACTGTTCGCCGACCGCGACACGGCCCTCGCACCGCCCTCTGGCAAGGCCCAGTACCTGCGCCTGCGTTTCGACCAGTCGATGCGCGGGCTGTCGGTGGGCGCGCCGGTGGAGTTCAAGGGGGTGGAGTTCGGCCGGGTGACGTCGATCACGCTGGACTACGACCCGAAAAAGCAAATATTCCCGGTGGTGGTCGATGCGGCCGTTTACCCCCAGCGGTTGGGCCCGGTGCACCAGAAAATGCTCAAGGTGTTCAACCATACCGAGGGTGACACCGCCGGGGCCCGGCGATTGATCGGTACCTTCGTCGAGCATGGCCTGCGTGCCCAGGCCCGCAGTGGCAACCTGATCACCGGGCAGATGTTCATCTCCCTGGACTTTTATCCGGACGTGCCGAAGGTCGCCTTCGACAGGGGCGCCGACCCCATCGTCATCCCTACCGTGCCCGGCAGCCTGGAAAAACTGCAAGAGCAACTGCAGGGTGTGCTCGATCGCATCGCCAAGCTGCCGCTGGAGAGCATTGCCAGTAACCTGGACGGCACCTTGCGCGAGCTGCGCCGTACCGTCAAGCGCGTCGATGGGCAGACCCTGCCGGGGGTCACCCGCACCTTGGACGAGCTGCAGAAAACCCTGCGCACAGCCAATTCGGCGATCGCCGACGACTCGCCGCAACGCGAAAAACTGGGCGACACGCTGCAGGAACTGGAGCGCATGTCACGTTCGCTGCGCGACTTGGCGGATTACCTCGGCCGCCACCCCGAATCGATCATCCGTGGCCGGCCGAAGGCGGCAGGCGCGGACGATGTGAAACCCTGACCACGCCCAAGGAGAGAGCCGATGCGCACGCTGCCAACCCTGTTGCTGGCCCTGCTGGTGGTGCTGACCGCGGGCTGCAGCAGTGCGCCCAACAACTACCACACCTTGGTCGCAGCGCAGCCGAGCCGTGCAACGGGGGAAAGGTTCCAGGTCGAGCGCGTCAGCCTGCCGCCCCAGGTGGACCGCCCGCAACTGGTGATACGCCAGGGCGCAAGCAGCCTGGTAATCCTTGAAACCGAATGGTGGGGCGCCAACCTGGTGGATGAGTTTCGCAGCGCCCTGCAAGACCAGCTGGGCGGGCCGGTAGGCGGCTTGCCGCGGGCTGTGTTGCGCGTGGATGTGCAGCGTTTCGACACCGTGCCTGGCCAGTACGCGCTGCTGGATGCGGTATGGCGGCTCAAGCGCCAGGGCCAGGACGAACTGACCTGCCGGACCTCGGTGCAGACCCCGGCGCAGAACAGCATCGCCAGCCTCGTCGACGCCCAGCAGGTCAACCTGCAGAAGCTGGCCAGCGCCGTGCGGGCCAGCGCAGCGGGGTGCCCGGGGCCGTGAGCCGAGCGGGCGTCTGTTGGAGAAAGGGCAGGTTATCCGCTAGAATGCCCGCGGGTGCTAGCTGCATGATGCAGTGATGCAGGTTAAATAACTACGCAGGTCGGGCCGCCATGCGGGAGTGCTTGCGCCCATGCAAAAACATGTAATGCCCCGTGCCCAGCGAATCGCCCAACGCGCGTTGGCCAACTTTCAGCGTTTTCTGCACATCGAGGCCGTCAGTGGCATCGTGCTGCTGATCGCTGCCGTGGCCGCGCTGATCTGGGCCAACTCGCCAGCCGCCCACAGCTACGACGCCCTCTGGCATACACCGGTGACCCTGGGTGTCGGTTCCCTGGTGTTCTCCCAGTCCCTGCATTTTTGGATCAACGATGGCCTGATGACCATCTTCTTCCTGGTGGTGGGGATGGAAATCCGTCGCGAGATTCATGAAGGTGCGCTGTCCAGCCTGCGTCAGGCCACGCTGCCCATGGCGGCGGCCGTTGGCGGTGTGGCTGTACCGGCGCTGATCTACCTGGCGTTCAGCCATGCACCTGCCGAGCAGCAAGGCTGGGCAGTGCCCACGGCCACCGACATCGCCTTTGCGGTGGGTGTGCTGGCCTTGCTGGGCAAGTCGATCCCTTCGAATGTGCGGGTATTCCTGCTGGCCCTGGCGATCATCGATGACATCATCGCCGTGCTGATCATCGCCTTCTTCTACTCAGGTGGCCTTGATTACAGCGGCTTTGGCGTGGCCGCCATCGGCCTGCTGCTGGTGGTCGGCATGCAGAAGGTCGGCATTGGTTCGGCCTATGCCTATGTCATTCCAGGCGCCATCACCTGGGTGGGGATGTTGATGACCGGCGCCCACCCGACCTTGGCCGGTGTGATTCTCGGCCTCATGACACCGGTCAGGGCCATGCCGTTGGGCGAGCGCCCACTGGATGCCGTCAACCGATTCACCAACGAGCTGCTTGGCCACGCGAAAGCCCCACAGGCCGATGCCGGCGACCTGTTGAGCCCGTTGAAGCACCTGCGCCTGGCGCAGCGTGAAATGGTACCGCCGGTCATTCGCGTGCAGGGCAGCCTGCACCCGTGGGTGGCCTACGTGATCATGCCGGTGTTTGCCCTGGCCAACGCCGGCGTGGGGCTCTCGGGTGTCGACCTGAGTGCCGACGGCTCGTTCTGGGTAATGGTTGCTGTGGCCGTGGCGCTGATCGCCGGCAAGCCGCTGGGCATCATCACGGTCAGCTGGCTGATGGTGCGCCTGGGCTGGTGCGCATTGCCGGCAGGGGTGACCTGGCGCGGTATCACCCTGATCGGCCTGTTGGCGGGTATCGGCTTCACCATGTCGATCTTCATCGCCAACCTGGCCTTCGCTGACCCAGGCGCCTTGGGCGCCGCCAAGCTTGGCGTGTTGTCGGGGTCTGTGACCGCAGCGGTGCTTGGCCTGGCATGGGGCACCTGGAGCCTGCGCAAGGCCGCCAGCGCCGCGCGGGTGGAAGCGGGCTGATCCCCTGGAGGTTGCAGCGGTGGTAGAAAAGCGACGCTTGTGCGTCGCTTTTTTCGTTCAGTGCACCTGCTCGGGGCGCTTCCTGCGCGGCGTCGCGGTCTCTGGATGGTCATCATCGGCCTCCAGGATCGGCACCTCGTTACCGTCGCAGTCGAACAATTTGCCATCGCGGAAGAAATCACCTTCGTTGAGCCCGGCGATGTCGCGGTAGCGCAGGGTGCGTTCACTGGCGGCGACGAACACCGACTGCTGGTCGGAATTGCCGGCCCGCAGGTGGTTGAACAGCAGGTTGAGCAAGATGGCCATGATCGCTGCCGAGCTGATACCCGAGTGGAAAATGGTCTCGACCCAGGTCGGGAAGTGGTGATAGAAGCCCGGTGCCGCGATCGGGATCATGCCGAAGCCGATCGAGGTGGCGACGATGATCAGGTTCATGTTGTTGCGGTAGTCCACCTGCGCCAGGGTGCGGATGCCGCTGGCCGCGACGGTGCCGAACAGCACCACGCCGGCACCCCCGAGCACGGCGGTAGGCACTGCGGCAATCAGCCGGCCCATCACCGGCAGCAGCCCGAGCGTTACCAGGATCAACCCTGTGCTGGCGACCACATAACGGCTTTTCACGCCGGTTACGGCGACCAGCCCTACGTTCTGCGCAAAGGCGCTCTGGGTAAAGGAGCCGAACAACGGCGCCAGGACGCTGGAGATCATGTCCGCCCGCAGGCCGTTGCCCAGGCGTTTGGCGTCCACCTTGGTGCCGATGATCTCGCCTACGGCAAGGATGTCGGCGGAGGTTTCGACCATGGTCACGATGATCACGATCAGCATCGAGATGATCGCCGCGACCTGGAACTGCGGTGCGCCCAGCGGCAGGACTTGCGGCAGCGCAACCAGTGGGCCATCGAGCACGCGGGAGAAATCAGTCATGCCGAACGCCGTCGCCACCAAGGTGCCGATGACCATCGCCAGGAGGATCGACAACCGCGAAATGCTGGCGCTGCCCAACTTGCTGAGCAACAGCACGGTGGCCAGGGTGAACGCCGCCAGGGCGATGTTCGACGTGCTGCCGAAGTCGGCGGCCTGGCTGTTGCCGCCCATGGCCCAGCGCGCGGTAACCGGCATCAGCGTCAAGCCGATGGTGGTGATGACGATGCCCGTTACCAGCGGTGGGAAAAACTGGATGATGCGCGAGAATAACGGCGTGATCAGCAGCCCGATCAACGACGCTGTGATTACCGCACCGAACACCACAGACAGGCCGACCGAGCCGTTACTGCCGATGATCGCGAGCATGGTCGCCAAGCCGGCGAAGGACACCCCTTGAACCAACGGCAGCTGGCAGCCGAAGAAGGGGATGCCCAGCGTCTGCAGCAAGGTCGCCAGGCCGCCGGCGAACAGTGAGGCGGCGATCAGCAGGCCGATGTCTGCCGCAGCGATGCCGGCTGCCTGGCCGAGGATCAGCGGTACGGCGACGATGCCGCCATACATGGTCAGCACATGCTGCAGCCCATAGGCCAGGTTGGCGCTGGCGCCGAGGTTCTCGTCTTCCGGACGAGGTGTAGCGGGAGAAGTCATGGTGGATAGCTCGCTTTTGTTTTTGTAATGCGTCTAGCAGCACGGTTTCAGTCGCGGTTGTGGAACGGTATGTACACAATTGGCTGCGGGCCGTTGCGCCCGTGGTGGCGCGCACCGGCCCGCACCGGTCACTCGCCGGTAACCAGTTGCCGAGCCAGGCGGTTGTGGCGCTCCAGCACCACGGGCAGGTCAACCGTGGTGATGCGGCCACCTCTGACCACCACGCGGCCGTTGATCACGCTGGTGTCGACGTGGGTCGGGGTACAGAACACCAGGGCAGCGAGTGGGTCGTGCAGGGCGCCGGCATAGGCCACATGGCCGAGGTCGAAGGCCACCAGGTCGGCGACCATGCCCGGGGCCAGGGCACCGATGTCATTGCGGTTGAGTACCTTGGCACCGCCGAGGGTGGCGATTTCCAGCGCCTCGCGCGCGGTCATCGCATCAGGGCCGAAGCCGACCCGCTGCAGCAGCAGGGCCTGGCGCACTTCACCGATCATGCTGGCGCCATCGTTGGACGCCGAACCGTCGACCCCCAGGCCCACCGGTACACCGTGGTCGCGCATCTTGCGCACCGGCGCGATGCCCGAGGCCAGGCGCATGTTCGAGCAGGGGCAGTGGGCCACACCGGTCCCGGTCCGGGCGAACAGCTCGATGCCGTGCTGGTCAAGTTGCACGCAGTGGGCGTGCCAGACGTCGTGGCCGACCCAGCCCAGGTCCTCGGCGTACTCGGCCGGGGTCATGCCGAATTTTTCGCGGCTGTAGGCGATGTCATTGACGTTTTCGGCCAGGTGGGTGTGCAACGACACCCCGTAGCTGCGAGCCAGGACTGCGGCCTCGCGCATCAGGTCACGGCTGACCGAGAAGGGCGAGCAGGGCGCGACGACCACACGCAGCATCGAGCCATGGCTGGCGTCGTGGTAATCCTCGATCAGGCGCTGCGACTCCTTGAGGATCGCGCTTTCCGTTTCCACCACCGAGTCCGGCGGCAAGCCACCCTGGCTGCGCCCCACGCTCATGCTGCCGCGGGCGGCATGGAAGCGCATCCCGATTTGCGCGGCGGCATGGATGCTGTCGTCGAGCTTGCAGCCGTTGGGGTAGATGTACAGGTGGTCACTGGAGGTGGTACAGCCCGACAGCATCAGCTCGGCCATTGCCGTCTGGGTCGACACGGCGATCATGTCAGGGGTCAGCCGGGCCCAGATCGGGTACAGGTTGGTGAGCCAGTTGAACAGCTCGCCGTCCTGCGCGGCCGGCACCACGCGGGTGAGGCTCTGGTACATGTGGTGGTGGGTGTTGACCAGGCCTGGAATGACCACTTTCCCGGTCATGTCCAGTACCTCGTCGGCCTGTTGTGGCAGTTCGTCGCTGGGGCCGACCTGCTTGATCAGGTTGTCCTCGATGTACACGCCACCGCGTTTGATCTCGCGGCGTTCGCCGTCCATCGTCACCAGCAGTTCGGCGTTTTTTATCAGCAAAGTCTTGGGCATTGGTGTTCCTTTCCCGTGATGGGACGGGTTGCAATTCGTCTGTGCAGACGCCCGGTTTTCGATTTGGAGCCAAACCCTGGAAACCAGGCGCTGTGTGTAAACACGGCGTGGGCAGCCGGGCCGGTCAGAGCCGCCGAGCGCGCGGCGGCGCCGAAGCACACAAGCTCGGTGCAAGGCGGCGGTGGGTGAGGCAGGAGAATGGGGCAACGGCGAATGCGGCGATTGGCGCACGGTGCTCAAAGGGGGCGAGCAGGTTGGGGAAGTGCATGGCTTGTGCCTGTCGCTATACGCAACGGCGATTACCGTTGTCGTAGGCGCGGCATAATGTAAACAGAATTACCTTGTTTTGTATACGATGAATCTGAAGCAAGCTCAGCGGCGCGCCGAACCTCTCAAAGGGCACGCCGCTGGGGGTCAGAAACCTTCCAGCACGATCTTGCCCTTGGCTTTCCCGCTTTCGATCACGGCGTGGGCGCGCTTGAGGTTTGCGGCATTGATGGTGCCGAAGTGCTCACCCAGGGTGGTCTTGAGCACGCCGTCGTCCACCAGCGCGGCGACCCGTTCCAGCAGGCGGTGCTGTTCGATCATGTCCTCGGTCTTGTACAGCGAACGGGTGAACATCAGCTCCCAGTGCAGCGACAACGATTTGCGCTTGAGCGGCATCACATCCAGCTGCGCCGGGTCATCGATCAGGGCCAGTTGCCCTTGGGGGCGAAGCACCTCGACGATCTGCGGCAGGTAGGTGTCGGTGTGGGTCAGGCTGATGACATGGTCGACTGTGTCCAGCTGCAGCGCCTGCAACTGCGGTGCCAGCAAGGCGCTGTGATCGATCACATGATGGGCGCCGAGTTCGCGCACCCAGGCTTGGGTTTCTGACCGCGACGCTGTGCCGATCACCGTCAGCTGGGTAAGCTGGCGAGCCAACTGGACCAGAATGGAACCCACGCCACCGCCCGCGCCAATGACCAGCAGGCGCTGCCCTTTCCCACCGCCTTCCTCCACACCCAGCCGGTCGAACAGCAGTTCCCAGGCGGTGATCGAGGTCAGGGGCAGGGCAGCAGCGCTGGCGTTGTCCAGCGTGCGCGGCTTGTGCCCAACGATGCGCTCATCGACCAGGTGGAACTCGCTGTAGCTGCCCGGGCGATCGATAGCCCCGGCGTAGAACACTTCATCACCCGGCTGGAACAACGCCACTTCACTGCCGACCTGGCGCACGACACCGACCGTGTCCCAGCCCAGCACCTGGGGCTGGCCAGCGCTGCTGCGTGCGCGCACCTTGGTATCGACCGGGTTGACGGCGATGGCGTGCACTTCGACCAACAGGTCGCGGGCACCGGGCTTCGGTTGCGGCACGTCCACTTCGTACAGGGCCTTCGGGTCGTCGATTGGCAAGCCGGGTTGCTCGAATACAATGGCTTTCATGGGGCTAGATCCTTTACACAGCAGGGATGTTGTCAGCCTAATCGCCTTGGTCTATCGCAAAAACAGGGGAATCAGAGAAAGACTTTCAGTATTGGAGTGAAAATTGGCCGGCGGCCTTCCCTGGCAACGGTGGCTGTTCACTTACCGTTGTAGCGCGGTGCCAACTGGTTGTTGGAAAGCTGGCCGATCAAGGCCTGGCGGCTCGCTTCGTAGGTATTGAACGCTTGCAGGTCATGCAAGGAGGGGATGGAAATCAGCACACGCTCATCGAAGTCTTGGAGCGCTCCGTCAACCAAGTCCGTGGCCGACATCACGATCGCCGGGTCGAGGTTTTCCACCGGCAGGCCACCGATCTGCCAGAAGTCCGTGGCGGTCGCACCGGGCAGAACCGCCTGCACCTGGATGCCCAACCCGGCCAACTCCTTGTGCAGCGACTGGCTGAACGCAGTGACGTAGGCCTTGCTGGCGCCATACACGCCATTGAGCAGCTCGGGCGCCAGGCTGACAACGGAAGAAATGTTGATCACCGCGCCCTGTTGCCGGGCGACAAACCCAGGTACCGCCGCGTAGGTCAGGCGGGTGAGGGCAGTGATGTTGAGGCCGATCATCTGGGCCATGCGCTCGACATCGCTGTCCAACAGCGGGGTGTGGGTGCCGATACCGGCATTGTTCACCAACAAGGTGATGCTGGCATCTTCGCGCAGTTTGCGCTCCACGCGGGCCAGGTCCTGGGCATGGCTCAGGTCGGCAGGGAACACTTCGACGTGTTGCTGGGTGTCGTTGGTGATGCGAGTGGCAAGTGCGTTGAGGCGGTCGCGGTTGCGAGCGACTAACACCAGATCATAACCGCGGCGTGCCAGGGCTTGGGCATAGACCGAACCGATGCCGGTGGATGCGCCGGTGATCAGCGCGGTGCCTGTGTGAGTCTGTGTCATGGTCAAGCTCCGTTGTTGGGGTTGAAGCCATGATGCCGGGCATTGCGAATGTCTTGAATGACGCATAAGGTAGTGTTTCAGGACATTTGAAATGGGAGCCCAGGCATGCACCGAGTCGGTTATCTGATCCCCGAGGGTTTCCAGATCATGTCGCTGGCGACCCAGACCGTTTTCGAGCTCGCCAACATTGCCGCTGGCGCAGGGGTATACCGGGTCGAGAACTATTCCTTGCACGGTGGGCCGGTGCGTTCCTCCCTAGGGATGCACATCGAGACGTTGCCGCTCACCGCTGCTGGCCTTGCCGATACCTGGATGGTGGCCGGCACGCTCACGCCGCTGACGCCACCCAGCGATGAGGTGCTGCACCAGGTGCGCGGCTTCGTCGACAGTGCCCGGCGTACCGCCGGGCTTTGCACCGGCACCTTCGTGCTGGCCCAGGCCGGGGTCCTGGACAACCGCCGCGCAACCACGCACTGGGCGTATGCCAAGGCGATGCAGCAGGCGCACCCCAGGGTGGTGGTGGAAGAAGACCGCATCTTCATCGTCGACGGACCGGTATGGACCTCGGCAGGCATGACCGCAGCGTTGGACATGGCCCTGGGCATGCTCGAAACGGACTTGGGTGTGGAGCTTGCCCGTTCGGTCGCGCACAAGATGGTCATGCATCAGCGGCGCTCCGGTGGGCAGTCGCAGCATTCGGAGTTGTTGGCCCTGGCGCCGAAGTCCGACCGGATCCAACGCGCCTTGGATTACGCCCGCAGGCACCTGAACCGGCCGCTGAGCGTCGAAGAACTGGCCCAGGTCGTGCACCTGAGCCCACGACAGTTCGCTCGGGTGTTCACCGCCGAAACCGGGCAGTCGCCTGCCAGGGCCGTGGAAAGCCTGCGCCTGGAAGCGGCCCGCCTGATGATCGAGCAGAGCCGTCACAGCCTGGATACCGTGGCCAGAGAAACCGGCTTCAGAGACCGTCGGCATATGCGCGAGGTGTTCATGCGGGGCTTTGGCGTGCCGCCGCAAGCGGTGCGCCGGGATGCCCGCCGCGTGGTATAGCCCGGGCCGGGGCAGGTCAGTTGGTCCGATATAAAACCTACCGCGGTGGACAAGGCGCACACTCTAGGAGCTCAGGACTTCTGGGCATTGAGAGGTGCGTATGACCACTGGCAAGAGCTTCACAGAGATCGAGCCCCCAGTCGCCAAACCGGGTGAGGACGAAGACTGGCCAACCGGGGAAGACGATAGCGAGGAAGACCAACGCCCCCAGGCAGAAGACCGCGACGATCATGTAGACGACACACTGAGCAGAGAGAGCGAACGTGGCTCTGGCCACCCCGACCCGTCGCGGGCGTCTGAGGCGGAGCGGTACAGCTATCAGCCCTGGCAGAAAATGCGGCCATAAGGCGTTGGCGTCAACGTTTCGGGGCTGCCCCGGCAGCCCCCTCGCAGGGTTCAGGAACGGGCAGGGCGCGCCGGCGGCAAGTAGGGCAGCAGGCGCTCGGTTTCTTTCTTGACCACCGCATAGCATTCGCAACTGAGCTGTTCCAGGTGGGCCCTGTCCAATACCTTGATGTGGCCGCGGCTGTACTCGATCACCCCCAATCGCTGCAGTTTGCCGGCGGCATCGGTCACACCCTCACGGCGCACGCCGAGCATGTTGGCGATCAGTTCCTGGGTCATGCGCAGCTGGTCGCCAGGCAGGCGATCCAGTGACAGCAGCAGCCAGCGACACAGTTGCTGGTCGATGGAATGGTGCCGGTTGCACACTGCGGTCTGCGCCATCTGGGTGATCAGCGCCTGGGTGTAGCGCAGCATCAGCATCATCAGCTCGCCATGGCGGTTGAACTCATCCTTCAGGGCTTGGGTGGGCAGGCGATAGGCGTGCCCGGCGCTTTGCACGATCGCACGGCTGGGTGTGCTTTCGCCGCCCATGAACACCGCAATGCCCACCAGCCCTTCATTGCCCACCACCGAGATTTCCGCCGAGGCGCCATTCTCCATCACATACAGCAATGAGACGATCGCATCGGTCGGGAAATAGACATGGCGCAGGGTGTCACCCGACTCGTAGATCGCCTCGCCCAAGGCCAGGCTCACCCGTTCCAGGTCCGCCTCCAGGCGGCTGAGCGTTTGCGCCGACAAGGCCGCCAGCAAGTGATTCTGTTGGAGTTTGCTGGCAGGTTGCATGCTCGGGACCCGGAAGGCAGCGGTTGTCGCAACAAGCGTAGACCAGCAGGCGGTTCAGTCCATGGGCAAGGGGGAGGGCTGGCATTGGGCAATTACCCGGTGCAGTGTGCCGTCATCCGTCAATGGCAGTGTGGGCTGGGTAAGCAGATGGCCGTCCAGTGTCAGGGTCAGCGCGGTGTCGGCGCTGTTATGCACTTCGATGCGGTACGGGGTGTTACCAAAACGGTAATGCACGGTATAGCCCGACCAGCCCCTGGGCAGCAGCGGCTGGATACGCAGGGTGTCACCACTGCGGTGCAGGCCCAGCAGGCTTTCGATGATCAACCGGTACATCCAGCCTGCCGAACCGGTGTACCAGCTCCAGCCACCCCGGCCTGCATGGGGTGCCACCGCATAGACGTCGGCGGCCATGACGTATGGCTCGACCTTGTAGGTGTCGATCAGCGCGCTGCACCCTTGGCGCACCGGGTTGATCATGCGCAGCAGCGCCCAGGCCTTTTCGGCGTCCCCCAGCTGGGCGTAGGCTATGCCAGCCCAGATTGCCGCGTGGGTATATTGCCCGCCGTTCTCGCGTACGCCGGGCAGGTACCCCTTGATGTAGCCGGGGTCGAGGCTGCCCTGGTCGAATGGCGGCTCGAGCAGCTTGACGATGCCGATATCGCGGCGCACCAGGTACTGGTCCAGCGCGGCCATCGCAGTACGCGCACGTTCCGGCGAAGCAACCCCGGACAGCACCGCCCAGCTCTGCGCCAGGGAGTCGATGCGGCACTCCTGGTTGCTCGCCGATCCCAGCAGTTGCCCATCATCGAACCAGGCGCGACGGTACCAGCCGCCGTCCCAGGCATGCTGCTCAAGGTGTTCGGCCAGGGCGCCAGCCTGGCGCGTGCACTGTACGGCGAAAGCGCCGTCGCCGTGGCGCAGGGCAACGCTGGCAAATGCGCGTAACACCTCGTGGCCGAAGAAGCCCAGCCATACGCTTTCGCCGCGGCCCTGTTCACCGACCCGGTTCATGCCGTTGTTCCAGTCACCGCTGCCCATCAAGGGCAGGCCGTGCTCGCCGCATTGCAGGGCATGGCCCAGCGCGCGCCGGCAATGCTGGTACAAGGTCTCGACCAACGGGGAATGGGCGGGCAAGTCGTAATAGGACTCTTCACCGGCATTGAGCGCACGGCCCTCGAGGTAGCCTGCGGGTTCGTCCAGCA
The DNA here is from genome assembly GCF_001320525.1 of Pseudomonas sp. NBRC 111131. Taxonomy (NCBI): domain Bacteria; kingdom Pseudomonadati; phylum Pseudomonadota; class Gammaproteobacteria; order Pseudomonadales; family Pseudomonadaceae; genus Pseudomonas; species Pseudomonas sp. NBRC 111131. The sequence goes on along the minus strand of NZ_BCBH01000002.1, from coordinate 282,404 downwards.
CGCTGTAGTCACCAGTGATCGCCACATAACGGCTGGTGGCCAGCGGCAGCCATAGCAGGTCGTCCGAGCAGCGGGTGCGTACGCCGCGCAGCAGAGGGGGGTGCCACCAGTGCTGCACGTCACCCTCGGGATACTGGTGGGCGGCACAGGTCAGCAGGTGCTGGCGTACCAGCGCCGGCGCGGCGTGGACCATCGCCATGCTGTCCTGCAATTGGTCCCGATAGCCGATGGCCCCCCCGGACTGGTAGAAGCCGCTGCGCGCGAGGAATCGGCAGGCCATCACCTGGTACAGCAACCAGCCGTTGGCCAGCACATCCAGCGCCGGTTCAGGGGTTTCGATCTGCACCGTGTCCAGGGTCTTGCGCCAGTAGGCGCGCACTTTGTCGAACTCTTCCATGGCCACGCGCAGCCCGCGGTAGTGCTGCACGCAGCGGCTGGCGGCCTTGGCGCCCTGTTCGGCGCCGAGGCGGAACACCACCTCGCCCCGTTCGCCAGGCTGCAGCAGCAGGCTGACCTGCAGCGCTGCGCAGGGGTCGAGCCCCGCGCCGGTACGCCCGGACAGGCGCGCCTGGCGCAACCCGGCCGGCGCCTGGCAGGTGCCGTTGCGGCCGAGGAACTCGCTGCGGTCACAGGTGATGCCCTGCACCGGCAAGTCGCAGTCGACAAAGGCCACATACCCGGAAAACTCCAGGCTGTAGCTGTTGCGGGCAAACAGCGCGCCGCTGACCGGGTCAGTCTCGCTGACCACGTGCATGGCCGCCTTGCTGCGCAGGTCGCCCAGCACCCACTCGACGAAGCAGGTCACACTCAACCGGCGCGCACGGGCCGAACGGTTGTGCAGCTTGAGCCGGTTGAACTTGACCGGTGCATCCAACGCCACATGTACCCACAATTCGCTGCACAGCTCGTCCTCGGCATACTCGAACACGCTGTAGCCGAACCCATGACGTGTGCGGTAGCGGCCGGGGCCGGGGCATGGCTGCGGGGTCGGCGACCAGTACTGCCCGCTGTCCTCGTCACGCAGGTAAAAGGCCTCGCCGCTGGGGTCGATGACCGGGTCGTTATGCCAGGGCGTCAAACGGTACTCGTGGGCGTTTTCGTGCCAGGTATAGGCACTGCCGGTTTCGGACACCACGCTGCCGAACCGTGCATTGGCCAGGATGTTGACCCAGGGCGCCGGTGGTGGTTTGCCAGGGGTATGGCCAATGATGTACTCGCGGCCATCGGCGCTGAACCCGCCATACGGGTTGGCAAGCCTCAGGGCAGGTGGTGCCGTCACCGCTGGGTTGTCGGCTTGCACCCGCGCCATCGCTGGCGTGGGCTCGAAGGCCGCCGGCGAGGCTGGCGGGCGGCGATGATGCAACTGCTCGGCCAGGGTACCGCGGCTGTCGCTGAGCACAAGGCGGGCCACGGAAAGGGTCAGGCAACGGTCTTCTTCGCACAGCTGCTGCGCAGGGCGCACGAAGATGCCGCCGGGGCGATCGAGCAGGGCGGCTTCGCTGCCGGAGGTGACGATACCCATGATCAGCTCCTGCAACTGCTGGCGGTAACCGGCCTGGTCTTCGTTCCAGATCACCAGGTCGAGCACCAGGCCTTTCTGCCGCCAGTAGGCATGGGCCAGCACCAGTTGCTTGACCAGCTGGATGTTGGCCGGGTCACCGATCTGCACCAGCACGATGGGCAAGTCCCCAGACAGGCCCTGGCCCCACAGGCCGGACTGGCTGCGGCGGTTGCTGGCCAGCAGGTTGGCGCTGGCACGCAGGGCGGCGTTGGGGTAGATGACCGAGGCGGCCATCTGCTCGAACAGCCGGGCATCACTGAGCGAGCCGTTGAGCTGGCGCAACAGCACCTGGCTGTGCGGCCAGGCCAGGTCGAACACACGGTCGGCCAAGTGCCGGTCGCGGTATTTGGCGATCAGTTGCAGGCACGCTTCGCGGCTGTCGGCCACGCCGCTGACCAGGTCAACCGTGGCGGTCTGGCCCGGCGCCAGGACGATGCGGCAGCGGATCGCCACGATCGGGTCGAGTACCGCCCCGGCGGTGCCGGACAGCGCTTCGGTTTCCCGGTCCAGCGCTGCCGGGGCCGCCAGGGTGCGGTTGCGCCCGATGAAGCGGGCCCGGTCGGTTTCATAGGAGATGGCCTCGATATCGGCGCCATGCACCGCCAGTACATGGCACATCCAAGGCACGGCATCCTGCAGCGAGCGGGGTCGGCGGGTGCAGAGGATGGCTTGCAGCGGGCGGATCAGCTCGGTCTGCACGAACAGCTTGCTGAATGCCGGGTGCAGCGCATCGCTCAGGGCCGGTGCCAGGACCACTTCGGCGTAGCTGGTCAGCTCCAGAGTGCGCTGCTCCTCGCCATGGTGGGTGAGGTGCAGGCGCCGCAGTTCGATGTCGTCCTCGGGGGACACGGCTATTTCGCTATGGCAGTCAAAGCCACGCTCGCGCACGCGAAACTCGGCTCGGCCATCGCTGAAGATCGCTTCCTGGTGTTGGCTGCGGTGCCGGGTGGGTTGATAGGTCGTGGACCAGTACGCACCGCTGGCGACGTCGCGCAGGTAGCAGAAGTTGCCCAGCTCGTCGTGCGTGGGGTCTTCGCGCCAGCGGGTGACGGCCAAGTCGTTGCGCTGGCTGTAGCCGCTGCCAACGTGGTTGAGCATGACGTGGTAGCGGCCATTGGAGAGCAGTTGCACGGCGGGGTGGCGGCGGTTGGGTTCGCTGAACACGCGCAGCCGTGTTTCCCCTGCGCGACCGGTGCCCTCCAGGGCCGGCGCCTGCAGGGTGTGCAGATACGGTGCAGCGGTTTTCGGCACACGTTCCTGGAGCAGCAGCATGCTGGCCTGGAACTGCGGGTCCGAGGCGAAGCGCCGTTGCATGGGCTTGTCCAGCAGCAAGGCGGTGAGGGCCAGAAAGCTCATGCCCTGGTGGTGCGCCATGAACGAGCGGATTACCACCTTGTGCTGCCCAGGTGGGAGCCGAGCTTCGCTGTAATCCACGGCCTCATACAGCCCATAGCGCCCAGCCAGCCCGAGGCGGGCGAGGCGCTGCAAGTTGTGGCAGGCTGCGTTCGGCGCCACCAGCAAGGCGAGTGTGCTGGCGTAAGGGGCTACCACGCGCTCCTCGCCCAGACCGCGCTTGAGGCCCAGGCCGGGCACGCCAAAGGCGCGGTACTGGTAGTTGAAGTGGGTGTCCAGCGCGTTGTATGCCGATTCGGAGACGCCCCAGGGGATACCCAGCAGGTTGCCGTGCTCGATCTGCCGGTTGACCGCGGCCTGGCAGGTCTGGTCAAGCAAGGTGCCTTCGTAGCTGGGCATGACCAGCAGGGGCATCAGGTACTCGAACATCGATCCGGACCAGGACAGCAGCACCGGCACACCGGCATTGCTGGTCAGCAGCCGGCCCAGGGCGAACCAGCTGGCCTGGGGCACCTGGCCTTGGGCGATGACCACGAAATTGGTCAGGCGCATCTCTGAGGCCAGCAAGTCGTAGAACGACGTGTCCAGGCGGTGTTCATCGACGTTGTAGCCGATGGCGAACAGGTCGCGTTGGCTGTCGTAGAGGAAGGTGAAGTCCATGCTGGCCAAGGCTGCAAGGCGCAATGCCAGGCTCTGCGCCTGGGCGATGCGCTGGCAGGCCAGGGCGCGTACGGCAGTGACTGCTGCGCGTTCGGCCGGTGGCCACTGGCCGGGCTGCAGCTGTGCCAGTTGTCGCCAGCTTGACGCTGCCGGTACTGCCACCTCACTGTCCGGCGGCAGTTGCAACCCTTGCAGCTCGCTGCCCAGGTCCTCGCACTGGCCTCGCAGCGCATGCAGCCAGAACAGGCAATCGTCGCCCTGTAAGGCGTCGGCGGGTTCAGGTGCGCACTGGTCGATCAAGTCCTGCAACCGTTCGGCAAGCACTGTGAGCAACCGGGGCAGCGGCTGGTCGGGGTGCTCATGGGCTTGCAGCACCTGTTGCTGCAGGGCTTGGACATCGCGACTATCGCGCCCTGCGTTGGTAAACGCTTCGCGCAGGATATCAAAGGTGTCCAGCAGACCCTGGGTCAGCCGGTGGGCCGGCACAGGCACATCGGCCAACGCCAGCAGCCCTGGCCTGAGTGTGAGTAGCAGGGCGGCCAGGTTGCCGCTGTCCACCGCAGACACGTACAGCGGTGGCAGCGGTTTGAGTGCCTGGGTGTCGTACCAGTTGTAGAAGTGGCCCTTGTAGCGCTCCAGGTGATCCAGGGTGTCGAACATCCGCGCCAGGCGCTCAAGCAGTCGACCGCTCGACAGGTAGCCGAAATCATAGGCCGCCAGGTGTGCGAGCACGGCCATACCGATATTGGTTGGCGAGGTGCGGTGCGCGATATTGGCGAACGGCGGCTCCTGCAGGTTGTCCGGGGGCAGCCAGTTGTCGGCGGGCCCGACATGGTGGTCGAAAAACGCCCAGTTGCGCCGGGCCAGCCTGTGCAGAAAGCGCAAATCCTCCGGTAGCGGTGTGAACCCACTGCCAGCGCGCGGGCTGCTGAGCCACCACGCCAGCGCCGGGCCGAGCAGCCAGAGGATGAGGATCGGCGCGGCCACCAGCAGCGCAGCCGGGCGCATCAGCAGCAGGGCCGCCAGGCTGAGGGCCAGGGCCGGTTGTATCCATTGCTCGGTATACACTGCCTGAAGAGTATCGGCGCTGGTCCGTTCCTCGGCTTGTGAGGGGTTCCACTGCAACAGCCGGCGTTTGCTTACGGCCAGGCGCCACAGGGTCCTGGCGATGGCATCCAGGCTGTAGCGGGTCTCGAACGGCAACCAGGCCAGTGACAGCCCGGCCCGCAAGAAGTAGATGCCCGAGGTGCGCAGTGAAGCCCTCAGGTGTTCGCCCAGGGCGACCTCGGCCGTCTTGTGCAGCAATTGCAGCAGCGTGTCGAGCAGCGGTCGGGCCAACAACAGCCCCAGCAAAGCGAGGGTCCAGTAAGGCGCCGAGGCGCTGGCCAGCCAGCCCCACAACAGGGTGCACAGCAGCGCTGCCGGCTCCAGGCTGCGGCGCAGGTTGTCGAAGATTTTCCAGCGCGACAGCGCGCTCAGCGGGCTATGGGTATCGCCCTGCGGAGGCCTCCCAAGGCGCGGCACAAGCCACGGCAGCAGTTGCCAGTCACCGCGTATCCAGCGGTGACGGCGCTTGGCGTCGGCGCTGTAGCGTGCCGGGTACCCTTCGAACAGTTGCACGTCGCTGAGCAGGCCGGAGTGGGCGTAGCAGCCTTCGATCAGGTCATGGCTGAGCACCCGGTTATCGGCAAAGCGGCCATCCAGTGCGCGCTCGAACGCGTCCACTGCGTAGATGCCTTTGCCAATGAACGACCCGCTGAGGAACAGGTCCTGATAGACGTCGGAAACGGCCTGTGTGTAGGGATCGATACCCGCATCGCTGGTGAACAGGCGGGCGTAGGCCGAGCGTGTGCCCGTGGGTAGGCTGATGCCAACCCGCGGCTGCAGGATCGCGTAGCCTGAGCGGATCCGGCCGGTATGTGCGTCGAAGCGTGCCCGGTTCAGCGGATGCTGCAAGGTGCCGACGAATTTTTGCGCCACATCGCGTGGCAACTGGGTATCGGTGTCCAAGGTAATCACATAGCGCACGCGGCCCAGCTTGCGCAGGTCGCCGACGATCCGCAGGAAACACTCGGCACCGCGCCCGCGCAGCAAGGCATTGAGCTCGGCAAGCTTGCCGCGCTTGCGTTCGCGGCCCATCCAGCATCGCTCGGTGGCGTTCCACACGCGGGGGCGATGCAACATAAAGAAGCGTTCGCAGTCGGCGCTTGGATACTTGGCGTTCAAGGCGCGGATGCCATCGCTGGCGAGGTCGAGCAGGGGGATGTCTTCGGCGCAGGTTTGTTGCGCCGCATCGACGAAGTCACTCAGCAGGGCGAAGTGCAGGTGCGCATCCTGATTGGCCAGAAAGCGCACCTCAAGCCCTTCGACCAGCGCCTCCACATCGCTGCGGGTGCTCAGCATGCAGGGCACCACGACCAAGGTTCTGGCGCTGGCAGGTATCCCGGCGGCGTAGTCCAGGCGTGGCAGGAACGACGGTTGCACGGTCAGGGTTACCAGCCAGTTCACCAGGCCAATGGCCAGGCGGCTGGTGGTCAGTACCACCGGCAGGGCCATCAGGGCCAGGACCCACATCGCCCAGCCTTCGGCGGCCATGCCGGCGATGAAGCCCCAGGCCAGCACGCACGACAGCAGCGCAGAAGGCACCAGGTAGAACGCCAGTGGGGCATGGTGCAACAGACGCTGCCAGCGCTCGGCAAGGCTGACCCGTGCCGCCAGTTGCTTTTCGAGCAGGTGCAGGCCGCTACCTGTCAGGTAAAAGCCGACGTGCCGGGCTTGCTCGTCGGTCCCGGCACCTGCGGCTTGGGCAAGCTGAACTGCCTGGCGTGCCACCTGTTCTTCGCTGAATGCGCTGTGCCTCGCCAGGCGTTCGACGATGTGGCGGTAATGGTCGCGGCTGGCGAAGTCCATGGCCGGGTACACCGCTGCCGGGTCCTGGGCCAGTTCGTGCTCGACATGGCTCAGGTGCTCGACGAACAGCCGCCAGTCAATGCTCGACAGCAGGCGCAGACTGCCGATGCTGTTGCTGATGGACACCTGGTCGATCGCCTGTTGCTGCGCATCGAGCTGCACATTGCGCTCGATGCTCAGTGCCGACTCGCTGAGCATCTGCTCGATCCAGGCCAGCGGCTGAGTCAGGGTGGTGCTGTGGCCTTGCAGGCGCCTGGCCAGCTCAGCCACGAACGCTGCGTTCATGGGCGGTTCGGAGCGGGCCATGTCGGCCACCACCAGTACCACGCTCTTGGCATCGTGCTCGGCGGTTTCGATGAGGGTATCGGCCCAGCCATTGGCCAGGTCGCGGTCTGCCCAGTTGGCCATCACCCGGGCCGCCACCCGGCGCAGGTTCTCGATCAGCGCCAGGCGTAGCATGATCGGTATCGCCCAGAGCTCGCCGAGGGTGAGCGTGGCGGTTTGCTGATAGGCTTCGACCAGCTGGCTCAGGCTTTTGGCGTCGACCCGGCCATCACCGTGGCAGATAGTTTCCAGCGCGATATCGTAAACCCGTGGCAGGCCACTGGACGCACCGGTGTCCAGCCGTGGCAGTTGCAGGCTGTAGCCTGTGGGCAAATGGCGCTTGGCGATGCGGATATGCGACTCGACCAAATAGAAGTTGTCGAGCAGCCATTGCGCGGCAGGCAGCGCCGGGCGCGAGCCGGGCAGGGCACCGGCGAGGGCGGCGCAACTGGTGCTGAGCATGCGTTCGTTATCGGCCAGCCGCTCAAGCAGCGAATCGTCGGCCGGCAGCTGGCTCAGACGGTGCTGGCTGGCCAACCAACTGCCGTGATCGGCCAGTTGTTCGGCGCTGTAGAGCTCTGAGCGCAGCAGGCTTTCGTAGGTGAACGCGTGCCGCGGTGCAGGCCAACGCTGAGCCAGGCGCTGAACGAAGGCAAGGGTGCGATGCCAGGGATTGTCCATGGTGTGCTGGGGTACCGTGAGCGGGCCGGTCAGACCCTCAGTCTGGGCGGCTGGCCCAGGATGGGTCTGTGCGCTAGCGAACAAAGGCGTGATTCGCTACCGCGCCTTTCACGTCAGCCTCAGCCGCTTACAGCAGGATGTAGTCGCTGTATTGCCGGATACCGCGGTGGCTGCCCTCGACCAGGTGTACGTAGCGGCCCGCGATCAGGTCGACCGGCAGGCAGTCGTCGATATCCAGTACCGCATCGGTGTGGGGCTTGAGCCAATCGGCCAACAGGTGCTGCTTGCCCAGGCGCTTGGCCTCGGCTTTGTCCTTGGCGACCACCAGGCGGTAATGGTGCGCTTCGCCGAAGCGCTGTGGCTCGTAACCCCCCAGGTTGATGAAAAACAGGCGTTGGGCAGTGGGGCCTGGGGCCAGGTGGCTGAGTTCGACGCGGTAGTGGTCGACGCCGTCTACAGCCAGCCAGGAATCGATATGCAACCCGGCGCGGCTGCCGAACCAGGCTTCGCGCAGTTGCGGGTAAGCCTGCTCCAGCGAAGGGGCCTCGACGAACACGACATCGTGCACTTCGATACTCGCCCTGGGGTGCCGACCACCCAGCATTACAACGTACAGCATCTTCGCTCCTTGGTTCGATGTGCGGGCCTGCTCAGGCTACCCGCTGCACCTAGGGTATCAAGCCCGCCGCTAGCGCTGCAGGTTTTGGCCCTGTGCGGGGTCGCTCGCTGGCGCGGGCGGGCAATCGGCTTGACGCTCGCACTGGCTACCCATGGCCCGGTATTCCTTCCTGAGTTCACGTATCTGGCGGTTGTCCAACGCTTCTAGGTCAAGCACGGACTGCTCTGCGGATTGGGTCGCACGGATCAGCTCATCGAGTTTTACATGGATGATGTCGTTGTCCCGGTTCTGCGTGTTCTGAATCAGAAAAACCATCAGGAACGTAATGATCGTCGTCGTGGTGTTGATGATCAGCTGCCAGGTGTCGTTGTAGTGAAACCATGGCCCGGATATCGCCCACAAACCGATCAGCACCACTGCGACGAGGAACGTGCTGGGTTTGCCGGCCTGATTGGCCAGCCATTGGCAGAATTTTGCGAATTTCACGGTGTGCCTCCCTATGGACCTGAAAGGTCAGACCACAGCGAAGGCCGGACATCTTTTTTACATTCACCTGCTTAGCCACCCAAAGCCAGCCGGGGCTGGCTTCGGGTGGGGTGGCAGTTCAAAGGATGGGCTTGCCACCGGTAACGGCATAGCGCGAACCGGAGATGTAACTGGCTTCATCGGAGCCGAGCAAGACGTAGATCGGCGCGACCTCGACCGGTTGCCCCGGTCGCCCGAGCGGGTAGTTGGAACCGAAGTGCTTCACCGCTTCATCGGGCATGGTGGCCGGGATCAACGGTGTCCAGATGGGGCCGGGTGCCACGCTGTTGACCCGTATGCCGGTTTTGCCCAGCAATTGGGCCAGACCGGCCGTGAAATTGGCAATGGCGCCTTTGGTCGTCGCATAGGCCAACAGCTTGGGCGATGGGTCATCGGAGTTGACCGAACTGGTGTTGATGATCGAACTGCCTTTGGGCATCGAAGGCAGCGCCCGCTGGCAGATGCGGAACATGGCGGTGATGTTGACATTGAAGGTCATTACCCACTCGTCATCGTCGATTTCATCAAATGTCTCGTGGGACATCTTAAACGCCGCGTTGTTGACCAGGATGTCGATGCGCCCGAACTGCGCCACCGTCTTGTCGACGATGTCGTAGCAGTGCTGCTTGTGCGCCAGGTCACCGGGCAGCAACAGGCACTGGCGGCCAGCGGCCTCGACCCAGCGTGCGGTTTCCTGGGCGTCGTCGTGCTCATCCAGGTAGGCAATGGCAACGTCTGCACCTTCGCGTGCATAGGCGATGGCCACAGCCCGCCCGATGCCGCTGTCGGCGCCGGTGATCAAGGCGATCTTGCCTTCAAGGCGACCGTGGCCGGTGTAGCTTTGTTCACCGCAATCCGGGTACGGCTCCATCTTGCGTTGCGAACCTGGAACGCTTTGCGGCTGAGTGGGGAATGGCGGGGTAGGGTAGTCACGCATGGTTGAATGCTCCTGCAGTGGGGAAGGTCATGGCTGTTCGGGTGCAAGGTCTAATTGCGCCGGCGTCGCGTGCTGGCGAAGGCGAAGCCTGCAAGGATGCCTACCAGGGCGGCGCCCACCAGGAGCGGCGTCCTGTCTTTGGGGGGCTGCCAATCCCCGGTCACGCTGCGCTGACCGCTGGGCGGTTCGAACAGGTTGCCGGAGGAGATCGCGGCGCTGGGGCTTCGGCGCAGGCCCAGGCGGGTCAGCCAGCCCGACAGGTGAGGCAGCCCAGGAATGAGGTAACTGGCCAGATGGGCAATGCGTGCGGTGGCGCCCACGGTGGTATGAGCACGGGGTGAAATCGCGCAGGCCACCATCGCTTTGGCGACCCGCTCTGGGTCGTAGATCGGCCCCGGCGGCGTCAGGGCATGGCCAGTGTAGTTACCGCCATCCCTGAACCCAGGCGTGTCCATCACGGCGGGGTAGATGTCGCAGACGTGGATGTCGGGGAATTCGGTCAGCTCCCCCCTGAGAGCCTCGGTAAGGCCGCGCAAGCCGAACTTGCTCGCCGAGTAGGCCGCTGCATAGGGTTGCGCCACCCAGCTGCCCAGGGACAGGGTGTTGATCAGCACGCCGCTGCCTTGTGCCTTGAAGTAGGGCATGGCGACGTATGCGCCGCGCAGGTAACCGACCAAGTCCGTCTGGATAACCTGCTCATGCGCCTGCAGGGGCGTTTCCTCGAACGCGCCCACCGCGCCTACGCCTGCGTTGTTGATCCAGATATCAATACGGCCGTGGCCGAACGCTGCCGCACGCGCTGCCAACGCTTCGACCTGATCGCTACTGGAGACATCGGTTTTAACGGCGACAGCGTCTGTACCGCAGTCGGTGCACTCATCCAGCACCTCGAACAACGCCTCTTCGTCCCGTGAAGCCAGCACCAGACGTGCACCTTTGCAGGCAAAGGCATGGGCTGCGGCGCGGCCTATGCCACTGGAAGCGCCGGTGATCACCACCACTTTGCCGCGTAATGGGCCTTTGATGGGCGTTGCCGGGCCGACGACGGGGAGCGGGCCCTCTTCGCTGTGCGTGGGGAGTGTGTCCAAGGGGGGCAGCGCAGCGCTGGCCTCCAGGCGGGCGAGCTCAAGCACCGTGCCATCCACCAGGGTCAGGGTCAGCCCCTCGATGGTACCGGCCAGCCGGTCGGCAAACACCGGTTCGCCCTCGGCATCGAGGCTGTCATAGATGAACCGGGTGCCTTCCAGCCAGCCCACGGCGGTCAACAGCTCCGGGCCAAGGAAATACTTGCCGTCCAGGAAGAATCCTGGGAACTGATGGGCCCGCTCGACGTTTTCCACGCGGTAACGCTCGCCGGGTTTCATGCCTGTTGCTTGATCGATCATGGTTCAAGCCTCTGTGTGCTGATGTCTTTGGCCCTGGCCTTTGCCATGGGCCATGGCCTGTCTGCCGGGTTTCACACGTGGTCCGTGCCCAGGGTGCCGGGGGCAGCGCCTGGCACAAGAATGACCTTGCGGCAGTTGTCCTCTTTTTGATCGAACAGCTTGTAGCCCAGGGCGGCCTCTTCCAGTGCCAGGCGATGGGTAACGATCAGTTCGGGCTGAAGGCGGCCTGCCTCGATATGCTCCAGCAGTTCGGGCAGGTACTTCTGGACATGGGTCTGGCCCATCTTGAAGGTCAGGCCCTTGTCGAAGGCATCACCGAACATGAACCCATGAATGAAACCGGCATACACCCCAGGCACGCTAACCACGCCCCCGCGGCGTACTGCGGCAATGCTCTGGCGCAAGGCCTTGCCACTGCTGCCTTCGATTTTCAGCGCGGTCATGACCGTTTCGGCGGCGCTGCCTTTGGCTTCGAAGCCGACGGCGTCGATTACCGCGTCCACCCCACGCATGCCGGGTGTCTGGCGAATGATGCTGTCGGCAGGGTCGTCATCGCGCTCGAAATTGATAGGGATAACGCCGTAGGCGTCGCGTGCGTAGGCCAGGCGGTAGTCGTTGTCGTCGACCATGAAAACGGTCTGGGCGCCAAGCATCCGTGCACAGGCGGCACTGAGCAGGCCCACGGGCCCTGCGCCATAGATGGCCACCGACGAGCCTTGGCCAACCTCGGCATTGATCACGGCTTGCCAGGCGGTGGGCAGGATGTCGGACAGAAACAGCACCTTGTCGTCAGCCAGGGTGGTCGGCACCTTGAAGGGGCCGACATTGGCTTTGGGTACCCTCACATAATCGGCCTGGCCACCGGGGATGCCGCCGTACAGATGGCTGTAGCCGAACAACGCGGCGCCAGGCGGGATTCCTTTCTTGTTGATGATCGAGCCGCGCCCGGTGTTGGTGGTTTCGCAGGCAGCGAACAGCGCGTGCTGGCAGAAGAAACAGCTGCCGCAGGCAATCACGAAGGGGATCACGACCCGGTCACCGACCTGCAGGTCGGTGACCGCGCTGCCGGTTTCTTCCACGATGCCCATGAATTCATGACCGAAGATATCGCCCGCTTCCGTTTGCGGGATCTTGCCCCGGTACAAATGCAGGTCCGAACCGCAAATGGCGGTGGCAGTTACCTTGAGGATGATGTCATCCGCTTGTTCGATGCGGGGATCGGCGACGGTATCTACCCTGACGTCGTTTGCTCCGTGGTAAGTCAATGCGCGCATGGGACCAACTCCTGCAGGCTGGGTTTTTTGGTGGTCTATGCAGGGGAAGCCGGCAGACGGGCCAAAGTTCATTGCAACTGGCCAAGTGGGCTCAATCACGGCTGCGGGCGTGGGGAAAATATTCACCAGGTTGCCCACACCCGGCGCTCGCGTGGCCTAGAGTTAGCGGGACGTGATATGGCGCAATGCAATTATTTGCCAACGGTCACAACTATTCACACCGGCAGCTGTCAGTTTTGCGAGCCGGTACATTCATTGGGGTACCGGCCACGTATTTTCAGGAGCGAATGTCACATGGCAGCACTGCAGAACAGCACGTTGGAAGCGATTGTCGGCAATCAGGCCCAGTTGCTGGGAGACTGGCTTGCTGCACTTGAAGCCAATGGCGCGACACGCAACATCCGGGAACAGGAGCTGCGCCAGGAAACACGGGAGTTTCTGCAATTGGTGGTTGATGGCCTGCGCAGTGAAAGTGGCGGCGACATTGCCACCGAAGGCTGGGAGCAGACCCGTCGCTTCCTGGAAAAGCTCTCTGCCAGCCGTGCCCAAATCGGCCAGGAGTCGCACCAGACCGCCTATTTCATCTTTGCCCTCAAAGGCCCGTTGTTCACGCTGTTGCAGGCTCATTACCGTGAACAACCGGCGCTGCTTGCCGAGCAGCTCTGGGAAATTTCTTCACTGTTCGATGCCTTCGGCCTGCATACCATCCGCACCTACCAGAAAAACCGCGAGGCGGTGATCAAGCGTCAGCAGGAAGAGCTGCTGGAGCTGTCCACGCCGGTGGTCAAGCTGTGGGAGGGGGTGCTGGCGTTGCCCCTGATCGGCACCCTCGACTCCCAGCGCAGCCAGACGGTGATGGAGTCGCTGTTGCAGCGCATCGTCGACACCGGGTCGGAAATCGCCATCATCGACATCACGGGTGTGCCTACGGTCGACACCCTGGTGGCCCAACACCTGCTCAAGACAGTCACCGCCATCCGCCTGATGGGCGCCGACTGCATCATCAGTGGCGTGCGCCCGCAGATCGCGCAGACCATCGTGCACCTGGGCCTGGACCTGGGCACATTGACAACCAAGTCCAACCTGGCCGATGCCCTGAAGCTGGCGCTGTCGCGCCTGGGCACTGCCCTTGGCGAGCGGGTGTGAAGCATGGAGCGTATTCCCATCCTGCAAATGGGCGAGTTCCTGCTGGTGACTATCCAGGTGGACATGCATGACCAGTTGGCCCTGCGCCTGCAGGACGACCTGACCGACCGTATCGACCAGACCTCCGCCCGTGGCGTGCTGATCGATATCTCGGCGCTGGACATGGTCGATTCGTTCATCGGCCGCATGATTGCCAGTATCTCGGGCTTGTCGCGGATCATGGACGCCGAAACGGTACTGGTTGGCATGCAGCCGGCGGTGGCGATCACCTTGGTCGAGCTCGGCCTGACCCTGCCTGGGGTCAGTACCGCATTGAACGTCGATCGCGGCATGAACCTGCTGCGTCAGCGGGTAGGGCGCACATGAGCATTCGCCAGAGCGGCAGCCAACCGGTGCGTATCGAACAGGACGTGGTACTGGCTCGCCAGTTGACCCGCAAACTTGCCACCGAGTGCGGCATGCGCTTGGTCGACCTGACCAAACTGGTGACGGCCGTGAGCGAACTGGCGCGCAACACGGTGGTGTATGGCGGGGGCGGCGACATGGACTGGCAGGTCCTCGAAGAGACCGGGCGGGTTGGCCTGCGCCTGGTGTTTCGCGACGAAGGGCCGGGTATTGCCGACGTCAAGCTGGCCCTCACCGACGGCTGGACCTCAGGCGGTGGTTTGGGCCTGGGGCTGACGGGTGCCAGGCGCCTGGTCGATGAGTTCGAACTGGACACCGCTCCCGGGCAAGGTACCCGGGTAACGATCACCCGATGGACATGAACCTTGTCGCTAGCCTGACCCAGGTTCTGCGCATTGATGATTCCAGCCAGGTGGGCCATGCCCGGCGGGTGGTACAGAAACTGGCCGAACAGCACGGTTTCGACGCTGCCGATGCCGGACGGGCGGCCATTGTTGCCACTGAGCTGGCCACTAATGTGCTCAAGCATGCCGAGCACGGTGAACTGCACCTGCGGGCGCTCGTCCATGGCGCCCAGCAGGGCATCGAGTTGCTGGCGGTGGATCGTGCACAAGGCTTCGATGTGCACAGTTGCCTGGTCGACGGCTATTCCACCGGTGGCACCCAGGGCATTGGCCTGGGGGCGGTCAGCCGCTTGGCGCAGGTGTTCGACGTGCATGCCGACGCACGCGGCGCCGTGGTGCTGGCGCGCCTGTACAAACATGGCGACAGCGCTCGGGATGTGCGGGTCGGGGTGAGCCAGCATTCGCTGCACGACGACCCCGCCTGTGGCGACACCTGGCACGTAACCCTCGGCGACCAGCGCCTCAGTGCCCTGGTGATCGATGGCCTGGGCCATGGGGTGGAAGCCGTGCGGGCCGCCAAAGCCGGGGCGCAGGCGTTCGCCGAAAGCCCTTTCAGTGCGCCCGAGCACCTGCTGGTTGCCCTGCACCACGCCATGGGCGGCACCCGGGGCGGCGCCGCCGCCATCGCTCAGTACGAGGGCGCCGGCGACCGCCTGGCGTTCATCGGCATCGGCAATATCGGCGCGGCCCTGGTCGGTGGCGATCGGTCACGAGGCCTGGCCTCGCATCCGGGCATCGTTGGCGGCCAATACCGCAAAGGCCAGGTGTTCGACTACGCTCACGTGAAGGGAAATCTGTTGATCATGTTCAGCGACGGCCTGCAGTCCCGTTGGAACCTTCAAGCTTATCCTGGCCTTGCGCGCCGCCACCCGGCAGTCGTTGCCGCCGTGTTGCACCGCGACTTCTGCCGCGGGCGGGACGATGTGACGGTGCTGGTCATCGACCTGGAGACTGTGCATGGCTGAGCCATCGCTCGACAATGGCGCCGAACAGGCCGCCTGCGTGGCACGCCTGCAGGCCGAGAACCAGGCCCTGCGTGCCGAACTGGAAGAAACCAACCAGGGTGTGCTGGCGCTTTATGCGGAGCTGGACATCCAGGCCGAACAATTACGCCAGGCGTCGGACCTCAAAAGCCGCTTCCTTTCCTATATGAGCCACGAGTTCCGTACGCCGCTGGGCTCGATCCTGAGCATCACCAGCCTGCTCGCCGACGAGGTGGATGGGCCGTTGAGCAAGGAGCAGCAGTTGCAGGTGGCGTTCGTCAGCAGCGCCACCCGCGAGCTCAGCGACATGGTCGACGACCTGCTCGACCTGGCCAAGATCGAAGCGGGACGGATCACCATCTCGCCCGCCTGGTTCGACATGCTCGACCTGTTCGCTGCCCTGCGCGGGATGTTCCGGCCGATCGTCGACACGGGGGCGGTGGACCTTATTTTCGAAGAACCCCAGGGCTTGCCGCAGCTGTATACCGATGACAAGAAGCTGGCGCAGATCCTGCGCAACTTCATCTCCAATGCGCTGAAGTTCACCACCCGGGGCGAGGTGCGGGTGTCGGCAAAATTGCATGGCAGCGACCAGATACGGTTTGCCGTGAGTGACACGGGCATCGGCATTGCCCCAGAGCTGCTGGAGGGGTTGTTCGAAGACTTTACCCAAGTGGATTCGCCGCTGCAGAAACGCCTGCGTGGCACGGGGCTGGGGCTGTCGCTGTGCAAGCGCTTTGCGGCGCTGCTGGGAGGGGAAGTGGGTGTAGACAGCGCGCCTGGGGTGGGCTCGTCGTTCTTCGTGATCATCCCCCTGGCGCTGGCCCAGGAGAGCGCAGATGAACCCTGACATCCGCCTGCTGATCGTCGACGACAACGCCGCGACGCGCTATGCGCTGCGTCGGCGCCTGGCGCTGCACGATTACCAGGTGCTGGAGGCAGGCACCGGTGGCGAGGGCCTGGCGCTGATTGGCAGCGAGCAGATCGATGCGTTGATACTGGATGTCAACCTGCCCGACATGAGCGGGTTCGACATCGTCCGGTTGCTGCGCGCCGACCCGGCCACGGCGCTGTTGCCAGTGATCCATGTCTCGGCGGCCTCGATCCAGACCGGCGATATCATCACCGGCCTGGATGCTGGGGCCGATGCCTACCTGGTACACCCCGTAGACCCGGATGTGCTGGTGGCGACGTTGCGCACGCTGCTGCGGGTGCGCGACACCGAACGCGCGCTGCGCGACAGCGAGGCGAGTTTCCGCGAGATTTTCACCAACGTTTCTGCCCCCATCGCGGTGCTGGATGCCGGGCTCAAGGTGCATGAGTGCAACCAGGCGTTCTATGCGCTGATTCAGGACAACCGCAACCCGCACGCGCTGCAGGAATGCTTTGCCGAGGGGCAACACAGTGCCCTGGCCACCTTGCGCGAGCACTTGGCTGGCGGCCAGCGCTGGCGCGGCAACCTGGCGATGACGGTAGAAGGCTTGCCCAGAGACACCGAATGGCAACTGTCGCCCCATCGCGTGCCGGGGCTGTGCCTGGTGTTTGTCGAGGATGTCACTGAGCACCGCCATCGCGAGCGCTCGCATCTGGCGCGCCTGGACGACGCCAACACTCAGCTGGCCCAGGAAATGGCGCAGCGGGCGCAGACTGAGGCGCAATTGCTGCAACTGCAGAAGATGGATGCCCTCGGCAGCCTCACCGGGGGCATTGCCCACGACTTCAACAACCTGTTGACCGGCATCATCACCAGCCTGGAGCTGATCCGCAAACGGGTGGCGCAAAACCGCCTGGAAAAGGTGCCGTGCTATGCCGACGCGGCGCTCAGCTCGGCGATGAGCGCCGCGTCGTTGACCCATCGACTGTTGGCCTTTGCTCGCCAGCAGCCGCTGGATACCCGCCCGGTGGACATCAACGAGCGGGTGCGGTCCCTGGAAGAGCTGATCACCCGCACCATCGGCGAGCGCATTGCCTTGAAGCTGGAGCTTTCCAGCCAGCCCGCGGTGGCGTTGGTCGACCCGATCCAGCTGGAGAGCGCGGTGCTCAACCTGGTGATCAATGCCCGCGATGCGTTGCCTAAGGGTGGGCACATCTGGGTGAACACCGGGGCGACGTGGTCCCATGCCGACCCGAACCTGCAGGACGGCCCTTATGTGGCAGTGACGGTGCGCGACGATGGCAGTGGTATCGAGCCGGCGTTGCTGGAAAAGGTGTTCGACCCGTTCTTTACCACCAAACCGGTGGGGCAGGGCACGGGGCTCGGTTTGTCGACCATCTACGGCTTTGCCCGCCAGTCCGGCGGGCACGTGGCGATTCGCAGCGCACTGGGGCTGGGCACCGAGGTAACGTTGATGCTGCCGGCCAGCAATCACCAAGTGCCCCGCGAGGAACGCCGACCAAAGCCCGAAGAGCAGGGTAGCGGCGAGCATGTGCTGGTGGTCGAGGACATGGCCTCGGTGCGCCTGTCGGTGGCCGAAGTGCTGGCCGATGCGGGCTATCGTTGCACCCTGGCCGAAACCATTGAGCAGGCGTTGGATCATTTACGCGAAGACACCGGCATTGCGCTGTTGCTGACCGATGTCGGGCTGCCCGGCATCAGTGGCCGGGAGCTGGCCGACATGGCGCGTATCTATCGGCCAGGCCTGCCCGTGCTGTTCATGACCGGTTACGCCGAGCCAGCGCTGGACCGCCAGGCGTTTCTGGGCACGGGAATGGACATTCTGATCAAGCCGTTCCAGATCGGCGAGTTGCTGGAAAAGGTACGGCGGACCCTGGGTTTGCTGGCTGCAGGCTGAGCCTGTGGGTCCGACGCAGCCGGGTCCATAGCAATATCTCCTACGCCAGGCGGCTAACTGTCCAGTGTCCCTTCCTTGCGGGGCGCTGGGTGGGTGAGAAGCTTCTTTGCGCTGGCCAGGTGGTTGGGAAGCTGGTCACTGAGCGCCCAAATCTCGAGTATCTTGGCGTACTCGAAGGCATGTAGCGGGTCGGCCTGAAGCCAGTGCTCGAACGCGGCATGGTCTTGTGCGGTGCATTCGTCGTCGTGCAGACGCAGGCACCACGTCGCGGCTTCGGTGATGACGGTGTCGCTTGGCTGTGCGGGCGGGGGTGGTTTCATTTTCAGCTACCTGTGTGACTCGCAAGCCACACTAAGGAAGCGTTTGGCAAAAAAACGTTAAAAAAACATCATCAATTTCAACATCCTGCCATTACCACGCTGCCGGTGTCGGGGTGCTGGCGCCGGTCGTGGCCTGCACCCCGGCGATATGCCGCCCGGCCACATAGCCAAAGGTCAGCGCGGGACCAAGGTTGATGCCGCCGGAGGGGTACCAGCCGCCGAACACGCTGGCCATGTCGGTCCCTGCCGCATACAGGCCCCTGATGGGCTGCCCATCGGCGTCCAGCACCCGTGCGTGGCCATCGGTGCGCAGGCCGGCGAACGTGCCGAAGCACCCCGCCTGAACCTTCACCGCATAGAACGGCCCATGCTCGATTGGCGCGACGCAGGGGTTGGGCCCCTGGTGCAGCGGATCACCCTGTTTGCGCGCGAACGGTGTGGATCCGCGGCCGAATGCCGGGTCCTGGCCATGACGGGCATGGCTGTTGAACTCGGCCACCGTGGCGCGCAAGCCGGCCGGGTCGATACCGCAGGCCTGGGCAAGTTGTTCGATGCTGGCGCCGCGCTTGAGGTATCCGCTGCGCAGGTGCGGCCATACCGGCAGCGGGGCCGGGCGGGCATAGCCAAGGCCATAGCGGCGCAGAAAACGGTGGTCGCAGACCAGCCACGAACAGGCGTGTTCGCCCGCCGGTACGGCCTCGAGCATCGCCGCCACGTAGTCGTAGTAACCCTGGGCTTCGTTGACGAAGCGCTTACCGGTGGGCAGGACGCCGATGATGCCCGGCTTGCCGCGTTCGATGATGTGCGGGAAATGGCCGATGCTGCCGTCACGGTGTCGCACCTTGGACACCGGCGCCCACGCCACCGCTGACTTCAGGTCGGTTGCGACGACACCGCCAGCGGCCTCGCCAAGGCGCAAGCCATCGCCGGAGCACGATGTCGGGGGCAGGGCGAGAAGGTCCTCGGCGGCGGTGCCGCCGGCAAGCAGTTGCTGGCGCCGCACAGCGTCGTGGGGGAAGCCGCCTGCAGCGAGCACTACGGCGTTGGCACGAACCGTCAATTCACCCTGCGCGGTGCCGACCACCGCCCCGCGCACTTCACCGCCTTCGAGCAGCAGGCGCTTGGCCGGGGCTGATTCGATCAGGCGTACACCAAGGTCTTCGGCTGATTTGGCCAGGCGTGCCACCAGCGCCACGCCGTTGACCAGGTGCATGGCCCGGCCATGGCGGGCCAGGTGATACAAATGGCGACCGAGGCGCTTGCACACCTGCCCGAACGCGCGCGGCGAACGGGTCATGTTGAGAAAGGCAGCCAGGTCGGCTCCGGCCATGATTGGCATGCCCATGAACGAAGTTTCGCGCAGCGTCCTGCGCAGGCGCGGCAACAGTGCGCCCACTTCGCGGGCATCATAGGGGGCGGCGATCACCTGATGCCCACCCGTGGCAGCGCCGGGGGTGTCGCCGTGCATGTCGGGGATGGCATTGCCATCGACGAACTTCAATGCCGTGTGGTTCTCGAAAAACGCGACCATGTGCGGGCAGGCTTCGAGGAAGGCATTCACCCGTTCAGCGTTGTAGTGTTCACCCAGTTCATGACGCAGGTAGGTGCGCGGTTGCTCGATGCTTTCCTCGAAGCCGGCGCGGCGCGCCAGCGGGTTGCGCCGCCAGACCCAGGCGCGCCTGCGCGACACTGGGGTCAAGGTGCTCGACCTGGAAATCCTGCGCCTCACGCCGGGCACCCGGGTAGCGGATTTCGAGCCCATTTTGTCTGTCGGTGCCGAGTTGGGCGGGACTGAACTGCTGGTTGCCGGCAATGACCCAGACGAAGCGCGTGTCACGGCCCGCTTCGCCGAACTGTGCGACCTGGCGGCGGGTTATGGCATCTACCCGCACCTGGAGCTCATGCCCTGGACCGACGTGCGCGACCTGCGCCAGGCCATGCGCATCGTCGCTAATGCTGACCGGGCGAACGGCTGCGTGTTGGTGGATGCATTCCATTTCAACCGGTCGGCGTCATCGCTCGAAGACCTGGCGCGGCTGGCGCCGCAGCGCATGCGTTACGCCCAGCTCTGCGACGTGGCCGGGCCAGTGCCGGCCGACCTGGACGAAATCCTGCGCCAGGCCCGCAACGAGCGGCGTTTCCCGGGGGAGGGCGATGCGGACCTGGTCGGGCTGTTGCGTGCGCTGCCAAAGGCTGTGCCGTTGAGCCCGACTCGACAATTACTGGAGCAGGGGGTGAGTGGCGAAGCGCGAGCGCGCATGGCGCCGCACAAAGCCCGAGCCGTGCTGGCACGCACATCGCTGCTCGATTAGGACGTTCCAGCCGTTTCGATCTGGCGCGGCGCCATGAAATACAGCCAGATCAACCCCAGGAAATACATCAGCGGGATCAGGGTAAATAACACGGCATAGTTGTTGTGGGTGAGGGTCAGCACGCTGCCGACGATCTGTGTCATGAACATCCCGCCGACGGCTGCGCACAAGCTGCCAAAGCCGAACACTGTGCTCACCAGGTGCTTGGGCGTGTAGTCCATGACCAAGCTCCAGATGTTGGCTGTCCAGGCCTGGTGCGCGCCCACTGCCACGGCGATGGCCAGCACGGCCATCCACAAGCCACTGGCGTGGGCGGCAAAGACCACGCTCAGGATGGTGCAGGCGAAGATCAGCATCGAAATCAGCCGGGCGCGAGTCGCCCGCACGCCCCGGCCGATCAGCCAGGACGACAGGATGCCGCCGCCGATGCTGCCGAAGTCTGCGGTGAGCCAGATCAGGATCAGCGGTATGCCCATCTGCGTGACGCTGATACCGAGATTGTACTGCTGGTTGAGAAACGGCGGCAGCCAATACAGGTAGAACCAGAACACCGGCGCTGTGATCGCGTACGCCACGGCGAACGCCCAGGTGCCACGCTGACGCAGGATGCGCCTGAACGGCAGCGGCGAGGCGTGTGGTTCTACCTCCTGCTGGATGTAGTCAAGCTCACGCGGGGCCACGCGCGGATGGTCCTCTGGATTAAAGTAGTAAAGGCCCCACAGCACCACCCAGACCAGCCCCAGGCTACCCATGGCGATGAATGCCGCCTGCCAGCCCCAGGCTGCCAGGATCAGCGGCAGCAGGGCCGGGGTGACCATCGCGCCGACATTGGTGCCGGCGTTGAACAGGCCAGTGGCGATGGCTCGTTCGCCAGCCGGGAACCACAGGCGCGTAGTCTTCACGCATGCCGGATAGTTGGCTGCCTCGGTCAGGCCGAGGATGAAGCGGCAGACCATGAGCCCTGCCGCCGAGGTGGCCAGGCCATGGGCACCGGTGGCAAGGCTCCACAGCAGCACCGCAACGAAGAACGCGTGTTTCACGCCGACCTTGTCGATCAGCCTGCCCTGCAACAGGAAACCTATCGCATAGCCCACCTGGAACCAGAAGTTGATGTCGGCATAGTCCATGGCCGTCCAGCCCATGTCCTTGGCGAGCACCGGCTGCATGATGCCGAGGGCGGCGCGGTCGATGTAGTTCAGGGTAGTGGCGAAGAACACCAGGGCGAGCATGCCCCAACGGGTCTTGCCGACGGCCAAGGCGTGGCGAACCTTGTCACCGACGCAGCCGTGGGCTGTAAGGGGGGTGGCAGTATCAAACTTGGAAGGGGTCATGGGGACATCATTTTTTGAATGTGTTGTGAGCGGCAGCACTGCGTCGCGGTTTTGCCTGGGGCAGGGCATGCTCGCCGACCCGTCAATGGTGCGCAGTCTGGGAGTGACCGTCAATTCGCGTACCGGGCAACTGTTCGATAACCGCACGGAGTCATGCCGGTCATCGTTTTTCCGCTGGGTTGCCCTGGCGTGGAGCCGATCAGCGTGGGGCGACGGGCCACCTGTCTTTCGCCCGTACAGTTGTGTAGATTGGTTGAAGTGCCTGACTCCTATCACCTGGTGAGCAGCAAATACCCATGCAACAGTCCCCTCCAGACGAAACCATTCGTGCAGCGCTGCAGAAGTCCCATGCGCGCCTGCGCAAGCAACATGAACTGGTAGTCGAGTTTGGTGTGATGTCGCTCAAGGCATCCGACCTCGATGAGTTGCTCGACCAGGCGTGTGCAACCGTCGCAACGGGCATGCGAACCCGCTTTGCCAAGGTGCTCATGCCCATTGCCCAGAGTGACGAATTGTTGCTTTCCCACGGTGTGGGGTGGGACGCGGCCGACATCGGCAGCGCACGGATAGGGGGCGATGAAGCCAGCCCGGCGGGCTATGCCATGGCCACCTACCGGCCCGTGCTGTCCAACCATTTAGGCCTGGAACAACGTTTTCGTACCCCTTCGCTGCTCAAGAAGTACGGCATCGAGCGGGCGATAAACGTGCCTATTCGTGGTATTTCGGCGCCGTTCGGCGTGCTTGAGGCCGATAGCGGCAACGGCGACGATTTCATCGAAAGCGACCTGGTGTTCATGGAGGGCATCTCCAACGTCATTTCCATGGCGGTGGAGCGGTTGGCTGCGGGGGCGCAAACCCTGCGCCCAGACCCCTATTCGGAAAGCGTGCTCAATGCGAGCCCCGACTGCGTGAAGATCCTGTCAGCAGGCGGCGCAATCGAGTTCATGAACGAAGCTGGCCTAGGCCTGATGCAAATCGGTGACCTGGCTCAGGTCAAAGGCCGGGTGTGGTCACAGTTGTGGCCCGAGGCGTCCCAGGGCGTGGTGGATGCCGCCCTGGCCAAGGTGGGCAGCGGTGAAGCGACGCGTTTCGAGGCACTATGCCCCACCCTGCAGGGCGAACCGAAATGGTGGGATGTCACGGTCGCGCCCATCCTTGGCGGCCAGGGTACAGTGGACAAGATCATCGCTGTGTCCAGGGACATCACCGAGCGGCATCACTACGAAGCCCAGTTGTTGTCGTTGATCGATGCCCAGCACACCCGGCTCACCGAAAGCGACTTTCACCTGGAAGAGATCCATCACCGCGTCAAGAACAGCCTGCACCTGGTCAACACCCTGCTTTTGCTCCAGGCAAACCTTGCCGCCGATGAAGCGGTCAAGCTGCAGCTACAGACCGCCGCCGGGCGCGTGGTGACCATTGCCAGCGTCCATGAGCGGCTTTACCAGAATGCGGAAACACAGGCGGTCCGCGCCGGCGACTACCTGGCTGCGCTGTTGGGCGACCTTGGCAAATCGATTGCCGACCGGCAGATTCTGCTGCAGGCCGACACGTTCGTGCTGCCGCCCGAGCGGATGGCACCGCTTGGCCTGGTGATCTCCGAACTGATCACCAATGCGCTCAAGTATGGCAAAGGCACCATCGGCGTGAGCGTGAAGGACGCTGGCGACCATGCCTTGATCACCGTTACCGACGAGGGTGACGGCTTCCCCGCGTCGTACCCCAAACCCACCGGCACAGGCTTGGGCATGCGCCTGGTGAAGAGCTATTCGGGTTACGGTACTGCGGCGATCAGCGTTGATCGCCGTGAAAAGAGCACGATCAACGTGCGCTTCAGGTTGTGAGGCCACCCGTCACTTCGCACCTGCCAACCTCGCCCCGGTAACCCTTGCACAAGCCATTGGTGCCCAGGGCAGGGGTTACCGATCATTCTGACTGAACTCCACGCGCGCGCCCTGCGTCCCCCGAATGAAGGCACACAACCCGGCACTTGCCGGCTCTTCATCAGCGAGGGACACGACCATGGAACGCGATCAAGGCTCGGCATCGCCGCCGGGCAGCACCCAGGACCACTTGCACGCCATAACCGACGAAGCAGGTGCCCTGCTAAACGAAGCAAAAGTTCAAGGCGCCGAGCAGTACGAGCATTACCGCGACACGGCAGCCGATCAGCTCGACTCCTTGCAGGAAGGCGCCCGCTCGGCAGCGTCGGCGTTGGAGGGCAAGGACACGCTGGGGCTTTCCCAATACCTGACCCAGGCGGCCGAATGTGTGGGCAGCTTTGCCGAGCAGATCCGCCACGAAAGCGCAGAAGACCTGCTGCATCGCGGTTCGCGCCTGGCGCGGGACAACCCTGGGTTGTTCCTGGCGGGCAGCGTGGCGATCGGCTTCGCCTTGTCGCGCTTTCTGCGTGCCAGCGCCAGTTCCACGGCAGGGGCATCCACTGCACCGCCTGCTTATGGTGCCAGTGAGCCCTACCACAGCAGCGCGCCCCAGCCAGACCGTGCCAGCGATGTCTCCACCCACAAGCCCTATACCCCGGTCGACCCGGTCGGCATGGGCGCTGGCGCGCCGGTAAGCGGCGGCCCACTGGAGCGTGACCCGCTCAAAGGAGGTGAATGATGAACAAGGACCCTTTGCAGGTGAGCCCTGGGTTGCACACGCCAGCGGATGACCCGGTCGGTGTAGGTGGCCTGCTGCGCCAGTTGATGCGCGAAGTGCCCGAGCTGTTCAGCAAGGAACTGGCCTTGGCCAAGGCCGAGCTGCAACACAACCTCAACACCTTGAAGGCAGGTACCGCGGCGGTAGCCGCCGGCGCCATCGTGCTGCTGGCGGGCTTGATCATCCTGTTGATGGCGGGGGTGTATGCCCTGGCGTTGGTCGTTGCGCCGTGGCTGGCGGCGCTGATCGTGGGCGTGGTCACGATGATTATCGGTTTCATCATGCTGCAGTCGGGCAAAAAGCAGTTCGAGCCTTCGCAGCTGACCCCTGATCGCACGCTGCATGCCATGCAGCAGGACAAGGATGCGTTGAAGAGGAAACTGCCATGAGTACCTCCTTTGAACACGATACGCACAAAGACCCCGACCTGCTCGAGCAGGAGATCAACGCCAAGCGCGAGCACATCAGCGACCTGGTCGATGCCTTGGAGCAGCGCCTGAGCCCGGGCCAGTTGATGGACCAGTTGCTGGCCTACGGCAAAGGCAATGGCGGGGAGTTCTTCCACAATCTGGGCACCACCTTGAAGAACAACCCGGTGCCCACGGCGCTGACAGTGCTCGGCCTGGCGTGGTTGGGTGTCAACCAGAATCGGCCGTTCAACCCAGGCCCCGCCCATACCGGGCCAGGGCTGGGTGAAAAGCTCGGTGAAGCGGTCGACAGCGTGAAAGGCGCTTTTGCCCACGCCGGCGAAGCACTGCACGGCGCCGGCGACAGCATGCGCGGCAAGGCCCATGACTTACGTGACCGTGCCAGTGACCTGGGCCAGGGCGCGCGGGCGTCGGTGCAAGGTTCTGCCGACAGCCTGCGCGACGCTGCCCATCAGGTCGGTGATCAGGCCACGGCGCTCAAAGGGCAGTTTGATCATTTGCTCAAGGAGCAACCCTTGGTGCTGGCGGCGCTGGGTATCGCCTTGGGCGCAGCGTTGGGCGCCGCCTTGCCCGGTACACGTAAGGAGGACGCGTTGATGGGGGCCAGCAGTGACCGGTTGACCGATACCTTGAAGGCCAAGGGCGAGCAAGCCAAGGAGGCGGTCAAGGAAAAGGTCCGGGAATCGACTGCCAAAGAGGTGCCGGCCGGGGCCCACAGGGCAGGGGATACCGACCTGTCTTCGGGCTTGGGCTTCCCTTCCTGAGCTTTGCGGCCTCCACAGGCTCTGGCCGACCTGTGGAGGCTGTTGGGCAGGCATCAACGGGTAGGACGCGCTCGGCCGGTTTCGTAACGGGCCAGCAACGGTTGCACACTCAACCCGTGTACCAGCACGCTCAGCGCCACCACCGACAGGGTGAGGTTGGTGCAGGTCAAGGCAACGGCAGGCAGCAGGTCGTGGTTGAGGGCGTAGAGCAGGTAGTACAGGCTGCCGATCCCGCGGATCCCGAACCAACCCAGCAAACCGCGCTGTGGGAGGTCCAACAGGCTACCCCACGGTATCAGCAACGTGCCCAAGGGACGAATCAGCATGAACAGCACCCCGGCCACGATCAGCGCTCGCCAGTCCCAGTGTTCGATCAATACCACACCGAGCAAGGTCACCAGGAACACCTCCATCGCCCGCTCCACCAGGCCGCCGAACGCCAGCATGTCGCCCAGCATGATGCCCGCCGCGACCTGGCTGTCTTCCAAAGCATCCAGGTCGCCCTTTACCGCATGTTCAGGCGCGACATGCTGGTGGCCGACCACTGGCTGCACCAGGTGCTCGGCCGGTTCATGCGGGTCGGGGCTGGTGTGCACTTCGGCCTGGCGCAAGCCAAGGCCTGCTGCGAACACGGCGAGAAAACCGTAGCCTTGGATCAGCTCGGCGACCACATACGCCAGGGCAATCAGGGCCAGTGTCAGGTAATCGTTAGGTGACACGGTGCTGTCGTCGTTCTGAATGCGCAGGTACAGGGTCAGGTGGCCCAACCCGCGCCCCATCCAGTAGCCACACAGCAGCCCCGCAGGCACGGCCCACAGCACATCCTGCAGCAGCCAGGGGCCGAGCCACTGGCCGCCTGCCTCCCCCTGTACAAGCAGCAGGCCGAGAATGACGAAGGGGAAGGCCACGCCATCGTTGAGCCCAGCCTCACCGGAAAGGCCAAAGCGGACCCGGTCATAGTCCTGTGCGTCGTTGACCTGCACCAAGGTGGCCAGCACGGGGTCGGTTGGGGCAAGAATGGCGCCGATCAATACCGAAACGCCCCAGCCCAGGTGCAAGCCGAAATGCAGCAGCAGGCTGACACCCGCAATGCACAGCAGCATCAGCGGCCCGGCCAGGCAAAAGGCGACGCGCCAACTGCGGCTGCTCAGCGGCAGCCGTAGCTTCAGGCCGCTGACGAACAGCGAGAACAATACGGCGACTTCGGTGAGGTGTTCCATCCAGCGGCTGGACTGGCCAAGGTCCAGCTGCAGCAGACCCAACCCAGCAGGGCCAAGGGCAATGCCCAAGCCCAGGCACATCACGGAGGTGGTGACCGGTATCCAGCGCAGGTAAGAGGAGGTGAGCGCCAGCAGCAGCAACACGGCCCCTAGCATGGCGACCCAGACAATGAAGCTCATGTGCGCAATGCCTCCACAGAATCTGGGCCAGGGCCATGATGCTGTGACTGCAGGCACGCGGTGCGCGTTCGGCGTGTAAGGCCAAGCACCGCAAATAAACTGCCGGGCCATCAGCCCGGCAGCCGTATGGCTCAGCTCGGCCAGCAGGACTGGCGGATGATGCTGCAGAAATTGCCCGGGCGGAACGCCGGTTCCTTGTCGGCAATCACATCCGCCTTGACGTTGCCAAAGGTGGTTTGAGGCTTGTGACGAATACCCTCGTAAAACGCCTGGATGATCGCCTCCTTGAAGTGATCGCCGCGTGGGTGCGCCTGGACGACCGCATCGCGGTCGGCAATGCTCAGGCCTTCGTGGTGCAGGCCCAGTACGTCCGTTTCAACGCCGGCGGTGACCAGCGCGATCAACGGGTGCATGTGCTCGGGAATGCCAGGGGTGGTGTGCAGGGCGATGGCTGTCCATACGCGTTCGATATCGCGCTCGTCGATACCGTGACCCTGCAAAAAGTCGCGGGCGACATTGGCGCCATCGACCTCGAAGCGGCAGCAGGCGCTGCTGTGCTGATGGGTCAGGCCCATGTCGTGGAACATGCAGCCGGCGTATAGCAGTTCGCTGTCGAAGTTGAGCCCGCGGCGCCGGCCGGCCAGCGCCGCAAAATAAAAGACCCTGCTCGAATGATGGAACAGCAACGGCGTGGCGGTATCGCGAACCCGCTCGGTGATTTCCCGCGCCATGCGGCTGTCGGGTACTTGAATACCAGCAAGGGTAGCCATGATTGAGACCTCAGTGGGGAATGACGTGGTCAGTCTGCGGCCCTGAGGCTGTGTCCTCAATTGACTTGTTGCGTCAAATACTGCCATTGTCAGCGTGATCCGGCCTTGCGCCGGACCCCTCTGCTTGCCTGCACCCCGGAGCTTTCATGCCGCCTGCACCACGTACCCTCGCCATCCTCGCCCTGCCGGGTGTCCAACTGCTCGATGCCTGCGGGCCGCTGGATGTGTTCGCCGAAGCCAATCGGCAAGCAGGTCATGAAGCCTACCGCTTGCGTCTGCTGGCTTGTGAGCCTGGCCCGCTGGTCAGCTCTTCCGGCACTCGCCTGGTGCCCGATGGCTGGATAGGGGAAGCGCTAGAGGCTTTCGACACCTTGCTGGTGGCCGGTACGCCACAAGCGGCCGACCTCTACCTGCGCCCCGGCATCCTGGAGTGGCTGCGGATACGGGCGGGGGCGTGCCGCCGTTACGGCTCGGTGTGCACTGGCGCCTTTGCCCTGGCGGCCGCCGGCTTGCTCGATGGCCGCCGCGTGACTACCCACTGGGCCGTTGCCGCGCCGCTGGCGGCACGCTATCCCCACGTGCAGGTAGAGGCCGACGCTATCCAAGTGCATGACGGTAACCTGCGCACCGCCGCAGGCGTCACTGCCGGCCTGGACTTGGCCCTGGCGCTGGTAGAGGAGGACCTGGGGCCTGCCATTGCCCAGCAGGTGGCCAGCCAGTTGGTGATGTACTTCAAACGCCCAGGTGGCCAGTTGCAATTCAGCCGGCAGGGCGCGACGTCGCCTGTCGGGCGTTCGGCGCTGCAGTCATTGCAGCGCTACATTGCCGCCAACCCGGCACTGGACCACACCATTGCGCAGCTGGCATCGCGCATGGGGTTGAGCCCGCGCCATTTTGCCCGGGTGTTTCAACAGGATGTAGGCATGACCCCGGCTGCCTGGGTGGAACTGGCGCGGGTCAATGCGGCGCGTGCGCTGCTCGAGGGCGGGCGGGACGCCCCCAAGCAGGTGGCGGCGCTGTGCGGGTTCGCCAATGCCGATACGTTGCGCCGCACATTCGTTCGCCATGTCGGCGTGACCCCGGCGGAGTACCGCAGGCGCCATGCGCCTTCACGCTGAAGGCACCGTCACTTTCGCCCAGGCAGCACAGCGCCGAGCACCTGTTTTGCAGCTTGTACGATGATCCCAGCCTCGTCGGGATCGCCCTTGAGCAACGTGCCGGCAAACGCCTTCGCCTGCTCCAGGGTGATGTGCGGCGGCAGTGGCGGCACGTTGGGGTCGGTCTTGAATTCGATCAGCACCGGGCAGTCGGCGGCCAGCGCCTGTTCCCATGCACTGGCGACGTTCTCCTCGCGGTCGACGAAGATACCCTTGAGCCCGATGGAGATGGCGAACAGGTGGTAGGGCACGTCAGGGATCGACTGTGAGGCCTCGAACTTGGGGTCACCTTCCATGACCCGCTGTTCCCAGGTGACCTGGTTTAGGTCCTCGTTGTTGAACACCGCGCAGATCCATTTCGGGTTTTCCCACTGCTGCCAGTACTTGGCCACGGTAATCAGCTCGGCCAGGTTGTTCATCTGCATCGCACCATCGCCCACCAGGGCGACCACTGTGCGCTGTGGGTGGGCGAACTTAGCCGCAATGGCGTAGGGCACCGCGGCGCCCATGCAGGCCAGGCCGCCAGACAGCGAGCATTGCATGCCTTGGCGGATCTGCAGGTCGCGTGCATACCAGTTGGCGCAGGAGCCGGAATCACTGGTGACGATGGCGGCGTCAGGCAGACGCGGGGACAGCTCGTACACCACACGCTGCGGGTTGATCGGGTCGGCCTTGGCCATGGCGCGTTTTGCCACGGTCTTGTCCCAGCGCGCGCGCCAACCCTCGACCTTCTTGCGCCAGCGCCGTTCGGTCTTGTGTTCGAGCAGGGGGAGCAACTCACGCAGGGTTTCAGCGGCGTCGCCGACCAGGTTGACCTCCATCGGGTAGCGTAGGCTGAGCATGTCTGCCTGCAGGTCGATCTGCACGCCACGGGCCTGGCCTTCCTTGGGCAGGAATTCGGCATAGGGGAAGCCGGAGCCGATCATCAGCAAAGTGTCGCATTCAGTCATCAACTGGTAGCTGGGCTCGGTGCCCAGCAGGCCGATCGAGCCCGTGACCCAGGGCAGCTCATCGGGCAGGACTGCCTTGCCCAGCAGGGCCTTGGCCACCCCTGCGCCGAGTTTTTCGGCAATGGCGAACACTTCCTCTGACGCTTGCAAGGCGCCGGCACCGACGAGAATGGCGACCTTGCGCCCGGCGTTGAGCACCTCGGCGGCGCGCTGCAAATCGCCGTCATACGGCACCACTTTTGGCTTGCTGTAGCCAATGCCCGAATGCAGGGTGCCGTGGGCCCGTGGCGGTTCGTTGTAGGGCAGGTCCTGCAGGTCGTTGGGAAGAATGACCGCCGTCACTCGGCGCTCGCCGACGGCCGTGCGCACGGCGCGGTCGAGCAGGTGACGCACCTGCGAGGGGGTGGAAGCCTGTTGGACGAAGGCACCGGCCACGTCCTTGAACATCGAAACCAGGTCCAGTTCCTGCTGATAGTGCCCGCCGAGCGCACCGCGTGCCTGCTGGCCAACGATGGCCAGCACTGGCATGTGGTCCATGCGCGCATCGTAGAGGCCGGTGAGCAGGTGGGAAGCACCGGGCCCGGAGGTGGCGATGCACACGCCCAGTTCGCCGGTGAACTTGGCATGGGCGCTGGCCATGAACGCGGCCATTTCTTCGTGCCGGGCCTGGATGAACTCAATCTTGCCGTTGGCCCGGCTCAGTGCGCCGAACACACCATTGATGCCATCGCCTGGGTAGCCATAGATGCGGCGCACGCCCCATTGGTACAAGCGCTCAACCAGAAAGTCGCCTACCGTGCCTGTCATTGTCGTCTCCCTGTCAGTCGTAGTTAGGGTCTGGACTGAGTGCCGGCGCGGAAAGTTTCAACCGTGTGCGCCCTGGTCGGCTGGCTGGAACCTGGCAACCGTCCATGCCTGAAAGCTGAACCCTGGTCGCCGTGCCGACTCCATGGTTAAACGCTGGCACCGAAGGGGGTGCGACATGAGGGTTTTCGACGCGTCCTTGACGTTGCCGGAACAGGAACGGCTGCAGGGGCTGGCGGCGTGGTATCGCCTGCTCGAAGACAGGCTGCTGCGCATGGAGTGCCCGGATGACTACCACGCCGAGCTGGCGCGCAGGGCCGATGAGATGGATCGGCTGGGCCTGATCAGTTTCCGCGAGTGGCGCCACTTGCGCGTCGAAGCCCATCGCGCCTACCTGGACGCGGTTGCCGGGCGGGATTACCCGTGCAGTGTGCCGAGTCAGGCCAGCTGGATGTAGACCGCGTAGATGCCCAGCAACATCCAGAACACCAGGAAGATCCATGGCGTGCGCAGGGAGAACAGCAGCGATTTGCGGTGCCCGGCGCGGGAGGTTTCAGCTTCACAGAACAGTGGCGACTCATCATACGCCAGGCCCATTAGCGGCTCGCTACGCAGCAGGTGGCTCTGCTTCAACTGCCAATGGTCAATGACCGTGTAGGCGGCGTGGATGCCCGGCCAGGCATTCAGCGAACTCAGCACCCCGAGCAAGGCCAGGAACGCTGGCACTATCAGCGTGAACATTTCGCCCCAACCCTGGTTGGTGTTGTTCATCGAGGACACGAAGGCGATGACCAGGAACGACTGCGCCGCCAAGTACGCGTCGGTACGGTTGGCAAGGATACTGGTTTCGTACTGGATCTCCCGACGATAGAAGTCCAGCCGCTCCTTCGGCGAGCCGAACATCCTGACATTGTGCTCGTCGATTTCGTGTTCGGGTGTGCTCGGTGTGATGATTCGGGGCATTCGACAGCTCCTGCAAATTCGCAACAACCAGGCCCGCGTGTCGAGCCTCATGGTTAGGGAAGCCTGAACCCCGTGCAAAGTTCAGCGCCGGTTTCCAAGACGGGATGTACGGCATTAAGGCCCTGCCGCCGCGATGGAACGCCGTACCCCGCCGGCACTCATAGCAACAAATGGGCTAACGGCAGGAGCGCTGCAATGATCCATCTCGGCTGTGCCGGCTGGAGCTTGTCCAGCCACGAGGTGCACGCATTTCCCGGTAGCGGCAGTCACCTGCAGCGCTACGCCGCGCAGTTGAACGCGGTTGAGATCAACAGCTCGTTCTACCGCCCGCACCGGCCGCAAACCTATGCCCGCTGGGCTGCATCGGTGCCCGAAGGCTTCCGCTTTAGCGTCAAGCTACCCAAGGCCATTACCCACGAGCTGCGCCTGCAAGGTTGCGAAGCATTGCTGGATACCTTTCTCGGCCAGTGCGGCCAACTGCAAGGCCACCTCGGGTGCCTGTTGGTGCAGTTGCCGCCGTCATTGGCGTTCGACCGTGAGGTGGCGCAACGCTTTTTTGCCAGCGTACGGCAACGCTATACCGGCGCGTTGGCGGTGGAGCCCCGGCATGCATCGTGGCAGGCGGCGCAGCCGATGCTGGTGCAAATGCAGGTGGCCCAGGTTGCCGCCAGCCCACCACGCTTGGCCATCGATGCTCAGCCAGGAGGTTGGCCGGGATTGGTGTATTGGCGCCTGCATGGGGTGCCGCGGACCTATGCCAGTGCCTATTCAGCGGCGTTTGTGCAGCAAATGGCAGTGCTGCTCACCGCCAGCGCCGCGCAGGGTGTGCCAACCTGGTGCATCTTTGACAACACGGCGTCCGGTGCCGCCTTGGGCAATGCCTTGGCGACACTGGCGTGCCTGAACGCAGCGGGGTGACATTGTGAGCACCGTGGGAGGCGTTGCGCGCCACCCAGGGCGCGCACGTGTTGGTCAAGCGGCGCGCTGGTCGCCCTTGTGCATCTTCTTGTGCGCCAGCATGGCTTGCCCCATCTGTTCGAGCTCTTCTTTGCCCAGCAGTCTCTTCGCGGTCGGGAACAGTTCGCCTTCCTCTTCTTCGATATGGTGCTCGAGCAACTCTTTCATGACCTTGACGCGCCCGGCGAACTCAAGCGTACCGGCCTCTGTGTGCAGCAGGTCAGGCAATACCAGCGAATCGACGGTGCGGTGCTCTTCCTTGGCCTCGTAATACATCTTCGCTTCTTCCTTGCCTCCCGCCTGTTTGATGGCCGGGTAGAGGATTTCTTCCTCCAACGCGGTGTGCACCTGCAACTCCTGTTCGATGCGCTGCAGCAGCTCGGTGCGTCGTTTCACTGCGCGCTCGGTGGTGGCGGACAGTTCTTCCAGCAGTTTCTTCACCAGCTTGTGGTCTTGAATTAGCAGATCGATAGCATTCATGGAACACCTCATCGCGGTGGTTGGAACTGGGCTTGCCTGGGGTTGAGTCGACGGCCTGGGCAAGGGTTCAACACGGGTGATGGCTGGTACGGGCTACAGCACCTTGTCGAGCGTTATTGGAAACTCCCTGACCCGCTTGCCCGTCGCATGGTAGATGGCATTGGCCACGGCGGCTGCCACCCCGACGATGCCGATTTCGCCAACGCCCTTGGAGCCCAGGTCGTTGACGATATCGTCGGGTTCGTCGACGAAGATCACCTCGATATCGGCAATGTCCGCCTGCACCGGTATGTGGTACTCCGCCAGGTTATGGTTGAGGAAACGGCCCAGCCGATGATCGGTCTGCGTCTGTTCGTGCAGTGCCATGCCAAGGCCCCAGACCACGCCTCCAAGGATCTGACTGCGGGCGGTTTTCGGGTTGACCACACGTCCCGCCGCCACCGCGCTGACCACCCGGGTAACCTTGATCGTGCCCAGGTCTTCATCGACCTGCACTTCGACGAACACCGCCGAATGGGTCGCGGTGGAGAAGGGCGCACGCCTGGCACCCGGTTCTGCATCGATCTGCACGTCGAACGCCCCTTCACTGGCCTGGGCGACGATGTCGGCGATGGCGAAGCGGTGCTCGCCAGCGTGCAGGTAACCGTCGCCGAACGCGATGTCCTGTGCCGCTGTTGCGCCGATCTCGGGGTAGCGCTGACGGGCAAACGCCAGTACTTTCGTGCGCAGCACCAGGCAGGCCTGACGGACCGCAGAGCCTACCGAGGACACAGTGAACGAACCACCCTGCAGGGGCGCGGTCGGCAGGGACGAGTCGCCCAGCACGAAGGTCACGTCCTGCGGCGTCACCCCGGCAGCGTCGGCGGCAATCTGGGTCATGACGGTGTAGGTCCCGGTCCCTATGTCGGTCGTGGCGCTGCTGACGGTCACATGACCCTGCTGATCGATGCTGGCCTTGGCGCTGGCCTTCATCTGCATCGCTTCCCAGACGCCGCCCGCCATGCCCCAGCCAACCAGTTGCCTGCCTTTGCGCAGGCTGCGTGGCGCAGGGTCACGGCTGTTCCAGCCGAAACGCGCGGCACCCTGGTCGTAACAAGCCAACAGTTCCTTGCTGGAGTAGGGTTTGCCTTCGTTGCCATTGCTGGCGGCGAAATTGCGCCGGCGCAATTGCAGGGGGTCGATGTTCGCCGCGATGGCCAATTCGTCCATGGCGCACTCAAGGGCAATCACGCCGGAGGCGGCCCCCGGTGCGCGCATGTCCAACGGGGTATACACGTCCAGCGCTGCCAGCCGATAGCTCAATGCAACGTTGTCGCACTGGTACAGCATGCCGCTCCACTCCACCAGGTGCTCGGTGAAATCCTCGAAACGTGAGGTCTGGCCGATGGCGTCGTGTGCAATGGCCAGCAGCCGGCCATCTGCAGCTGCGCCCAGGCGCAGCCGTTGCTGGGTGCGGGGCCGGTAGCCAAAGGTGAACATCTGCTGGCGGGTCAGGGTGAGGCGCACCGAGCGTTGCAGGTGCAATGCCGCCATGACCGCCAGCGGCAACTGGTACTGCGGGCGCAAGCCCGAGCCGAAGGCGCCGCCGACAAAGGCTGCCAGTACCCGGATTTTGTCCTTGGGCAAGCCAAATACCTTGTGCAGGTAGTCCTGACAGTTCTGCGTACCCTGAGTTTTGTCATGAATCTCCAGGGTACCGTCCACCTTGTAGAACACCGTCGAGGCATGGGGCTCCATCGGGTTGTGATGCTCATTGGGCGTTGTATACGTCGCATCGACCGTGACTGGCGCATTGGCGAACTGCCCCGCGAAGTCGCCACGCGGTTCAGGCGTCTGCGCAGGCGCCGGATAGGCCTGTTCCAGCACGGCAAGCAGGTCGGTCTGGTGGGGCTGCGTGTGGTATTCGATGTGGATCAGCGAGCCGGCGTACCGTGCCAGCTCCAGGCTTTCGGCGACCACCAGCGCCAAGGGCTGGCCGCTGTACAGGACACGGTCATTGAACAAGGGGCGAAAGGGCGCGCCTTCTGCGGAGTCGGCGTCGCTGTAGTCGTCGTCATAACTGGAAATCCGCGGGCGATGGTTGTGGTCCAGCACACAGACCACACCGGGCACCTGCAGCGCCCGGGTGCTGTCGATGCGCAGCACACGACCGCACGCAACGGTGCTCGATACGACGCTGGCGTAAAGCAAACCGTCCTGTGGGTACTCGCCGGCGTATCGCGCTGTACCGGTAA
Source organism: Pseudomonas sp. NBRC 111131 (assembly GCF_001320525.1). Classification (NCBI taxonomy): domain Bacteria; kingdom Pseudomonadati; phylum Pseudomonadota; class Gammaproteobacteria; order Pseudomonadales; family Pseudomonadaceae; genus Pseudomonas; species Pseudomonas sp. NBRC 111131. Next base: position 246,914 of record NZ_BCBH01000002.1, on the reverse strand, counting down.
CCTTCGCTACACCGTCCACACGGTCGAGCGGTGTGCCGACAACGGGGTTGATCTGGCTCATGGTGTCGTCCTTGCGGGGCGGGTGCCGAACGCGGCGTCACTCAGGGCGCGCACGATGGCTCGACGGCCGAGGGTTACCTTGAAAGCGTTTTGGCTCAGGGGCTGCGCCCCTTTCAGCATGTGTTCAGCCACCCGCGCGAACAGCTCATGGGCTACCTTCTGGCCTTTCAAGGTCAATTCCACGGCCGGGTCACGCCAGGGTTTGTGCGCGACACCGCCCAGTGCCAGACGAGCGTCGACGATCAGGTCGCCCTCTAGCTTCAAGGCCGCCGCCACCGAGACCAAGGCGAAGGCGTAGGAAGCACGGTCGCGAATCTTCAGGTAGCAGTAATGCTGGGCGAATTCAGGCGGCGGCAATTCGATGGCGGTGATCAGTTCATCAGTTGCCAGCTGGTTGTCGCGCTCCGGTGTGTCGTAGGGAAGGCGATGGAAGTCGGCGAAGGGGATACACCGTTTACCCGCCCGACCCTGCACGTGGACCACCGCCTCCAACGCCGCCAAGGCAATGCACATGTCCGAAGGGTGGGTTGCAACGCAGCTGTCGCTGGCGCCGAGAATGGCGTGAATGCGATTCAGGCCTGCGCGGGCAGGGCACCCGCTGCCTGGTTCGCGCTTGTTGCAGGGCACCCCGGTGTCATAGAAGTAGTAGCAGCGAGTGCGCTGCAGCAGGTTGCCGCCGGTGCTGGCCATGTTCCTCAACTGCGGTGACGCCCCCGCCAGGATCGCCTGGGACAGCAGCGGGTAACCCTGTTCGATCAGCGGGTGCCAGGCCAGGTCGGCATTGCTCACCAGTGCGCCAATCAGTAGCCCGCCGTTGGGCGTTTGCTCCACAGTGTTCAACCCAAGCCCGGTGATATCGATCAGGCGCTCGGGCCGTACGATGTTCTCTTTCATCAAATCGACCAAGTTGGTGCCCCCGGCGATGAAACGCGAAGCCGGATCTGCCAGGTTTACCGCGTCAGTGATTGATGCAGGTTTGTGATAGCTGAAGGGGGTCATGTGCGCGGTCCTCGTTCGGCATCGATCTGGGCGCGCGTCAGGGGCAGGGCTTCTTCCACTGCGGCAAGAATGTTGCTGTACGCACCGCAGCGGCACAGGTTACCGCTCATCAGCTCGCGAATGGCTTGTGGGCAGTCGGCGCGGCCTTCACGCGCCAGTCCGACTGCCGAACAGAGCTGCCCGGGGGTGCAGTAGCCACACTGGAACGCGTCGTGGGTAATGAAGGCGCGCTGCATGGGATGCAGTTCGTCGCCGTTGGCCAGCCCTTCGACCGTGACCAGCGCGGCACCGTCGCACATCACGGCCAGTGTCAGGCAGGCGTTGATGCGCTTGCCGTCGCGCAGCACCGTGCAGGCACCGCATTGGCCATGATCGCAGCCTTTCTTGGTGCCGATCAGGTCCAGTTGGTCACGCAACAGGTCGAGCAAGGTGGTCCAGGGGTGGACCTGAACCGACCTGTTCTGGCCGTTGAGTGTCAGGCGTATGGCATGCGCTTCGTGGCCCTTGAGGGAATGTGCGCTCATGGGAGGTCCTCACGGTTAGGGTACGCGCAGTGGGCTGCGTCTTTGTTCTCCGACGTGAGCCTTGCTTGAAACGTTCAGCGTTTCTGCTGACGCCGGGGACAAGTGGCTGCCAAGGCTCAGCATGCGGGGTATTGGCCCAATCGGATCAAACTTTCCGGCGCCGCCAGGTTCTTCTGAAAGACAGGCAATCACGCAAGGAGAACACCATGAAGCACCCTGACCCTAAGCCCGCAGACAAGGTCCCGCGGCCGATTTCGTCGGAGCAGGCCCAGCAAGGCGAAGCTTCGCCAGACCCGGTACTGGAGCGGCCAGACCCGGACACCGAGGCCGTGGACAAGGTAATCACTCCCACCTCGATCAAGGAGCAGGAAGCACAAGCGCGCAAGATCGAACGCACGCTTGCCGATGTAGAACAGAAAGCCCGCCGCTGAAGCAAGCCCGGGCTTCGCTGCGGCTACCGCCCGGGCTCCATCGAAGTGTTCTTCTTCCAACCGCGCAGGTTCATGGCGCACAGGCAGATCTGCAGGATGATCAAGGCCCAGGCCTGGGCCTGCCAGCCCCAGACCGACCACAGCAGGTTGCTGGCGATGAAGCAGCAGAAACCTACTTTGCGCCGGCCGGGGCGGCTTGAGCCGATGCACCATGCCGCCAGGACGGTCAAGGCCATGGCGGGCCATTCAAGCAACTTGATCCAGTACTCCATCAAACATGCCCCGTGGGTTGGTGTTCAGACGTGGGACTTGGAGGGGGCGGTGAGGGTTCAGTCTGCACGGGCTGCCCGCAGCGGCCAGGCATGCCTCGCGTGCCCAGGCCGTCGCGGTTTAAACCCTCATGCAGGATGGGCGGTAACCTCCTACCGCACGTAGGTGGAACGGCGTGATTGTTCCTTCTTGGCATACGTAGAGCGCAGGGCAGGTGCCCCCTACAGTACCGGCACTGCGCCGCTGTCTGTCTGCGGACGACAACACAAGACGCGACCGTGCCGATGATCGAGAAGGTTTCGCTCCATGACCCAGAACACTCCTATCCCCTTTGACTTGAACGTCTTGCTCAGTCTGCGCGAGAAGCTGGCAGCGCAGACCAGCGCCGAGATCAGGTTCGACGCAGCGTCGCGCGCGCTTTACGCTTGCGAGGCTTCGAACTATCGGCAATTGCCGATCGGCGTGGTGATACCCAGGACGCTCGAGGACATCGTCACCACCGTCAACCTGTGCCAGGCGGCGGGCCTGCCGATCCTGCCCCGCGGGGCCGGGACATCCATGTGCGGGCAGGCGGTGAACGCTGCCGTGGTGATCGATGCCTCCAAATACCTGCATGCGATCGGCCACATCGATGTCGAACGCCGTATTGCGCGGGTAGAGCCCGGGGTCATCTGCGACCAGCTCAAGGATGAAGCGGCCAAGGTTGGCCTGACCTTCGGCCCGGACCCGGCCACCCATAGCCGCTGCACCCTGGGTGGAATGATCGGCAACAACTCATGTGGCGCCCACTCGGTCATGGCCGGCAAAACTGTGGAGAACGTCGAGCGGCTTGAGGTGCTGACCTACGATGGCGAGCGCTTCTGGGTTGGCCCCACGGATGACGCGGCGCTGCAGGAGCACCTGCAGGCCGGTGGCCGGCGGGCGGAGATCGTCCAGGCCTTGAAGGACCTGGTCGACCGCCATGAAGACGAGATCCGCCGGGGTTTCCCCAAGCTCAAACGTCGCGTATCAGGGTACAACCTCGACCAGTTGCTGCCGGAAAACGGCTTTAACATCGCTCGGGCGCTGGTGGGGGTGGAGGGAACCTGTGTCACTATCCTGCAGGCCGAGACGCTGTTGGTGAAGAACCCCACGCACCGGGTACTGGTTGTGCTGGGCTATGAGGAAATCTACTACGCCGCCGACTCGGTGCCACAGTTGCTGCCGCTGGGCCCGATTGCCATGGAGGGGTTGGACGATGGCATCATCGGCGGGCTCAAGGCACGCGGCATGAAGCTTGCCGATATCGCGCAGCTGCCGGCAGGCAACGCCTGGCTGATGATCGAATTCGGTGCGCTGTCCACCGAGGAGGCCACCGCACTGGCGCAGCGGGCCGTGGCCATCGCGCCGCAATTGCCGGGGCGGCCGAGTGCACGGCTGGTGACAGACAAAGGCCTGATGAACCGCATCTGGACCATTCGTGAAACCGGCGCTTCGGCGACCTCGCTGGGCCTGGACCCCAACGAACCGGACCCGGTGGTGGGCTGGGAAGACGCGGCGGTCGAGCCGGAACACCTGGGCAAGTACCTTCGCGAGTTCAAGCAACTGGTCGCGCGTTACGGCTACAAGACCAACCTCTACGGGCATTTCGGAGATGGTTGCATTCACTCACGGATCACCTTCGACCTGAAGTCCGACAGCGGTGTACGCAATTGGCGCGCCTTTCTCGAGGAGGCTGCGCACCTGGTGGTGCGCTATGGCGGCTCGCTGTCGGGCGAGCATGGCGACGGCCAGGCCAAGGGGGAGTACCTGCCCATCATGTATTCCCAGGCGATCATGCAGGCCTTTGCCGAGTTCAAGGCCATCTGGGACCCGCTTAACCGCATGAACCCAGGCAAGTTGATCCACGCGATGCCTGTCGATGCCAACCTGCGCATGGGGCCTGGCTACAGTCGTCCAGCGGTGCAGAGCGCCTTCACCTACGATGCCCGCCTGGGCAGCCAGGGGCTGGCACGCGAGGCGGAGCGCTGCATCGGCATGGGCAAGTGCCGTTCGTTGGACGGAGGCACCATGTGCCCAAGCTTTCGCGCCACCCGCGAAGAAAAGTACTCGACCCGTGGTCGCGCCCGGCTGTTCTTCGAGCTGCTCAAGGGGGAGGTCATCGAGGACGGTTGGCAGAACGAGCAGGTCAAGGATTCGCTGGACCTGTGCCTGAGTTGCAAAGGGTGCAAGACCGACTGCCCGACCAACGTGAACATCGCGCGCTACAAGACCGAGTTTCTCAGCCGCTATTACGCCGATAAACGCCGCCCGGTGATGGATGCCATGATCGGCCGCATCGGCGAGTGGCTGCCCCATGCCACCAAGCTGTCGCCAGTGCTCAACTACGCCATGGGCAACCCGTTGGTCCGCACCGCGGGCGCCTGGTTCGGCCTGGCCAGGCACGCCCGGTTCCCGAAGATTGCCTCGCAGAGTTTCCGCGCCGGCACCACCGCCAAACGCTTGCTCAAGGAAAGCGACCGCCACAGTGGGCGTGAGGTGCTGTTGTGGGTGGACAGCTTCAACAACGGGTTCACGCCCAAGGTGCTCGAAGCCGGTGTGCAGGTGCTGGAGCTGTTAGGCTTGCGCGTGAAACTGATGAAGCGCCACGTTTGCTGCGGCCGCCCGTATTACGATGTGGGGATGGTCGACCAAGCCAAGGCCAACCTGACGCAAATCCTCGAGCAGCTTGCGCCGGTGTTGGAAGAGGGTATGCCGGTGCTGGTGCTCGAGCCCAGTTGCCTCTCGGTGTTCCGCGATGAGATGCCAGGGCTGTTCCCGCACGACCCGCGGGCCAAGCAGCTGGAAAAATCCATCATGACCCTCAGCGAGTTCATCCGCAGCCGCGGCCTGCAACTGCCGGCGATCAACGAGGATGTGCGCATCCACGGCCATTGCCACCAGAAAGCCTGTGGCGGGATGGCGGCAGAACAGGGCGTGCTGGAGAAGCTTGGCGGCAAAGGGCAGGTGATTCAGGCCGGTTGCTGCGGGGTGGCAGGCGCCTATGCCTATCACAGCAAGACCGCGCCCATTGCCAAGGTCATTGGCGAGCAGGCGTTCAAGCCGTGCATCGACCAGATTCCGCAGGAGGCTGCGGTGGTGGCGGACGGGTTCAGCTGCCGTGGGCAGATCCGCAACGTCAGCGGGCGTGAACCCCTGCACCTGGCTGAGTACCTGGCAAAAATACTCGGGTAGGCTGCAGCAGGCGGCATACACGCATCGGCCACGGGCTGCTAATGTCGCGCGTGGCCTGGCCGTTCGCTGCCGGTGGTTCGCCAACACAGCAAGGAAACTCGACAATGAAACTCGACGCCGCGATCCAACACACGGTGCTGCGCGAAGCCACCGTGGTGGCCGGAGCAGACGCCATGGCGCGCGAAATCACCTGGGTGCATATCGTCGACCACCCCGAGATCACCAACTGGCTCAAACCCGGTGAGCTGCTGCTGACCACCGGCTACAACTGGCCGGTTGCGGATGACGAGTGCCGTGAGATGGTACGCCGGCTGAGCGACATCGGGTTGGCAGGGGTGGTGTTGGCGGTGCCGCATTTTCGTGAGCACTTCACCCAGGCGGCCATCGATGAAGCCAACCGCTGCAATTTGCCGTTGCTCGAGCTGCCCTGGGAGATCCAGTTCAGCGAGATCATGCACGACGTGCTGGCGCGGATCATCAACATCCAGGCTGAAATCATCCGCCGTTCGGACCTCATCCATCGCACGCTCACCGAAGCCGCGCTGGAAGTGAACAACCTCCAGGGGCTGGCCAAGGCGCTGCATGCAGCCCTGGACAAGCCTGCCACGGTGGTGTCCAGTGACGGCACCGTGCTGGGCAGCTCGCTGGCCGCCGCCAGTGAGGACCAGGAGCGGGCGCTGATCCGCCGCATCATTGCCCAGCAGAGCCTGGCGGCGTTCTTCGGCGCCAACACGGCTGTTACCCTGGACGCCGGGCATGGCTGGGGCTGCGCCCGCCTGGGAGGGGCGATCAGATTGCGCGGTGAAGTGGCTGCGGTGATCTGGCTGGACAGCGACAGCGACCCCTTCGAGGAACTCGACGCGCGTGCGCTGGAGCATGCGCTGGTGATCGCGGCGCTGCACCTGAGCTATCAGCGCCAACTTTCTGACCAGGAGACACGTCTGGGCTACGCCTTTGTGGCCGGCCTGCTGGAGGGCAAGTTTTCGGCGACGCCCAGCGCCATCGAGCGCGCCCAGGCATCGGGTTGGAGTGAAAACCGGGCGTACCGGGTCTGCCTGGTGCTGCTCAACGAACCCATTCCCTTGTCCATCGAGGGCTTCAATCGCCGCTCGAAAATGACGGACCGCCTGGCGGTGACCATGCAGGGGCTGGATGTCGCACCGCTGATCTCGGTATCGCTCAACCAGATCAGCTTCCTGTTGCCGGCCGAAGTAGCGCCGGAGGCCGTCTGGAAGGTGATCCGTACCGAAGGGGGGGCGCTTGCCGTGAGCCGGGTCCATCGGGGCGTGACCGGTATGGCCCAAGGCGCCGAAGATGTCTCGGCGCTGCTTGGCCTGCTGCGCCCTGGCAAGTTGCATGACTTCGACGAGGTGCTGTTCCCCAGGGCATTGATGGGTGATGCAGATGCCCGCCGCTTGCTATTGGAGCGCATGATCGAGCCGCTTGAGCATCCCAAACGGGGTAACGCGTTGACCGAAACCGCCCTGTGCCTGGCGGGTGAAGGCTTTCAACTGCTCAATACCGCCAAGGCACTGGACATTCACATCAGCACCTTGCGCTACCGCGTCGAGCGTATCGAGCACTTGCTCGGGATCTCCCTGGATAACCCACAGGACCGCTTCAAGCTACAAGTGGCGGCGCAGTTGTACCGGTTGGTCTCGGAGGCGTTCTGACCGTGTGAGCGCCGCAGCATGGCCGCTGCCCCTGAGCCCGCCTGGCAATGATGCCACGCGGGCTTTTCTGTGTGCGGTCCGGTGGTGTGCGGTTCCTACTTTTCGTGGGAAACACCTGCAATTTCATCCTGTGCCGGGTGCGTATCTGCACAGGGAGGCGCTGGCTAGCATTCGCCCACTGACACAAAAAGGTGAATGCCATGTCCTCTCAACAAAAACTGCCCGTCTCAGCCCGCACGCAGCATGTCTCCAACGGCATCGCGGTCGCCCATCCGATCACAGTGAGCCGCGCTGCCGGCGCTTATCTCTGGGACGATCAAGGCAAGAAGTACTTGGATTTCGTGGGCGGGATCGGTGTGCTGAACGTCGGCCACAACCATCCGCGGGTGGTCGAGGCGGTGCGCAAGCAATTGGATACCTTCTCGCACATCTGCTTCCAGGTGGCGGCCTATGACCAGTACATCGACCTGGCCGCCAAGCTCAACCACCTGGTTGGCGGCCAAGAGCACTACAAGTCGGTGTTCCTGACCACGGGGGCCGAAGCAGTGGAGAACGCGATCAAGATCGCGCGCGCCCACACCAACCGCCCGGCTGTGATTGCCTTTCGCGGTGGCTTCCATGGTCGCACCCTGATGGGCATGAGCCTGACCGGCATGAGCCAGCCCTATCGCCAGAACTTCGGCCCACTGGCGCCGGATGTCTACCACGCGCCGTACCCCAACGAATACCGCGGCGTTACCACTGAAAAGGCCCTGGCGGCCTTGCAGGAAGTGTTCGACACCCAGGTCGCTGCCGACCGCGTGGCGGCGATCATCATCGAACCTGTGCAGGGCGACGGCGGCTTCATCGCGGCGCCGGTGGACTTCATGCGCGCGCTGCGCAAGAAGACCGAAGAGCTTGGCATCGTGCTGATCTGCGATGAAATCCAGACCGGTTTCGGCCGCACCGGCAAGCTGTTCGGCTTCCAGCACGCGGGCATTCAGCCCGATCTGGTGACCGTTGCCAAGAGCCTGGCCGGCGGGTTGCCGATCTCCGGTGTGGTAGGGCGTGCGGCGATCATGGATGCGCCGTTGCCCGGCGGCCTGGGCGGCACCTACGGCGGTAACCCGCTGGGCTGCGCCGCAGCGCTGGAGGTGATCAAGATCTTCGAGTCGGAAAACCTCACCGAGCGCAGCCAGGCGATTGGTGAACAACTGCTCAAGGGCTTCAAGGCACTGGAAGGACGTTTCAACAGCATTGGCCATGTGCGCGCCATCGGCGCCATGGCGGCGGTTGAGTTCGTGACCGACAGGGCCAGCAAGGCGCCGGATGCCGCCCTGGCTCAGCGTGTCATCGATGCAGCCCGTGAAGAAGGCCTGCTGGTGATCAAGTGCGGTGTGTACCGCAACGTCGTGCGCTTCATTTGCCCGCTGGTGATCTCCGAGCACGACGTGGCAGAGGCGCTGGGCATGTTCGAGCGCGCCCTGGCGGCCGCCAAGGCCTGACCTGTGTTACGCGCTGTTCCTTTGAAGCCTGTTGATGGAGCAAGATCCGTGAATACCCCTGCAGAACACGTCAAAGCCTGGCAGTTGGCATCACTGCCAGCCGGCACCGCCGACCGCAAGACCTATGAAGTCATCAACCCCGCCAGCCAGCAGCCCTGCGCCACCGTGCCCGACTGCACCGCAGCCGATGCCAGGCAACTGGCCGATGCCTCGGTCGAGGCGTTCGACGCCTGGAAGCAGACCACGGCGTTCCACCGTAGCCAATTGCTGCGCAAGTGGTTCGAGCGCATGGTCGCGGGCGCCGAGGAAATCGCTCAGGCGATTTCCACCGAGATGGGTAAACCCGTCAAGGAGGCCGTAGGGGAGGTGATGTATGCCGCCGGTTTTGCCGAATGGTATGCCGAGGAAGCCAAGCGTCTGTATGGCGAGACCTTCGCCAGTCAGTTCGAAAACAAGCGTCTGTACGCCACCCGTCAGCCTGTGGGGCCGGTATACGCCGTCACGCCGTGGAACTTCCCAGCGGCGATGATCACCCGCAAAGTCGCCCCGGCACTGGCGGCCGGTTGCACGGTAATCGTCAAACCGGCCGAGCAATCGCCGCTGACGGCGTTGTTGCTGGAGCAATACTGGCGCGAAGTCGGCGGCCCTGCGGGCACCTTCCAGGTGATTACCTCCAGCAACCCGTCTGCGATTTCTGGGGTGTTCTTCCAGGATCGGCGCATTCGCAAGCTGACCTTCACTGGCAGTACCGAGGTCGGCGTGCTGCTGTATCGCCAGTCGGCTGAAACCATGAAACGGGTATCGCTGGAGCTGGGCGGCCACGCGCCGTTCATCGTTTTTGCCGACGCCGATATTGCCCGGGCGGCCGACGAAATCATGGCCTGCAAGTTCCGCAACGCCGGGCAGACCTGCGTGTGCACCAACCGGATCTACGTGCACACATCGGTCAGCGCGCAGCTGCTCGATGCCTTGGCCACCCGTATCGCGGCGCTGCGAGTCGGTGACCCTGCGGCCGCCGATACGCAGATCGGGCCGCTGGTGGACGCCCAGGGCCTGCAGAAGGTGCGCGAGCATGTCGAGGACGCCGTGGGCCGCGGGGCGAAAGTGGTCGTGGGAGGACAGCCGCTCGGCGGCCTGTACTACCAGCCCACCCTGCTGTGCGACGTGGCGCCGGGCATGCGGATTCTGGAAGAGGAAACGTTCGGTCCAGTGGCGCCTGTCCTGACGTTCGACACCCTCGATGAGGTAGTGGCTGCAGCCAACGATACGCCGTTCGGCCTGGCCGCTTACCTGTGGACCCGTGACCTGGACACTGCTCACCGCGTTTCCGAGCGCCTGGACTACGGCATTGTCGGCATCAACGACGGCGCGCCGTCCACCCCCCAGGCGCCGTTCGGTGGCGTGAAGATGAGCGGCCTGGGCCGCGAAGGGGGCGTGTGGGGCATTCAGGAGTACCTGGATACCAAATTCGTCTCGGTCGCCCTGGCACCTCGCTGACAGGGTTGGCCAAGGGCCGGTCGCCGTCTGGCGACCGGCCCTTGGCCTGAGCCTCAGTAAAATCCCAACCACTATAAAAACAAAGGTACTGAAGATGGACGCGCGTGTAGTTGCCGAGAAATCGCAGCCTGAAAGCCATCTCAAAGCCGGGTTGAAATCCCGGCATCTGACCATGATGTCGATCGCCGGGGTGATCGGCGGCTCGTTGTTCGTCGGCTCCGGAAGCGTGATTCACAGTGCAGGCCCCGCAGCGGTGCTGGCATTTCTCACCGGCGGCATCCTCATGATGCTGATCATGCGGATGCTTGGCGAGATGGCCACCGCGTCACCGGACACCGGCTCCTTTTCCACCTATGCCGATCGCGCCATTGGCCGCTGGGCAGGGTTTACCATCGGATGGCTGTATTGGGGATACTGGGTCGCACTGATGGCCTGGGAAGCCTATGTAGCGGGCAAGATCCTCAACGGCTGGTTCCCCGCCGTCAGCGTCAATGCGTTCGTGCTCGGGACCACGTTGCTGCTGATCAGCATCAACTTTTTCAATGTGAAGAACTACGGTGAGTTCGAGTTCTGGTTCGCCCTGATCAAGGTCATCGCCATCGTCTGCTTCCTCACCGTGAGTTGTCTGGCTGTGCTGAACATCTGGCAGGTAGGGGAGGTCAGTGGCATCAGCAACCTCACGGCCCACGGTTTCGTACCCAATGGCATTGAGCCGGTGGTGGGCGCCATGCTCGGGGTGATGTTCGCCTTCCTTGGCGCAGAAATCGCGACCATTGCCGCCTCCGAATCGAAGAACCCCTCCCAGCAGATCATCAAGACCACTAAATCGGTGGTGTGGCGGGTGGGCCTGTTCTACGTCGGCTCGATCTTCCTGATCGTCTGCCTGGTGCCCTGGAACGACCCGATGCTGGGCCAGTCCGGTTACGGCTCGTACCGCCGTACCCTGGAGCTGCTGGGCGTGCCGGGGGCCGAGTGGCTGATGAATTTCGTCGTGCTCACCTCGGTCAGCAGTTGCCTGATTTCCGCCCACTACACCGCGTCGCGCATGTTGTTCTCACTGGCCAGCCGCGGTGATGCCCCGGCGTGCTTCAAGCTGACCAAGGCCGACAGCGGCGTACCGGTGTACGCGATCATCGGTTCCTGCGTGGTGGCAGTGGTCATGGCGCTGATCAACTTCAGCGACACCCTGCGGCCTCGGGACGTGCTGGATACCTTGATGAACATGACCGGCACCATTGCACTGCTGGTGTACCTGGTCATTGCCTGCTCACAGCTCAAGATGCGCCGCAAGCTGGAAGCCAGTGGACGCGATATCCCGTTGAAGATGTGGCTGTACCCCTGGCTGACCTGGGCCGTGATCGTGTTCATCGTGGTTTGCCTGGGGGCGATGTCGTTCATGCCGGACTATCAGGTGCTGGTGATTTCCACCGGTGGCGCAGGGGTGTGCCTGGCGCTGCTCGGGGTGTTCCACCAGATGCGTTGCAGCCGGCGCGCCCAGCGAATGTCCGGCACGGTGGGTGTGGGTACACGCGGTTGATGAGCCAAGACACTGGAGAATTAAAATGAAAGCGTTTCACTCCCCCGATAGCCTGTTACATGCTCCGGCTACCTACTTTCGGCGTGGCAAGGCCATTGCCCACCTGGAGCAACCGGCGCGTTATGACCTGTTGCTGGCCGCTGCCCGCCATGCCGGTCATGACATCGATCTGGCCTCAGCCTTCGGCGTCGAGCCGATCCTGCGGGTTCATTCGGGCCGCTACCTGAACTTTCTCAAGGCAGCCTGGGACCGGCGAGCGGAGATCGAGCCTGGGCTAGAGCACATCCTGCCGTCGCATTTCAAACGCCCGGAAATGCAGCACTACCCGACGCACATCATCGGCCAGGTCGGCTTCCACATGGCCGATCTGTCGACGCCCATCCACGCCCAGACCTACCAGGCGGTGATGGCCAGCGCCGATGTGGCGTTGAGCGCCGCCCGGCATGCCGCCAGCCATGGCCATGCTTATGGCCTGTGCCGGCCGCCGGGGCACCACGCTTCGGTGGAAAGTGCCGGGGGCTTCTGCTTCGTCAACAATACCGCGGTCGCCGCGGCCTACCTGGGTGACACGCTCAAGTGCCGGGTGGGGGTCATCGATATCGATGTACACCACGGTAACGGCACCCAGCACGTGTTCTACGACCGCGATGACGTGGTGACGGTCTCCATCCATGCCGACCCGTCGAATTTCATGCCGTACTACGCCGGCTACGGCGATGAAACCGGGCAGCACCGCGGCCTGGGTTACAACCTCAACCTGCCTTTGCCCCATGGCTCCGGTGATGAGGTTTACCTGGCCGCCATCGAACATGCGCTGGAATTCTGCCAACGGCTGGGGGTGGAAGCTCTGGTCGTCGCCCTCGGCCTGGATGCGTCCGAAGAAGACCCCAACGGTGCCTTGGCCGTTACCACCCAGGGCTTCCGTGAAGCTGGCAAGCGGCTAGGCGGCACCTGCTGGCCAACGGCATTGGTGCAGGAGGGCGGTTACCTGAGCGAGATCCTCGGCGAAAACCTCAGGGCCGTCCTGGATGGCTTCGATTCGGCACGCGGCCTATAAGCGGGAGCACAGTGATTTGAACAGGATTGATATCGTCGTTGCACCCGGCCCCTGGGCCGCCGAACCCTGGCGTCACGCTTTTGAAGCCCGCAGCGCAGGGCGCAAGGTCCACCTCTGGCCCCAGGATGGCGAGGTTGTGGCTTCGGACAACTATGTCATTTGCGCCTGGAAGGCCGACACGCAGGTTTTTCAGCAACCCAACCGGCCCAGGGCGGTGTTCTCGATGGGCGCGGGTGTGGATCACCTTGCTTGCCTGGCGGGCCAGGCAGCCATTCCGATCGGACGCATCCGCGACCCCGACCTGACCATGCGCATGGTCGAGTACGTCACCTTCGCCGTGCTCTACCTGCATCGCCAGATTGCCCACTATCGCCGCGAGCAGGCAGCGGCCCGCTGGACACCGGTCGTGCAGGCGGCTGCCAGCGACGTGCGTGTTGGCATCCTGGGTGCCGGTGTGCTGGGCAAGGCGTGCGGGCTGCACTTGCAGCAGCTGGGCTTTCAGGTGGCGGGCTGGGCGCGAACCTCCACGGATGTCGGCTTCAACGTGTTCAACGCCAGGGCAGGGCTTATCGAGTTGCTCCAGCAGACCGACATACTGGTCAACCTGCTGCCCAATACCCGGGAAACCCACGGCGTCATCGACCGGCAGGTGTTCGAAAGCCTGAGCCGTTGCGGCAAGCCCGGTGCGCCTGCGTTCATCAACGCCGGGCGCGGGGAAGCGGTGGTGCACAGTGACCTGCTGGCTGCCCTGGGGGACGGCACCTTGTCCGGCGCGGTGCTCGATGTGTTCGGGGTAGAACCGTTGCCGGCGGATGACCCGCTGTGGTCGATGCCCAATGTCCTGCTCACCCCCCATGTCGCCGCAGATTCCGAACCCGATGTGGTGGTCGGGCAGATCCTGCAGGACGTGGCCCGGCTCGAGGCCGGGCAGGCGCTCGAACACCCGGTCGATCTGGGCCGGGGCTACTGAGCGCGAACGCTGAACACGCACAACAAAAACAACAGGTGTTGCAGCTGCGGGCGGGTGCGCCGATGACCCTGTCGCGATGCCCGCCCATTTCCTCCGAGCTGCCGCGACGTGTCATACATCGAGCTGGAGAATACCGAACATGAACAAGCCATTCGAACCTGTACTGCAGGGCGCCGTACTGAGGAAAATCTTCTGGCGGCTGGTGCCGCTGATGGTATTGATGTACTTCGTAAGCTCCCTGGATAGGGCCAACATCGGCTATGCCGCACTGACCATGAACGCCGACCTGGGCCTGACCGTTGCCCAGTTCGGCTTTGCCACCAGCATCTTCTACCTGGGCTACATTCTCTTTGAAACCCCCGCCAACATTATCCTGCACAGAATCGGCGCCAGGCTGTGGATCTCGATCATCCTGCTGGCTTGGGGTGCCATGTCTTCCCTCACCTCGCTGGTGCCTGACAAGGACTGGCTGTACGTCACCCGGTTTTTTCTCGGCGTGGCCGAGTCTGGCCTGTTTCCTGGCATGGTGCTGTACCTGACGCTGTGGTTGCCCAGCCGTAACCGGGTCTGGGTCATGTCTCTGTTCATCACGGCCATGCCGCTGGCGGCGGTGATTGGGGCGCCGATCTCCACTGCATTGATGACCCACACCTCGGTTTTCGGGCTCGAAGGCTGGCGCTCGATGCTGTTTCTGGAGGGCTTGCCTGCGATCGCCCTGGCGTTCATCGTGTTCCGCTTTCTGCCCGATTCACCTGCCACAGCCCAATGGATGAGCGCCCAGGACGTGGCGGCGGTCGAGAAGGTGCTGCAGGTCGAAGCGCAGGGGCGGGACCAGAGTATTGCGCACGGCAGTATTCGCGCTGCGTTGCAGAGCTGGCGGGTGTGGGCCCTGGGGTTCGTCTACTTCGCCATCAACACCGCCATCGTCATCCTGCTGTATTTCCTTCCGCTGGTGATCAAGTCCTTCGAGCAGGCCTTCCAGACCCAGTACACGGTGTTCGAGATAGGCAAGATTACCGCCGTGCCCTTCGGCTTCGCCACGGTGAGCATGCTGCTATGGGCGCGGTTCACCGGCAGGACGGGTGTGGCCGCCTGGCATATCGCGCTGCCGCTGGTGGTGTGCGCGGTGGCTATCGGCGTGGCGATGTCGCTGCCGTCACCCGTACAGATCATGGTGGCGTTCGCGGTCGGATGCGCGGCCTGCTTTTCGTCGATGGCACCGTTCTGGCAGCTTCCCAGTCGTCTGCTGTCGGGCAAGGCGGCCGCGGCAGGCATCGGCCTGATCGCAGCCCTGGGTGCCTCGGCAGGCTTTGTGCTGCCGTACTTGATCGGCTGGGTGAAGGACCGCAGCGGTTCATTCGAACCGGCTTTCCTCTGCATCGGCATAATAATGCTCATCGGCGCTGGCGTGGTGATGCTGCTTGAAAAGCGTCCGCCCAGCAAACCGGTTGTACCGGTGGGGGTGAAACTGTGATATCGCGCAAACAAGTTCGCTCACTCCGATTGAGGGTGGCTCTCTAATGAATTGACACTCGATGGTGGGGAGTTTTATATATTCTCTCTTTATTAAGAAACCGCACGGCGCCCTGTAGGTCTTGCAGTTTTACTGCATAAATAAAGCAATAGTGAAGGAGTCCTGCGTGGCTGAACTCGATCGGATAGATGTGCGGATTTTGAACGCCGTGCAGGTCAACAACCGACTGACGTCGGAGGAAATCGGTGAGCTAGCAGGGCTCTCCCCGACAGCCTGTCAGCGGCGGCTCAAGCGGCTTCGCGCTGAAGGCGTGATCGAAGGGGATGTGTCGATCGTGGCGCCCAAGGAGGTAGGCAGGCACGTGACCATGCTGGTCTCGGTGACGCTGGAGCGAGAGCGTGCGGATATCATCGATCGGTTCAAGCAGTCGATTCGTAATACGCCTGAAGTGATGAGCGGTTTTTATATTACCGGTGATGCGGATTTCGTCCTGGTGGTGACGTCCAGGAACATGGAGGATTATGAGAACTTCACACGCCGCTTCTTCTATGAAAACTGTGATATTAAAAGTTTCAAGACGATGGTGGTAATGGATCGCGTCAAAGCGGGCTTCACCCTTCCGATCGAAGAAGTGTGAATGCGGCGGGGTGCAGTGCCCTGGTCGGCCCCATGGCCACCTGGGCACTGCACCTTTGACGAACGGCGCTCAGAACAGGTTGATCGGGTATTCAGTAATTACCCGCACCTCGTCAATCTGGCCGCCCCGCGCCGAGCTTCGGTAGCTGGCCTGGCGAATTCTGAACGACAGGTCCTTGGCCACGCCGGCCTGCACGACATAGCGCGCTTCGACGTCGCGTTCCCACGCCTTGCCATTCAGATCGCCGCCGGTACCATTTTTGAAGTCGGTACCTTTTACATAGCGGGTCATGAAGCTCAGGCCCGGCACGCCGTAACCTGCCATGTTCAGGTCATAGCGAGCTTGCCAGGACTTTTCGTTCTCATAGTCGAAGTCCGAATACTGCACCGAGTTGGCAAAGTTGTAGACCGCATTGCCATCGGGGCCATACACATAGTCGCCGCGCCCGGATACCTTCTGGTAGGCCAGGGTGATGGCATGGGTACCCACGCTCCAGGTTCCGCCCAGGCTCCAGATGCGGTTGTCCAGGTCGCCACTGCGGGCCTGGCCGATGCTCTGGGTGTCGTAGGCATTGAAGTCGAGCTTCAGTGACTGGCCAGGGCTCAGCGGTAGCAGGTAGCGCGTGTTCACGTAGTACTTGCGAAAGTGTTCTGCGGTCTTGGCGTAGTACAGGCTGCTGGAGAGCCGGTCGCTGAAGCTGTACACGCCGCCCAGGTAGTCCACGGTTGTCATGCGCCCGCTGTCACGGGAAGACTGGTTGCGGTTGGTCAGCCCGGTAAAGTGGCCCGCGTCGAGTTGCAGGCGCCCGAACGCTTTGCTGGTGAGCGAAAACCCGTCGACGGTTTCCGCCAGCAGGCGGCTGTCGGAGGTGGCCAGTACCGGTAGCGACATCACCTGTGTGCCGTACTTGAGCACACTGTTGGACGCCCGAACCTTCAGCGCTGCACCGGCCTTGGCCATGTCCTGCTTGGCGCCATGGCTGTTCTGTTCAAGCAGGCCGGTGCCGCCGCCCGTGCGGCCATTGCCGGTGTCGAGCCTGAATGCGTATTGGCCGATCACGTCGATGCCGATGCCGACGGTGCCTTGGGTGAACCCCGACTGCAGGGTGCCGATGAACCCCTGCGCCCATTCCTCGCCGTAATTCTGCTTCGCGCCGCTGGCGCGGTTGTCACGCTGCATGTACATGTTGCGGGCCTTGACCGACAACGTGCTGCCTTCGAGGAAACCTGTCGCTTCGGACTGCTCGCTGGCGTGCAGCAGTGGGCTTGCGGATGACGCCAGTAACAGTGCGCTCACACCCAGTTTACGCGTGCTCATTTCATACTCCGTTTGGTTGTTTTAATTGCGCGGCAGAGTGATGTAAATCGTTGGCCAGGCCTTTTTCTTGGCGTGCACGCACCCTGTCCGCGCCGGTGCAGGGCAGAGTGGGTACGTAGGTTGGCCTTTGCCTTGAGGGGTTGTTGCAGGTTTGCGATAACGCGCCAGCAACTGCCGGAACACGCGTTCCGGCAGCGGGATTGCCTGGCTTGGCCTAGCGCTCGATCTGGCGGTTCCAGCGTGCGTTCCATTCCGGGCGCACGGCATTGACCTGATCCCAGTCAATGGTCACGGCCGTCTGCAGGTAAGTCTGCATGGCTTCGACCTGGCCGCGGGTTTTGTCGCTGGTCGGTGTGTTGGGGTTGGATGGGATCTGGTCGCCCAGCTCCAGGGCAGGTGACTGGGCTTCAGGGCTGAGCAGAAACTCGGCGAGCTTCTGTGCCAGTTCCGGCTGGTCGTTGTTGGCAACCACGCACTCGGCCTGGTTGAGCACCACAGCGCCTTCCTTGGGCGCAGCGTACTCCACTGGAATGCCTTTGAGTTTCAGCGCCGTTACCTGGGTCGGCGTGAGCGGGAACAGCGCGGCTTCGTCGGTCTGCACCATTTCCGACAGCTTGGCCGAATTGGGAATGTACTCCAGCACGTTGGGGCCAACGCTTTTCGGCCAGGCGCTGAAGCCTGGGTTGACGTTGGCTTCGGTGCCGCCATGCAGGCGGTTGAACATTAGAAAACCATGCAGGCCGAAGGTCGAGGACGACATCGACTGGAACACCACCTTGTCCTTGAAGCGCGGGTCGCTGAGGTCGCCCCAGGAGGTCGGGGCCGCCCAGCCTTTTTCCTTGAACATCCGGCTGTTGTACGCAAGCCCGGTGACGCCCAGGCTGACCGCAGCGGCTTTGTCCTTGATCAGGGCTTTTTCCGGCAACTGGGCGAGCATTGGATTGGGCTTGAGGGTGCTGCACAGGCCCATGCCGATGGCGCGGTACATGATGCCATCATCGAGCACCATCACATGAATCGATGGCTTTTTCGGCGTGGCTTGCACCTTGGCGAGAATGTCGGCGGAGGTCCCCGGAACGATCACCACTTTTACCCCGTTGGGCTTCTCGAACTTGGGCAGGATGTTGTCGGTGAACAGCCGCTCCATGGTGCCGCCATTCATGCCCAGGTACAGCGTGGGCTCGGCCGCAGCAGGCAAGCTGGCGAACAGGCCGGGCAGGGTGCAGAACAAGGCGAGCAAACGTTGCTTGTGGGTCATGACAGGTTTTCCTTATGGGGGTGGGAACACTGGAAACGCTTGATGGAAAAAGCCGCCAGGCAGATGCTGGGCGCGCCTGACAGAATGCATTGGGCCAGCGCTTCGCCTGCGGCGGGGCCAATCTGGAAGCCGGCACCGGCGAAGCCGAAGCCATGCAGCAGGCCGGGTTGGCTTAGGCTGGGGCCGAGCACCGGTTCGTCGTCGGGCAGGTAGCCTTCGGTGCCGCTCCAGGTGCGGATGGCCTGGGCGCCGGCCAAGGCCGGGTACAGCTCGGTGGCATTGCGCAGAATTTCGAGCACCGCGGCCTGGCCCGGGCGCGCTGTAGTGGGGGTCAGGGCAAAACCGCGGCCACCGCCCAGCACACAATTGCCGCGCGCAACCTGGCGGGCATAGATGCCGCCGCCTTCGACCCCGGTACTGGCGGTCATGAACAGCGGCAATGGCTCGGTCACCAGCATGGCCGGGTGGGCCGCGGTGAGGGGCACCGGCTCACCAAAGCGCTCGGCCAGTTGCGCCGACCAGGCGCCGGCGCAGTTGAGCAGCCAGGGTGCCTTGAAGCTCAGGCCGTTGCTGCAATGAACGCTGAAGCGTTGGCCGTCGTGGCTGACCTCGACCACGTTGCATTGCTCATGCACCTGAGCGCCGCTGGCCCGGGCCGCCTGGGCAAAGGCGGGTGACACCAGGCGCGGGTTGGCGTGGCCGTCTTCGGGGCAGTACGAAGCGCCCACGGCAATATCGCCCACCCACGGGAAGCGCTGGCGCAGCTCAGGGCGCTCAAGCAGTTGCAACTTCAGGTCAAAACCCTGGGTGCGCTGGGCGTAGGCCCTCAGTGCCGCAAAGTCGGCTTCGCTGCGCGCAAGCTTCAGGTGGCCGCTGCGCACATACTCGCCGTCGATGCCAATCCACTCGCGCAATTGCCCCCAGAGGGTGTGGGCACGCGCCGACAGCGGCAGTTGGGCCAGCGATCGGCCCTGGCGGCGAACCCCACCATAATTCACGCCGCTGGAATGCGAGCCGCAGAAGTCGCGCTCGATCAGCGCCACCTGCTGCCCGCCCCGGGCCAGGGTCAATGCGGCGCTGCTGCCAACGATGCCACCGCCGACGACAATGGCGTCCACTTCAATGGGCTTCATGGCTTGATCTCCAGGCCAAAGGGCAGGGGCTTGACCGGGGCCTGGCCACGCAAACGGCCGACCTGATCCAGCGGGCGGCCACTTTCGCAGGCAATCAGTTCGGCCGCGGCGGCGCCGCACACGCGGCCCTGGCAACGGCCCATGCCGACCCGGCACATGGCCTTGACCCGATTGATTTCCCAGTGACCGGCGCGCACCGTGTCACGGATTTCGCCGGCGGTGATTTGCTCGCAGCGGCACACGGTGAGGGAGTCCGGAGTCTGCCTGGCCCACTGCTGGGGGAAGGGAAACGCTTGCTCCAGACCCCGGCGAAAGTGCTGCAGGGTGGCCAGGCGACGTTGCAGGTGGCGCTGACGCCGCAGGTCGATGGGCTTGCCCAGGTCGGCCAGCAGCGTCAGCGCGGCAAGCTCCCCGGCCATCTCGGCGCCATCGGCACCGAGAATGCCGGCGCCGTCACCGGCCAGGTACACGCCGTCGCTGCTGGCCCGCCCCTGGGCGTCACGGACCGGTAGCCACGCACGGTTGAGGGCGTTCCAGGCGAATTGGCAACCGAGCAGGTCGGCCAGTTGCGTTTCACTGCGCAGGGCGTGGGCGAACGCCACGGCGTCGCACGCCAGTTGCTGCGCGCGGCCACCCTGGGACCAGCGCACGGCGCTGGCCCGCTGCGTGCCCTCAATGCCCAGCAGGGTCACACCTTGATGCACCGGTATGCCCTTGAGGGCCAGCCAGGCACGGTAGTACAGGCCCTTGGCGAAGGTTGCCGGTTGCAGCAGCAGGTATGGCAAGGCGCGGGCCTGGGCACTGAACGGCGAGGTGTCGAGCACTGCGGCAACGGTGGCACCGGCCTTGGCGTACTGGTAAGCCACCAAGTAGAGCAGCGGACCACTGCCGGCCAGCACCACCCGTTCGCCGATGGCGCAGCCCTGGAACTTCAGGGCGATCTGCGCAGCGCCTAGGGTATAGACCCCCGGCAGCGTCCAGCCGGGAATCGGCAACACGCGGTCGGTGGCACCGGTGGCGATGATTACCCGGTCAAACGCCAGGCGGTCGGCCACCTGGCCCTGGTGCAGGGTGTCGAGCACGGGGTGCTCGGCGTTCCACACGAGGGTCTCGGGGCGGTAGTCGAGCTTCCCGTGCAACTGTTCAAGGGCCGTGTGCAGCGCCTGGGCCTTGGCGGCCTCGAAGCCATAAAGGGTCTTGGCGCTGCGGCGAAAGTGAGCCGGTTGCTGGCGGTAGATCTGGCCACCGCCGCGACTGGCTTCGTCGAGCAGCACCGGGCGTACGCCATGGGCGACCAAGGTCTGTGCGGCGCGGATGCCGGCAGGGCCGGCGCCGATGATGACGATTTCACTCATGCTTGGCGCCCCGGATCACGGGTCACGCACTGGCCCGGCTCGAGAAAGGTCGAGCAGGCCCGCACCCGGCGGCCATCCTCCAGGCGTACCCAGCAGTCCTGGCAGGCGCCCATCAGGCAAAAACCCGCGCGCGGTTCGGCGTTGAAGTCGCTGCCCCGCAAGTGGTCGGCATTGGTCAGGATGGCGGTCAGCAAGGTATCGCCGTTCATGCCCTGGGCGGGTTGGCCGTCGAGCATGAACGGCAACGGCTCGCGGTCGTGTTCGGCCACGCGTTTGAACAAAGGCATGCAGGAACTCCGTGTCATTGCTTGCCCACCAGTACCCGGTCCAAGCCATACACGCGGTCCAGCGCGATCATGGTCAGGGCGGTGATGGCGATCACCAGTGCCGAAACGGCTGCCATCATCGGGTCGATGGATTCGGTGGCGTAGACGTACATGCGCACCGGTAGGGTCTGGGTGGCTGGCGAGGTGATGAAGATCGACAGGGTCACTTCGTCAAAGCTGTTGATGAACGCCAGCAGCCAGCCGCCTGCCACTCCCGGCAGAATCATTGGCAGGGTGACCTTGCAGAACAGTGTGACGCGCCCGGCGCCCAGGCTCTGGGCGGCATGCTCGGCGCTGCGATCGATGCCAATGGCGGCGGCGAGCACCAGGCGCAGGACATAGGGGGTGATCACCACCGTGTGGGCGAACACCAGCCAGGCGAAGCTGCCGTTGACCCCCAGCAGGGCAAACAGCCGCAGCATGGCCACGCCCAGCACCAGGTGGGGAATGATGATCGGTGACAGCAGCAGGCCATTGAGAAAGCCCTGACCCGGGAAGCTGTAGCGGGTCATGGCCAGGCCCGCCGGCACGGCGATCAGGGTCGCCAGCGTGGCCGCCAGGGCCGCGAGCTGCAGGCTGTTGTAGAACGCTTTGATGAAGTCGGCACGCTCGAACACTGCCGTGAACCAGCGCAGCGAGAAGCCGCTGGTCGGCAGGCTCAGGGTGTTTTCCGGGGTGAAGGCCACCAGACACACCACCACCAGCGGGGCGAGCATGAACAGGACCACCAAAGCATGAAAGGACAGGGCCAAAGGGCCGTTGCGGGTCATGGGCTCAGACTCCAAGTGTGCGTTTGTAGCGGCGTTCGACCAGCCGGTTCCAGCTGAGCATCACCAGCAGGTTGATCAACAGCAGGGCAATGGCGATGGCAGCGCCCATCGGCCAGTTCAGTTCGGCCAGGTATTGGTCGTAGATCATGGTGGCGACCATCTTCAGGCGACGCCCGCCCAGCAGGCCGGGAATGGCGAAGGAACTGGCCGCCAGGCCGAACACGATCAGGGTGCCCGACAACACGCCGGGCATGATCTGTGGCAGCACGATGCGGCGGAACACCGTCCACTGGCTGGCGCCAAGCGACAAGGCTGCCTGTTCGGCCGCCGGGTCGAGCTTTTGCAGGGAGGTCCAGACCGGAATGATCATGAACGGCAGCATCACGTGGACCAAGCCGATGACGACCGCAAACGGTGTGTACAGCAGCTTGACGGGTTGCCCGCCCAAGGCCGTGATGGCCTGGTTGATCAGCCCGTCGGCCCCCAGCAGCAGGCTCCAGCCGAATGCGCGGACCACCACGGAAATCAGCAGCGGGGTGAGTACCACGATCAGGAAGATCGACCGCCAGGGCGCGGCCATGCGGCACAGCACCATGGCCTCCGGGATGCCGATCAGTACGCACAGCAGGGTGACCAGGGCGCTGATCCAGAAGGTGCGCAAGAAGATCTCGTAGTAATAGGTGTCGGTCACCAGGCTCAGGTAATGGCTGAGGGTGTACTCGCCGGCCTGGATGCCGGTGGTGTAGTCGAACACGTTGAACGACAGCAGCAAGGTCAGCCCAAGCGGCATCACCAGCAAGGCCAGGAACAGTAGCAGGGCAGGGCTGCTCAGGCCGTAGCCCCAGGCGCTGCTGCGCAGTTTTGCATCACTCATGCTGCAACCTCGCCAGCATCCAGCACGCGGACCAGCGCATCGTTCCAGTCAAGGCTGACCTGTGTGCCTTCTGCCAGCGGTGAGCTGCCGTCGTTTGCCCGCACCACGGCCAGGTTGCCCAAGGCGGTATCGACCCGATACAGCCACTGGCTGCCGAGGAAGTAACGGCAGCTGATGCGGCCGTCGAGCTTGCCGCTGCCAGCCGCGCCGAAGGTGATCTTCTCGGGGCGCAGGCTCAAGCTCAGCGGGCCTTGAGCGGCCACCTGGGGTTGCCCGCCAGGGCCTGGCACGCCGCGCAGGCGGTTGGCCTTGCCGACGAAATCGGAAATGAACGGCGTGCCGGGGTGTTCGTAGAGGTTGTACGGGTTATCGACCTGGGTGATGCGTCCTGCCTCCATCACCACCACGCGGTCGCTGATCGACAAGGCCTCGGCCTGATCGTGGGTGACCATCAGCGTGGTGATGCCGACTTCGTTCTGGATACGGCAGATCTCGAACTGCATTTCTTCACGCAGGTGCGCATCGAGGTTGGACAGCGGTTCGTCGAGCAGCAGCACGGGCGGCTCGATCACCAGGGCGCGGGCCAGGGCGACGCGCTGGCGTTGGCCGCCGGACAGCTCACGGGGGTAACGCTCGGCGTGCTTGTCCAGACGCACCAGCGCCAGTGTCTGATCGACGCGCCGGGCGATCTCGGCATTGGCGACCTTGCGCATGCGCAGGCCAAAGGCAACGTTGTCGCGCACGGTCATGTGGGGGAACAGCGCGTAGCTCTGGAACACCACACCCAACCCGCGGCTGGCCGGCTTGGCATGGGTGATGTCGCGGCCGTCGAGCACGATGCGCCCGCTGGTGACCTCGACGAAGCCAGCAATCATTTGCAGGGTGGTGGTCTTGCCACAGCCGGAGGGGCCGAGCAGAGAGACGAACTCGCCTTTTTCGATGGCCAGTGACGAACTGGCCACTGCCTCCATCGCGCCATAGCGCTTGCAAAGCTTGTCGATCAACAGAAAGGTCATGGCTGTGCTCCATCGCAAACGGAACCGGGGTGAACCGGAAGTTTCAGGGTGGGCAGAGCGCCAGCGGCGAAAAGCAATGCTAATCGGACGGTGGCGCTCGCTTCTGTGGCGGCGGCCGATGTTGTGATATCGCCCTATGGACCGGAGAGTAGGGCAAAGCTTAGGATGGCGACAAAGGGTAATTTCACTGAGTGACTGATATTTTAAAATTATTCCACTGAATGAAATTTGAGCGGGTATTGCGAAAAATGGATTCCGATAATCGAAATGACGCTGTGAAGGAAGTCGGTGTCAGTGCAGTGTCCCGGTTGTTCGCCGTGCTCCGGGCGCTGGGCGAGTGTGGTGGCGAGGGCGAAAAAGTCAGCCAGCTGGCGCAACGGGTCGGCCTGGCCCAACCAACCACTCACCGGCTGCTGCGCAGCCTGATTGACGAGGGCATGGTCGACCAGTGTGCGACCAGCAAGCGTTATCGCCTGAGCCTGGATTTCTTTGCCCTGGCCGCCAAGGCCGGGCAGGCCGGCAATTTGCGAGATGTGGTGCGCCCCAGCCTGCTGCGCCTGTCGGCGTCGCTGGGGGACTCGCTGTTCCTCCTGGCCCGTTCGGGCTTCGACGCTGTGTGCCTGGACCGCAGTGAGGGGCCTTATCCGATCCGCACCTTCACCGGAGACATCGGGGGCCGTGTGGCTTTGGGGGTGGGGCAGGGCAGCCTGGCCATCCTGGCGTTCCTGCCGGAAGAAGAGCGTGACGAGGTGATCCGTTACAACCTGCCACGGCTCAAGGATTTTCATCACTACGATGAAGTGATGCTGCGCGCCGAAATCGACAACGTGCGCAGCCTTGGCTACGCCGGGCGCAATACCGGCGTGCTGGACGGCATGGCAGGCCTGGCGGTGCCGATCCTCGACCGCAACGGCCACGCAGTGGCCGCGCTGAGCGTGGCAACCATCAGCGATCGCCTAGGCCCCAACCGGATGCCGACCGTGGTGGCGCTGCTCAAGCGTGAAGCGGCGGCCATTGGTGAGCGGGTCAACCCGTTCGACCCGGTTTTGCGCCGGCCGTCGCACGTGTTTGGCTAAGCGGCGTGACCGCTGGACGCAAGGTGGTGTGCCGGGCCCCTCGGGGTTGAAGTGGGGCCGATCAGAATATCTTCGAAGAACGCCCCGACCGGCTCGGTGGGATGACACAGCTGAATCTCCAGCACCCAGACCATCTCGCTCGGCACGATTTCAAGTTCGGCCAGCTTGTCCTGCCCGAACAGGGCATGGGGGAAGTCGGCGATGCGATGCCCGGCCAGGTTGCGCTCAAGGCACCAGCCTTTGGCCAGGGCGCTGCGCTCGGCGACGTCATACAGCTCACGGCCCGTCAGCCCCGTGTACCAGGCTTGACGCGTCTCGTCGAACACCTCGTGCAGCGCCTTGACGCAGGCGTGATACAGCGGGTGCTCGCCGAACACGAAGGTGTCGCCATAATCGCCTTCGTAGCCATCCCACACCGGCCCCAGGTCGACCACGGCAATGTCGGTGGCGCGCAGTCTGCGCTGCAGGTCGATGCCTTGGCGGGGGGTACGCACCGTGTCGTCACCGAAGCGAATGTAGGTCGGATGCCAGGTGTGCGATGCGCCCATCGCCTGCAACGTCTGGTCGGCGAGCTGCAAGGCTTGGGCAGTGCTCATGCCGACCTTGAGTTGGCTCGCGATGGCGGCCAGGGCCCGGACGGACTGTTCGCGGGCTGCGAGCATGCCGTCGAGCGAATAGCGCGGGCCGACTTTTTCCAGCAGCGGGTCCAGCGTTTGGCAGGGCGAAGCAACGGGCTGCCGAGTACCGCTGGAAACGAACGCCTCGGCGACAAAGCGGTGGGGCTGCACGCCGGCTGCCAGGCACAGGTCGCGGGCCTGGCTGATCATGGCGCTGTTGCCGCAGGCGTAGACGTGGGCCTCTGCCCAAGGGTGGGCGTGCGCCAGTGCCACCTGCTGCACGCGTGCGTGCGCCGACAGCACCCGGTGCCAGCGAAACCGTGGAGTGGCATGGCTGGTCTGGTCGAGAAACGCTGCGTCGTAGAAGTCGCCAAGGGTCGCGCCGCCCCAATACAGGGTGATCTCGGCATCGCGCGCCAGCGCCGTCAACAGTAACGGCTTGATGCCGGCATAGCCGGTGCCGGTGGCGAGCAGCACAACGGGCTGTTGGTCCTCGTGCTGCCAGGTGCAGGCACCCACCGGCCCTTCGAGGTCGACCGGGTCGCCCACTTGCAGCGTCGGCAGGATGCCCTCGGAAAACAGGCCGCCGACGACTTTGCGAATATGAAACACCAGCCGCCCCTGGTCCTGGGTCGGCAGGTTGGCGATGGAGAAACAGCGGCTGTCGCCGTCGCCGAGGCGGAACCTGACGTACTGGCCAGGGCGCACCACGAGGGGCTGCGGTGCCTGCACCACCAGTTCGATGATATCGACGCTCAGGGCGCGCTTGCTTAGCACATGGGCGGTGATGCCCAGCGTCGGCGTGTCCAGCGACCAGCCTGGGATTTCCAGGCGCATGTCGCTGCAGGCGTGGTTCTGGCACAGCAGCAGTTCGTTGGCCGCGAGGGGGTAGGAGGGCGCCGGGGTGTCTGCAGTGCGCTGCTTTGCCCGATACTGCCCCGACAGGACCTTGACCTTGCAGGAGCCGCAGGCGCCGCGGCGGCACGAGAACGGCACCGGCAGGTCACTGGCGAGCATTGCATCGAGCAGCAGTTCATCCGTGGCCTCGAAGGCCTTGCCGGCGGGCGATAACTCAATGACATGGCGTTTTTGCATACACACCTCAGGGAGCTGGATTCAGGCTCGGGAGGTGTGATTGTTGCGGTAGACTAGGACCACAAGAACCTCCAGTTCTGGATAATTCACATGGTCCAGCTTCGCAAATGGCGGCCGTTGCTCAAGCTCGACGAAGCCCAGCCGCAGGCTTCGTACAGAAAGATCGTCGAAGGCTTGGTCACCGCGATCACCGAGGGCCGTCTGCGCCCTGGGACGCTGTTGCCCGGCACGCGGGAAATGGCGCAGCTGCTCGATGTCAATCGCAAGACGGTGATCCTCGCCTACGAGGAGGCTGTGACCAAAGGCTGGCTGGAAAGCGTGCAACGCCGCGGCACGTTCGTCAGCACCCAGCTGGCCACCGGCGCGGTCGCAGCCCGCAGTGCACTGCCGTCATTTGCCCTGGCGTTGTCACAGGCACCTGCCGTCGCGTATTTCACGGCGAGCGAGCAAGCTGTTGAACTGCAACATCAGCCAGGCGCGCTGTTTTTCGATAACGGTGCCTGCGACCATCGCCTGCTGCCCCAGGCCGTGCTGCATCGCTACTACCGCAATGCCCTGCGCAACAGCTTCACCACCAACACCGTGCGCCATGGCTGCGACGGCAGCAGCCAGTACCTGCGCAGCGCACTGGCAGACATGTTGCGCCATAACCGCAGCCTCAATGTGGGCGCAGAGCATATCTGCCTGACCCAAGGCGTGCAGATGTCGCTGTACCTGACGGCCAGCGTCTTGCTCAAGCCCGGTGATGTGGTGCTGGTCGAACGCTTGAGCTACCCCCCGGCGTGGGAGATTTTCCGTCAACTGGGCGCTCGGTTGGTGACTGTGGACCTGGATGAGGAAGGTTGCCGGGTCGATCAGATTGCCCCGTTGTGCCGACAGCACAACGTTCGCATGATGTACCTCACCCCCCATCACCAGTTCCCCACCACGGTGAGCCTGCATGCCGGGCGCAGGCAGCAGTTGCTGGAGTTGGCGAGGGTGCATGATTTCTGCGTGATCGAGGAAGATTACGACCACGAGTATCACTTTTCCGGGCGCCCCTACCTGCCCTTGGCCAGTGACCGGTCGCAACGGCATGTGATCTATATCGGCTCGCTGTCCAAGTCCTTGGGCAGTACCTTCCGGTGCAGCTTCATCGTGGCGCCGCCGAACGTGATCGAAGTGCTGGAGCGGACGGCGGTCCTGACGCTTGGGCAAGGCGATGCGGTGATGCAGCGCATGCTGGCCGACCTGATCAACGATGGCGAGTTGAAGAAGCACTTGCGTCGGGTTTCCACGGAGTACCGCCGGCGCCGGCAAACCTTGCTGGACTGCCTGCACGAGGCTTTTGGCACCCTTGTATCCGTGCAGGAGCCCGAAGGAGGGCTGGCGTTGTGGGTGAAATTTGCCGACTCGATCGACGTCGACCAGTTGGCGGCCAAAGCGCTGGAACTGGACTTGGTGGTGCGCGGTGGGCGCCTGTTTTCGCCGGACGGGCACCCTGAGAACGCCTTGCGGCTGGGCTTCGCGTCGCTGGATACGGACGAAATACGCCGCGCCACCCAGCGCCTGGCCCAAGCGGCCCGTGCCATCGCCCGGCAGGGTTGAGGCGGTGCCGGCGTTATCCCGTGGAGGGAGGCGCCACCGGTTCTACTCCATGGTCTCAACCACTCCCTGGTCTTCACCCAGGAACCCACCACTTTGATGCTGCCACAGCCGCGCATAGGTGCCGTTTTTCGCCAGCAGTTCGGCGTGGGTACCTTGTTCGATGATGCGTCCGTCATCCATGACGATCAGCCGATCCATCGCCGCGATGGTGGACAGCCGGTGAGCAATGGCGATGACGGTCTTGCCCTGCATCATCTCATTGAGGCTTTCCTGGATGGCCACCTCAACTTCCGAATCCAGCGCGCTGGTGGCCTCGTCCAACAACAGGATTGGTGCGTTCTTGAGCATGACCCGGGCGATGGCAATGCGCTGGCGTTGGCCGCCGGAAAGCTTGATACCGCGTTCACCGACCAAGGTGTCATAGCCGCTGTGGCCTTGCCGGTCGCTGAGCTGGCTGATGAAACCATCGGCCTGGGCGTTGGCCGCAGCGCGGTGGATTTGCGCCTCGGTTGCCTCAGGGCGGCCGTATGCGATGTTGTCGCGAATGGAACGGTGCAGCAGGGAGGTGTCCTGGGTGACCATGCCGATGGCGCTGCGCAGGCTGTCTTGCGTCACGTGGGCAATGTTCTGGCCGTCGATGCGTATTTCACCGCTGTCGACATCGTAGAACCGCAACAGCAAGTTGATCAGCGTGGACTTGCCGGCACCGGAACGGCCTACCAGCCCCACTTTTTCGCCGGCGCGGATGGTCAGGCTCAGGCCATCGAGCACCTGGCGTTCACCGTTGTAGTTAAAGCTCACGTTGTCGAAAGCCACCGCGCCGCCGGCGGTCTTCAGCACGCCCGCGTTCGGCACGTCCTGCACCTTGGGGCCACGGGTGAGCGTGGCCATGCCGTCCTGGACGGTGCCGATGTTCTCGAACAGCGACGTCATCTGCCACATGATCCAGTGCGACATGCCGTTGATGCGCAAGGCCATGGCGGTAATCGCCGCCACGGCACCGGTGCCGACTTCGCCCTGGTGCCACAGCCACAGGGCGTAGCCACCGGCGCCAAGGATCAGACCGACCACCAGCGCCTGGTTGACGATCTCGAACTGGCTGACCAGGCGCATCTGGCGCAAGCCGGTGAGTTTGAAGTCCTCCATTGCCGCCCGTGCAAAGTGCGCTTCGCGTTTGGAGTGCGAGAACAGCTTTACGGTGGTGATGTTGGTGTAGGCGTCGGAAATGCGCCCGGTCATCGATGAGCGCGCGTGTGCCTGTTCCTGCCCTACCTGGCCCAGGCGCGGCACAAAGTACAGCATGGCCAGCCCGAACAACGCGACCCAGGCAATGAAGGGCAGCATCAGCTTGAGGTCGAAGCCACCGGCCAGCGCGATGATGGCGATGAAGTAGACCCCGATGCCGGGGGCAATTTCGATGACAGTGAACAGCACTTCGCGTACCGCAAGCGCCGTTTGCATCACCTTGGTGGTGACCCTGCCGGAAAACTCGTCGGAGAAGAACGACAAGCTTTGCCGCAGCATCAGGCGATGAAAGTCCCAGCGCAGCCGCAGCGGCAGATTGATCGCCAGTACCTGGTGCTGGACCATCGTGCGCAGGGCGACCAGCCCGATGCTGGTGAGCAGTACGATACCGATGCCCCACAGCACGCGGCTTTCCTGCCCCGTGGCGTCGCCGCCGGCCTGCCAGGTGGAGAGCAGGTCCACCACCTGCCCCAGGAAGGAGAACAACCAGGCTTCATAAACCGACACACCGGCACTGAGCAGCGCAAGGGCCAGGATGTAACCACGGGCACCGCGTGTGCAGGCCCACAGGAAACGCAGCAGGCCAACGGGTGGCGGTGGTGCCTCGTCGGGCGGGAACGGGTCGAGGCGTTGTTCAAAGGCACGAAGCATTGTGGTCTCCGAAAGGGGGCAACTTTCGTTTGCGGGCAATTGGGGGGGCGATGGTCAGGTTTAGGCCGCGGCTGCACGATAGCCGTTCAATCAGATTCAGGGCGGCCACAGCGCATGGCGGGGCAATCCTGTTGTTGTGCGAATAGCGTAGAACCCTGCGTGGCGGCACCAGGAGGCGCTGGTAGGTGCATTTCGCTGAGCGCCATACCGCCAACGATACAGCGATTGGCTCGTGAAAGCCCTTGATGCTGGAATTGCAGACGCAACTTGGCCAGGCGCCTGCGGTTGATGCGCTACAAGTAATGCTGGCGCCTGGTGAGGCGTGGCGTCTTCAACTTCGACGAGTGCGCATATCGCGGTGCAAAGGCATCGATGATATCGGTGTCCTGGTCGATCAGCGTGTTGAGGTCGAACACGAAGGTTTGGTAGCGGTGGGTGTTCATCGTGCAGGGGCCCGGAGACGGCAATCAATGCCTGCGCGCCTATCGAGGGGCGCAGGCGCACAAGGGGCGTCAGGTCAGCTCTACGGTGCCTGGGCCACGATAGCGTTGCACCTTGGCCTTCAGGGTCTTCTTGTAACTCAGCGCATAGACGGCTGTCAGCCATAGGAACCACAGCGGCATGACTGACAGTGCCAGCAAGGTGTCTGGTTGCAAGGTCATGACCCAGACCGTGAAGCCGAAGAACACCAGGCAGCACACGGACGCGACGATGCCGAAGGGCATCTTGTATCTGGACGCTGCATGCAGGTCAGGACGGCGCTTGCGGTAGATCAGGTAGGCAACCAACATCAGCGACCAGATGAAAATCAGCAGTACTGCAGCGACGGTCGATACCAGCGTGAAGACTTTCATCACCTGGGGAATGACGATCAGCAGGCTGATGCCGGCACCAATGCAACCGCAGGAGAACCACAGGCTGACCCCCGGCACCCTGGATTTCGTGGTTACGCCGAAACGGCCGGGTGCCTGCTTCTGGCCGGCCAGGCCAAAGAGTGTGCGGCTGGTGCAGAACACCGCGCTGTTTGAGGCAGAGATGGCAGAACTGGTAAGCACCAGGTTCATCAGCGCTGCAGCGATCGGCAAACCGGAGACGATGAACAGCTGAACGAACGGGCTGTTGTCTGGCGAAATTTCCTTCCAGGAACACACGCCGATAATGCAGGCAATCGACAGCACGTAGAACACCATTACCCGCAGGGGCACTGAGTTGATTGCTTTGGGCAAGGTCTTTTCGGGGTTTTCGGCTTCGCCTGCGGTAGTGCCGATCATCTCGATGCCGGCAAATGAAAAGAGTGCGATCTGGAAGCCGGCATAGAAGCCCACCAGGCCGTTTGGCAAGAAGGCATCGGGGTCGAAGAGATGACCGAGAGAGGCGGTAACACCGTTGGGCATGACGTGATGGGTTGCGATCAGGGTGATGCCGCCGACGATGATGAAGATGATCGCCACAACCTTGATCAGGGTGAACCAGAATTCCATTTCACCGAATACCTTGACGGTGATCAGGTTGAGGGCCAGCAGGGAGAACAGTAGCGCGAGGGCTGGAATCCAGGCCGGGAGGTGCGGATACCAGTACTGAAGATAGGCACCGATGACCAGAAAGTCGATCACCCCTGCGACGATGTAAGTCAGCCAATACGACCAGCCGATAAAAAAACCAGCCCAGGGGCCGATGTAGTCGGAGCAGAAGTCCGCGAAGGTCTTGTAGTTCAGGTTGGAAAGCAACAATTCGCCCATGGCACGCATGACGAAAAACAGCACGATACCGATGAGTAGATAGGTCAGGATGATCGAGGTACCGGACATGCTGATCGTCTTGCCGGCACCCATGAACAGGCCTGACCCGATAGCGCCACCAAAGCCAAGGAACTGAATATGTCTGCTCGAGAGCCCGCGATCGAGGTTGGAGGACGAGGTTGCTGGGGGAAGATGAGGCTGGGCATTGCTAATCTTTTTAGTGTTATTCATTAGCGTTTCCATCGTTTTTTTGAAGTGTTGCCTGCCAGCGGTTGGGCATGCTGGCGCCTGGCGCCCAATTGGGAACGTGTACGGCGCAAGTCAGGGGAAGGAGGGGCTCTGTACACCTGCTAGATCGTGAACGCGAGGGCAAGTGCAGGGCCCTTGCCAGGCGAGGGCCTTGCGCTGCGTGATGAAAAGGCCGGTGGTTCAGCACAGGCCTTTCATTGGCATGCTTCAGTGGACGCGGATCAGAGCTTCAGCTCATCGAGCACGCTGAGTACAGCCTTGTGCGCGATGTCGATGATCTGGTCGACTTCAGCACGGGTGGTGACCAGTGGTGGGGCGAAGCCCAGGATCTCGCCGTGTGGCATCGCACGTGCGATCAGGCCCCGATCGCGTGCAGCTTTTGAAACGCGCGCGCCGACTTTCAGCCCAGGGTCCAAGCGTTTTTTGGTGGCAGGGTCTGCGACGAATTCGATGGCTGCCATCAGGCCAACCCCGCGTACTTCGCCCACGATAGGCAGCGAGCCGAAGGTTTCCTGCATGGACTTCTGGAAGTATTCGCCAACGTTGCTCACATGGCCTGGGATATCCTCTCGCTCGACGATATCCAGCACAGCATTGGCCGCTGCCACGCCGATCGGGTGCCCCGAGTAGGTGTAGCCGTGGGAGAAGGCCCCCACCTTGTCTGCACCTTCTTCCATGACTTTGTAGACCTTCTCGCCAACGATAGAGGCGGAAAGCGGTGCATACGCCGAGGTCAGGCCCTTGGCGACCGTGATCAAATCGGGCTCGATACCGTACTTGTCGCAACCGAACATTGCACCGGTACGGCCGAAGCCGGTGATGACCTCGTCGGCGATCAGCAGGATGTCGTACTTTTTCAGAATCGGCTGAATCGCTGCCCAGTAACCGGCAGGGGGAGGGGTGATACCGCCAGTGCCCAATACCGGCTCAGCAATGAACGCACCGATGGTGTCCGGGCCTTCGCGCAGGATCAGCGCCTCCAGTTCAAGAGCGCGGCGTTCGGAGAACTGCTGCTGCGACTCGCCTGGTTCAGCACCCCAGTAGTGATGCGGCGCACCGGTGCGCAGAATGCCGGAAACGGGCAGGTCCATGTAGTCGTGATAGAACGACATGCCAGTCATCGAGCCTGCCACCACTGAGCAGCCGTGGTAGCCGCGATCACGGGAAATGATCTTCTTCTTTTTCGGCAACCCGCGCAGGTTGTTGTAGTACCAGACCAGCTTGGCCTGGGTTTCATTGGCATCGGAGCCCGACAGGCCGTAGAAGACCTTGCTCATCCTGCCCGGCGCCATCTTCACCAGGCGGTCAGACAGGCGCGCCAGTTCGTCGGTCGTGTGCGCCGCGTAGGTGTGGTAATAAGCCAGCTTGTGCGCCTGGCGGGCGATGGCCTCAGCCACTTCAGTACGGCCGTAGCCGATGTTGGTGCAGTACAGGCCGGCAAAACCGTCGATGTACTCGCGGCCGGTGGCATCCGTGATGCGGATGCCCTTGCCCGTTTCAATGATGGTCGGATCACCGATCTTGCCGGTGGCAAAATCCTTCAGGTGGGTGAACGGATGCAGCACGGCGCCCCGGTCCTGGGCAGCGATGAGGGCAATATCTTGTGTGTTCATTGTTGTTCTCCAGTGATTAAAGGCCGCCAACGCAGACGTACTTGAGCTCCATGTACTCTGCCAGGCCATGTTTCGAACCTTCCCGGCCCAGGCCGGATTGTTTCCAGCCACCGAAGGGAATCGGCGCGCCGGTAAATTTCGGGGTGTTGAGCGCGACCATGCCGTATTCCAGCCGGTCGCACACACGCACGGCGCGCTTCAGATCATTTGTGTAAACATAAGCAGCCAGACCGTACTCAGTTTTATTAGCTCGCTGGATAACGTCCTCTTCATCGTCGAAAGGCAGGATCGCTGCCACCGGGCCAAAGGTTTCTTCGAACGCGATATCCATTTCATCGGTGACGTCAGCCAGCACGGTTGGCAGGACAAAGTTGCTGCCCAGGTTGTTGTCGAGGCCGCCACACATCAGGCGCGCGCCCAGCGAAACAGCATTGCCGATGTGATCACGGCATTTGTTGGCTACCGTGACACGCGTCATCGGGCCGATATCCACGCCATCGTCCAGGCCGTGGCCCACGCGCAGTTGTTGGGTCAAGCGCGTGAATTGGGCGACGAAGCTGTCGTACAGGCTGCGGTGCACATAGATACGGTTGGCTGCCAGGCAGTCCTGGCCGGAGGTGGCGAACTTGGCACCGATGCAGCCTTGTGCGGCCTCTTTGACATGGGCGTCGGCAAAGACGATGAAGGGGGCGTGGCCACCGAGCTCCAGCGAGACTTTTTTCACGGTGTCCGCTGACTGGCGCAGCAGGATGCGGCCGACTTCGGTGGACCCGGTAAAGCTGAATGCCCTGACCTCTGTGCGCTCCAGCAAACGCTTGGAGAGCTTCGCAGCATCGCCGGTAACAACCTGGAATACACCTGCTGGGAAGCCTGCCTCTTCGGCCAGTTTGGCCAGTGCCAACGCTGAGAGCGGCGTTTCAGGGGCTGGCTTGATGATCATCGGGCAGCCGGCAGCCAACGCGGCTCCGGCTTTGCGGGTGATCATCGCGCTTGGAAAGTTCCAGGGGGTGACTGCAGCGGTTACCCCGATGGGCTGCAATTTGCTGGTGAGCTGGCTGCCTGGGAGGTGGCTGGGAATCGACTCTCCATAGCAGCGCTCGGCCTCGGCAGCAAACCATTCCAGGAAGTTGGCGCCATAGTCGATTTCACCCAGGGACTGCGCGTAAGGCTTGCCTTGTTCAGCGGTCATGAGCGTTGCTAGGTCCTCACGATGTTCCCGGGTCAGCGCTGCCCACTTGCGCAGGAGGGCGCCACGCTGCGCAGGGAGCAGGGCACGCCAGCTGATGAAGGCTGCGTTGGCCGACTCCACGGCGCGGTCGATCCATTGCTCGTCACAATGAGCGACCTGAGCGATGACTTCGTCGGTAGCGGGGTCTGTAACGGCCAAACGTCCTTCGCCATTTACCCATTGCCCATCGATGTAGGCCCGGGTTTCGAGTAGATCAGGGCGGCGCAGCTTCTTCAGAGCTGCCGTGGCGCGGTTGTTCATGTTGTTTGCCTCAGCGAAGGATTGCGGTGTTTGCTTGCAGGACAATTCTATGAAGCGCACGTGGGCGGGATACGGCGTTAAACACCAGGTCAGCGCATTCAAGCTGCAATGATCCTCGCGCCGTGCCGGATTGCTGCGTGAACGGGAACGATGACGCAGGAGGCCTGTTTTCGGTGCGGTGGCAGGCTTTTGGAGGGGGGACGTGACGCGGGGCCACAATGTGGCCCCGCACGGTGATCAGCCGGCGACAGAGGGTTGTAATACCTTGCCGAGGAACGACTTCACCTTGGGGTTGCTGCAGGTGCCGAAGAAGTCTTTTGGAGGCAGGTCTTCTTCGATCTTGCCTTGGCTGAAGAAGATGATCCGGTCGGCAACCTCACTGGCAAACCCCATCTCGTGAGTGACGATCAGCATGGTCATACCGCTGGCCGCCAGGGTCTTCATGACATCCAGCACTTCGCTGACCATTTCCGGGTCCAGTGCCGAAGTCGGCTCATCGAACAGCAGGATGCGTGGCTCCATAGCCAGCGCGCGGGCGATCGCCACCCGTTGCTGTTGGCCGCCGGAAAGCATGGATGGGTGCTTGTGGGCATGGTCGCCCATGCCCACCCGCTTGAGCAGTTTCTCGGCGTTCTGTTGCGCCTGGGCCTTGCTCAGGCCTTTGACCTTGCGCGGTGCCAGGCAGATGTTTTCCAGCACGGTCATGTGCGGGAACAGGTTGAAGCTTTGGAAGACCATGCCGACTTCGCGGCGCAGCGTTGCAAGGTTCGCAGGTTTGTCGATCACTTCGATGCCGTCGATCACGATCGTGCCCTGCTCATGGCGCTCCAGCCTGTTCAGCAACCGCAGGAACGTCGACTTGCCAGACCCGGACGCACCCAGAATCGCCACCACTTCTCCGGGTTTGAATTCAACGCTCACACCTTTGAGAACGTTGGCTGCACCATAACTTTTGCAGACCCTGTCTACCCTGATCAGTGCCTGTTGTGTGCTGTTGGTCGACATGGTCATTTCCTCTCGAAGCTCAGGTGCTGTTCAAGGGCGTTGGTGACTTGCGTCATGCTGGTGGTGAGGATCAGGTAGATGGCGGCGGACGTCAGCAAAACCGGCACTGGCTCGAACGTTGCCGACTGGATTCGGCTGGCGGCATTGGAGAGTTCGACCACACCGATGGCATAGGCCAGGGAGGAGTCCTTGAGCAGGGAGACGCCGTTATTCACCAGCGGCGGCAGGCTGATGCGCAGCGCCTGGGGGAACACCACCGAAAAGAACAGGGTGGTTTTCGACAGGCCCAGGGCGTCGGCCGCCTCGATCTGGCCTTTGGGCACCGAGAGCAGGCCCGAGCGAATGGCTTCGGCGTTGTAGGCGCCAACGTTGAACGCCAGGGCAATGGTCGCGGAGGTGAAATCACTGAACTCCAATGAGGGCAGCAGTACAGGCAGGGCGAAGAAGGTGAACAGAATCTGCAGCAGCAGAGGCGTGCCGCGAGCGACCCAGATGTAGGCTGAGCACAACCATCTGAGGGGCGCAATCGACGAGGCCTTTCCCAGCGCGGCCAAGGTGCCGATCACCACGCCCAGTATGCCGGCAAGGAGCGTCAGCTGCACCGTCACCAATGCGGCCTGCGCGATCTGCGACGCATTGGAACCGATGGGTTCAGGCGCGTGTTCGAGGATGAGCCCCATGCCAAACACAAAAGCCACGGTCAGGCAGATGGCAACGGCGGTTTTGATTAGGGGGGCGTTCAGTGTGGGGCGGGGAGTACTGCGGGGTATCGGCTTGACACTGGAAGTCATGATGCACCTCTGACAAGCGCTTGAAGGAGCGCTTTGAACGAATTGAGCGGTCAAACATGAAGACTGCCAGCCCTCAGGAGGCAGGCGATGTGCAACTGATGTCTTCGCCAAACCATTTTTTCGAGATGGCATCGTAGGTGCCATCACTTCGCATCTCAGCGAGGACGCTGTTGTATTTGGCCAGCAATAGGCTGTTGTTCTTGTTCACTGCAGTCGCGCTTTTCTCCTCAAAAAGCATGTCGCCAATGTAGAGCTGCTTGCCGCTCTCGCCGAGTTTGTGCTGCGCGGTCCTGGCCACGAACTTGTCGCTCACCCACGCGTCCGATCGCCCGGACAGCATCGCGTTGCGGGCGTCATTGTCAGAGGAGATGTTGCGGATCTGCTTGATGCCCGGGACCTTCTGCACCGCCGCGAAATAGGTCGAGCCGGTCTGCACTGAAACAGTCTTGCCGGCCAGGTCGTCCTTGTGTCTGATTTTGGGGGTGGTCGCCACGATGACCGCGCCGGTGCAGAAATTGGGCTGGGTGAAATTCACGACCTTGGCGCGTTCGCTGGTCGCGGCCAGCGCCGCGATCACAATGTCCCAGCGGTCCTGGGTCAGCCCTGCGAGGAGCGTGTCGAAAGCGATGGGTTTCCATTCGGGAACAAGCTTGAGGCGCTTGGCGACTTCGTTCCCGAGGTCTACTTCAAAGCCGACCAACTGACCGTCTTCAAAGTACTGGAAGGGTGGAAAGGTACCGTCGGTACCGATAATGATCTTGCCACTTCTCTCGATTTCATCGAGGGGGCGAGCGTGTACCAGGGTAGTCGCCGTCGCTGCGAACACTGCGAGCATGCCGAACATTGCCATTCGCATCATGTATCTCCAGGTAAAATTATTGTTAGGCAGAGATAGAAGAGGTGCTGCATTTTCGTGTGGTGCGCCCCACGGTCGTTCTTGCGACGAATCCGTGTCAAAAGTGGCGGGGCGTGAAGCTAGTATCCGTATATTGCCGAGCGTTAGCGTGCGTTGATCGCGTGGCAAATGCGGGATAACTGCAATTGGAAGGTGGGAGGCGCAGGATCGCGACGGGGGAGGGTTGTACTGTGCCAGGGGGGCTGTGGCGGCCTCGACACGCAGAGGTCGAAGGCCGGCACAGCATCAGCCGGGGTTAAACGACGACGCCGAGCACTGCGAGGGTGTCGCCGCATTGAACCAGGCCGGGGAAAT
This sequence comes from Pseudomonas sp. NBRC 111131, assembly GCF_001320525.1. NCBI lineage: Bacteria > Pseudomonadati > Pseudomonadota > Gammaproteobacteria > Pseudomonadales > Pseudomonadaceae > Pseudomonas > Pseudomonas sp. NBRC 111131. The sequence continues at coordinate 208,672 of NZ_BCBH01000002.1, read as the reverse complement.
GGCGGCAGGCCAGCAGCCCGTCACGTTTGGCCAGGTACTCGACGGGAGGGGCTCCTGTGCGGGTAGCGTCATAGACCCGCGCCACCACGTCACCTGCACGGACCGAATCGCCCAGGTTGAAGCAGAGCTCGATCAGGCCAGCATGTTCGCTGGTGATGAAGCAGTCGCCATCGGGCATGTCCAGCATGATGCACGCCTCACCAGGCCCCAGTTCACCAGCAGTCACACCTGCGTGAATAAGGAAGTTCCTGACACCGCGCTCGGCGATCTCGATGGTGGTCGCAGTGCTTGAGCCGCCTCCGCCCAGCTCAGTGGTCACAAAGACCTTGCCGGCCTCTTCGGCTGCCGTATCGAACATGCCCACGCTGTCGATCTCCAGCATCATCATGCTGAAGGGGGCGGCAAAGGCCCGCATGGCCTGTTCGGCACGGTGTTGTTGAGCTTTGTCGGCAAGGATGTGCACCGCAGAAAACGGGACGAAGTCCAGGGTCTTGCCACCCGAGTGGATGTCCAGGACATAATCGGCCATTGGCAGGATGAAGCGCTGAATGTAATCGGCGATCTTCTGCGTCACGGTGCCGTCGGGCTTGCCCGGGAACGTGCGGTTGAGGTTGCCGTGGTCAATGGGTGAAGTACGCGTGCCGGCCTTGAACGCAGGGTAATTCATGAACGGGATGATGATGACCCGCCCCTGAACGTCTTCGGCGTTTAGCGTGGAAGCGAGTTTGGTGAGCGCAACCGGGCCTTCGTATTCATCACCATGATTGCCGCCGGTCAGCAGCACGGTGGGCCCTGAACCCTGTTTGACCACGGTCACCGGGATCATGATCGACCCCCAGGCAGAATCGTCCCGCGAGTAGGGCAACTTCAAGAAGCCGTGTTGAACGCCGTCGCGCTCGAAGTCGACGGTAGGCTTGATCGGGCTTGGTTTCATGGCGTTTCCTGGATAGCAATGTCGGGGCAGTGCCAAGCGGCCTGCACAGGCGAATTTGCGCAGGCCGGTTGGGGCGGGTCAGGCTTTCACGTGGATCTGCCGTGGCAAGGTCGAGAGGGTGTCGCAGCCCTTGTCGGTGATCACGATCGTTTCGCTGAGTTCGATGCCCCAGCCATCCATCCACATGCTGATCATGGTATGCACCACGTGCCCAGGTGTGAGCACGGTCTGGTCGCCTTGGCGGAACGAGATCGTGTGCTCACCCCAATCCGGCGAGAAGCCCAGACCGACGGAATAGCCAATACGGGACGTCTTGGTGATGCCGTAACGGCCGATCACATCCTGCCATGCAGCCGCCACGTCGTGCCCCAATGCGCCAGGGCGGGCGGCATCCAGTACGGCGTCCATGCCTTCGAGCAGGGCCTGTTCAACGTCGGCAACGTTCTGTGGCTTGTTGCCCAGTTGCAGGGTGCGCGCCAGGCAGGCGGTGTAATGGCGGCAAGCACCGGCGAGCTCGATCGCCACTGTCTCGCCGGGTTGGTATTTGCGGTCGCTCCACATGATGTGCGGCGCTGCGGCTTTTTCCCCGGCCAGGATGATCGGCGGAATCCCCGGGAAGTCACCGGCGAAATCGGGAGAACCACCCACTTGCACTGCCTGGATTTTCCCTACGGCATCACACTCACGTACACCCGGCGCGATGACCTCGAATGCGCATTCGACTGCCGCCTGGGCGAGCTTGGCGCCATTGCGCAGGTAGCTCAGCTCAGTGGGTGATTTGATGGCGCGAATCCATGAGACCAGCAGGCTGGCGTCGGTAAAGCGCGCCCCCGGCAGACCTGCAATAAGGCGTTGATGGGTTTTTGCGGTGTAATAGTAGGCGTCCAGCTCAACGCCGATGTGCGCCTTGCCCCACCCCTTTTCCTTGAGGTAACCCGCAATCCAGTCGATGGGGTGGCGGTCTGGCATCTGGATATAGGTTTCCGGATACCCCACGACTTGCTCCGGCGACATCCACACAGTCAGGCGCCCACCGGCGACATCGATGGAACGGCCTACCCAGATCGGTTCACCTTCCATTGGCACGATGACCACCTGAGGGGCGTAGAACGACCAGCCATCGTAGGCAGTCAGGTAGTGCTGGTTGGCTACATCGCTGATGAGCAGAAGATCCAGGCCCTGGCGTTGCATCTGTTGCCTGACCTGAAACAAACGCGTGGCGTACTCGTCTTTGCTGAAGGGAAGGGTGATCATCCCGTACTCCTGCTTGCAGTAATGCCCGACACAGTATTGTGGTTATGCAACCTGCACGGGAAGTTGAGTAAATATGATTTTTCATAACGCCCGGAGGGGCGCTAGTTATTCAAGAAAGCTGGCGAGTGAGCGATACGGTTGTCACCCCAGCCCAGGAAGTTTAAACATCCCACGTGCCGTTAAATTGCATTACTACCGGGTAGAGGCGCAGGTTTCCTGCAAAAAAAGCACACTGTTCGAAGGCGACCTGCGCGGTAGTGTTTTGCAGGCTCTGCGCGCAGGAGAGCCCAGGTGACAAGGGTTACTTGCAGCGAACATCCTCATTGAACCATTTTCTGGAAATGGCCTCGTAGGTGCCGTCCTTGAGCATGTCGTCCAGTACCTGGTTGTAGCGGGCGGCGAGGGCTGTGTTGTCTTTCTTCATCGCTGTTGCCACGCGTTCGCTGAACAGCAGGTCACCGATATAAACGGGGCGAATCGCGCCCGCCGATGCTGCGGCTTTTTGCTGCATCATCAATGCAACGAATTTGTCTGTCACCCAGGCGTCGACTTTTCCTGAGAGCAGTGCATTACGTGCATTGTCGGAAGACATGTTGCGCACTTGCACCCCGGGTACGTTCTGCAGTGCCATGAAGTAAGTCGATCCGGTCTGGACTGAAACTTTCTTGCCATTCAGATCCTGGGCTGTCTTGACCTCGGGCCTGGTCGAAACGATCGCGCCGCCGGTGCAGTAATGAGGGGCGGTGAACAGCACAGCCTTGGCGCGCTCGTCGGTAATCCCGAACGAGGCCGTTACCATGTCCCAGCGGTCTTGTGCGAGGCCGGTAAGCAGAGAGTCGAACTCCATAGGTTTCCACTCAGGTTTCAACTTCAGGCGTGTAGCGATCTCGTTGCCGATATCCACTTCAAAACCAACAAAGTGCCCATCTTCAAAATAGGTGAACGGTTTGAAGTTGCCATAGGTGCCAATGATCAGTTGCCCGCTCTTTTCGATCTCTGCCAGGGGGCGGGCCTGGGTGTTGGAAAATAGGGTCATTGCCATCAGTGCAATGCAGCCAGCCAGAAGGCGTCTGGTCATGCTTGTATCTCCAGATAATTGTTATTGGCAGAAAAGGACATGCAGGGCCGACGACACGCCGGTTTGATGGCGTGCGTGGCCCAGCCCATCGTACTGCCGCGGTCAGTGGGATAACGCGCACATTGCTGCACTGCCTTGCTCGTTTTCAGCGGTTTTTCCGCGTTTGTGCAGGAAAACGCTCTGCCTGATGCCTGGCAATCGTGGACGCTCACACTGACGTGCTGGCCCCAGTGCTGCCGCGTTGTTGAACGAAGCGCTCGATCAACCATTGCGCGGCAGGGCCGGGCGGGAGATCCGTGCGGTAGATCACGTCGAAGGCGTACGCTGCGCTTTGGTATTCAGGAATGTTCAATTGAACGAGGCGGCCGCTTTGCAGGTCTTCCTGGACCATCGGAGCCGGCATGTTTCCCCAGCCGATGCCTTCTCGCAGCAACATATGTTTGGCGCCCAGGTCCGCCAGCCGCCAGGTGCGATTACTGAGCACAGCGAAATCCTTGTCTTGGGTCAGGCGCGAGCGATCAGACAGCACCAGTTGAATGTGTTCACGCCCGGCACCTGGAACATTGGCGTCGCTTGACGCCAGCGGATGATTGGGCGCCGCTACCGGAATCAACTCGACGCTGCCGATGGCAATTCTTTCGATCCCGTTGATGCCCTCATGCAATGGGCCGCTTACGCCGATGATCGCGCCGCGGTTGATCACGCGATCGGTGACAGCCCCGAGCGCTTCCATGTGCAGGTGAAGGGAAACCGTGGGGAATGCCTCGCGAAAGGATTTGAGTGCGTCCACAACCCGCTCGGCCGGAAGCATGACATCCAGTACAACATGCACTTCAGCCTCGAGCCCCTGCAGCAACCCTTTGACCTTGGCTCGCAGGCCGTCAATACCGTTGGCGATGGTTCTGGCTTCGGCCAGTACGGTACGCCCCGCATCCGTAAGCTGCGGTTTACGCGTTGTGTGGCGGTCGAATAACGACACGCCGAGCTGCATTTCCAGGTTGGTGATGGAATAGCTGATGACAGAGGTGGCGCGATGAAGTTTTCTGGCGGCGGCTGCAAAACTACCGACTTCCACGACCGTCAGAAACACGCGCAGTTGGTCGAGTGTCGGTGTTCCAGGATCTGAAAGCATTGTACGTCCTCAAGCGTCGGGGGGAGCCAGGATAGCTTGCCGATTTAATCGAACATAATGTTCTAAATTAACCCGCTATTCAGATTAGCTGACGAGGCGCACCATTTCGTCACCACAGCGGTTCAGGTCGAACCGCTTACCTGTGAAGGAAAAGCCGCATGTCAGCCTCTCAAAGCATCACTCATTCGGATCACATCGAGCACCATCGTGGCGACGTGACTCAAGCCACGGCCGCGTTGGCCGGCCGTCTGTTGCTCAGCGCCATCTTCATTCTCTCGGGCGTTTCGAAACTGGCCGCGCCCGCCATGATGGTCGGTTACATCAGCGCTGTCGGGCTTCCGCTTCCCCAGGTGGCGCTGGTGGTGGCGATCATTGTTGAAGTGGGGGGTGGCCTGGCGCTGATCGCGGGTTATCGCGCCCGAATCGTCGCTGCAGGGCTGGCGCTGTTCAGCGTGGTCACCGCACTGGCGTTCCACCATGCGCTGGGTGATCAGAACCAGTTCATCCACTTCTTCAAGAACCTTGCGATGGCCGGTGGCCTCTTGCAGGTTGTGGCCTTCGGTGCCGGTCGGTTCAGCCTCGACGCTCGCCGTCGTTGATACGCTCAGGAGCATCATCATGACTGTCCAACAACCTATGCGTGCTACACACGAACCTGTGACCCACCGCGCAATCAGCTACCGCACTACCGGCAGCGGGCACGGCCCGATCGTCCGGCTGATGAGCCCTTCGGACCTGGGGCATCTGGTCAAGCCATTTGTGTTCCTTGACCTGTTCGAAGGTGAGAGTTCCTTCATTCACGGTATGCCTATGCATCCGCATTCAGGGATCGCCACCATCACTGTGATTACCGAAGGTAACTTGCGCTTCGAGGTGCCTGAAGCAGGCACGGGGACGCTTGATTATGGCGGTGTTGAGTGGATGCGGGCGGGCGGCGGGGTCTGGCACGGGAAAGAGATGTCCGTAGGCACTTCGAAGCGTATCCAAGGCTTTCAGCTTTGGATTGCGCTCCCACCGGCACTGGAAAACGCGAGTGTCGATAGTCAGTACCTCGAGGCGGACAGGGTGCCTGAAGTGGGACCGGCGCGGGTGATTCTTGGGTCTTACCAAGGTGTGCAAAGCCCGGTACGCGCACCGGCGGGAGTGAATTACCTGTTGGTTACACTGCAGGGCGGTGAGTCCTGGACCTATGTCCCGCCCGAGGGGCAGGAGACTTTGTGGCTCAGTGTCAGCCGGGGCCAGCTCGCCACACCTGGCCTGGTCATGGCGGGCGAAATGGCCGTCTTCGAACAGGGCAGTGGGGCTGTGACGCTGACGGCGATGCATGGCGACACGGTATTCGTGATGGGTTCAGCAGCGCCCCATCCCCATGACTTGGTACTGGGAAACTACTCGGTGCACACCACTGCGCAGGCCTTGCGGGCCGGAGAAGCAAAAATTGCTGAAATCGGTGCTCGGTTGCGTGACCACCTGGAACACGCAAGCGCGCCCGTCACCGTGCCCGTCTTTCGGTAACCCAAGCTGTTGTCGGGCCTTCCCCTAGACGGCGATTAGCTGTGTAGCGGACCCAATAACGCTAACCGGCCTTCTCCGTCAGGCGCGCTCACCGCGTAGCCAGCGCTGGTGATAGTGCGCCAGGCGCGACAGCCCATAGAGCGCTCCTTGGCGCATGATGTCTGCACGGCCACCGAAGAACCGTTGGCTGCGGGTAAACACCGCCAAGGGTTCGCCGGCAAATGCCCAGGCGAAGCACAGCGTGCCGGGTGCGATACCCTCCTGCGGTTCGGGCCCCGTGATGCCCGTACTGGCAATAGCGACGCTGGCGTCGCTGTCCTTCAATGCACCCAATGCCATCTCCCAGGCGACCGCCTCGCTGGTCAGCCCGTAGCGTTCGATGGTTTGCGGACTGACCCCTAGCAGCCGTTTCTTGGCGCTGGGGGAATACACCACATAGCCGCTCTCCAGTACTTCACCGGTGCCCGGCAATGCCGCCAGCAGGGCGACCATCGCGCCGGCTGTGCAGGATTCGGCGGTGGTGAGTACCAACTTGTGCGACTTGAGGTAATCAAGTGTCTCGAGCACGGGATCCGTAGCCATTGCGCAATCCTCGCAGACGGTGTTGCGGTGGACGTGCTGACTGCGGCGTTGGTTCATTGCCAACGGCGTCCGCTCATCATGGCCGAGTAAACCTGCCTGAACTTTGCCAGGTGCGATGGCTTCACTCTAGTAGGGGCTGTGATGTTCGCCAAGGCGGCGCGGCCTGTTCACGGCAAAGAGGAGAGGCGCTCATGACCGAGCCTGTGACGTATTTCTGGATCGCCGTAGCGGTGGTCATTCTTCTGGTCGACCTGTGGGCCATCGTCAGCGTATCCCGCAGCGACAAGGCTGAGGCAACGAAGGTGATGTGGGCGCTGTTGCTGTTGGCGCTGCCCATCGTCGGCCTGGCGATCTGGGGTGTCTTTGGGCCGCGTGGCATCAAACGCGGCACGGGGCCATCATCACCTGAACACAGCAAGGGATAGGAGCGGGCATGTCTACATCAGAGAAGGACAAGGCAGTGGAACAGGCCAAGACTACGGGTGAGCAGGAACGGGACAACGATGCCCGGCGCCCGGATGGCTCAACCGGTACCACGCAGGATTCGACGGCGCAGAAAACCGCGCGTGGAGAGGGCAAGCGCAAGCATTGAGTCGGATTGGGCCGCATATTGCCGGGCTCGGTGATACGTGATCACTAGCAGTCAAGATGTTCCGACAGCGCTCGCTATTTATTAGAGGCTATCCGGGTCGCCGAAGGACATTTTGCTATGGCTCAACGGCGGTATTTCCAGTTGGGCCGAAATGTACCCTCAGAAATACCCCTCAGTACCCCCCAGTACGATTCGTGAGTCGAGAGTGGTGATTTCTGACACCTCTCGCCGGGGCACCCGTCGGACCTCAGAGTATCTCCGTGGCGAGATGGTTGGAAGAAGGGCAATGCTGCGTGTTTATGGAGTCGATCGAGATAACGCTCGGCTATCGACCGAGGCTGTGTGCACCCGTGCTTGCTATCCGTTTGGCCAGGTACGCAGCGCCGGAAAGCCGGACCAGCTCTGCAAACGCTTTTGCTGGTTGCCGGCTGTAAGGGGGGCGACGCCGAGTAACCTAAGTCAGCGATTTACAGTGGACACGTGGTCCCCGTCAGAACTTCTTCACCGTCACTCCGATGTTGCGTATGGTTTAGATCTTTTCTCCCTTGCATCAAACAATTCGCCATCTGACGCCACGCGGTGTGCCCAGCATGATGTTCCGTGGTCTTGCCCAGCAACAATTTTGGCGGTAACCGCTTCACTTGACTACTACGCGTGAAGATGCAAAGTGGAGTGAAAGCCGGTAGCTCATGCAGCTTTGTGGTCATCAATGACGTTGGGCAAAGCAGCAATAGATCCCCGAATGCAAACATCTGGAACGCCCAGACCTGCACCTTGCCATCGGAGCGAAGATGACTTTGCCATTGGATCGGATCCACATCAGCCAGTGTCACTGCGTCGTCAAGGACGAAACGGGTTGAGTAGTGTTGGCGCATGTCCAAGCTTTCCGCAACCGCGTAAGTGATGCTCGACACCGCCCCCGGTGCCGTGACTAAAAAAACGAGAAAAACAATAAATGTAGCTATGGTAACTGTTACGGATTTTTTGTAAATGTTGCCCCTGACGATGAAATATAAAAATGCCGGTATCAAAGTTATTAATAGTGTGAATAGCGAAAAGCTAGCCATGAAGTGAGCCGCTTGCTTAGTGTTGCTGCCCACATATGTATTAAGTATTAGAAGAATTGAAAGCAGGCTAACCCAAACCGACAACACCAAAACGAATCCGGTGAATACAATTAGTCCGTAATGCGCGCTCCGGCGTCGACTCGGAGCGGCATGCGCAACAAGGCGTCGAAACGGCTTGGAGAGATACAGCGCTCCGTAGGCCAGTAGGGTTGCAACCGATATGCTACCAAAAGCGAGTAACGGCCCGACATGCTCATGTTGGTAGAAACCTAACCAAATCAATACTGCGTAGCCTACAGTTTGAGGAATCAACAGTCGCAGTGCGACGCTCCGAATATGCCAGCGCACTTTGGTGAACAGCGACACGGCCGTTCCATAGAACCATGAAGATCCCATGAGTACGAGCATTTGAGTGAACATCAGTGCGGTGACCATGATCACCCAAACAGCCAAGGACGCCTTGGCATCCAGTGAAGCCATGAACAGGTCGGGCCTCCCAATGGCACGGCCATAAATGTACAGACTGAGGCTTCCGATGAAAGTGCCCAAGAATACCAGGGTGACGGTAAAAGGCGTCCAATGTATGAGGACGCGTTTTACATTTCGTTTGAAGACCTTGTCGAAGGTTGGATTGGTATTTGCTCCCGTGGCCATCTGTTCTCCATATATGGGATTTGGTGAATTTAGAATAGCGATTCGCATCGATATGTTCGGATTTGTGCGTCCAGCCATTGGCGTTCAGGGTGCACTGATATTGAATTTAGCTGCCTGAACAACGACGTGGTGAGCTATGGATTCTTGTTGTTGGTGATTCTCCGGCTGTGCAATAACCTAATTGCTATCGATGAGTACGGCAGGGAGTAGACGTCCGGCTACGAAAGGGAGTCGTAGGGCCTTTAACTACCCAGGCCAGGCCAAGCGCTTGCTAAGTTCCCGTGATGGGAAACAAATACCTATAGAACTAGCTAAGCAGCTTCTGAATGCCAGACAATACTGCGCGATTGATTTTATTTAGCTTGAAAGCCGAGGGCGGCTAAGCGAGTCATATGTTGCCAGGCTGCTTCAAATGGCAGGCTGATCATAGCAATGAATGTGATCAGCATTGCTGCCAGACCAAGGAGTATTGCCACTACAAGCAGCCACGATGGGATATAGAAGTGCAATGTGAGAAAGCCGGCTGTCATCATGGGATAATCAGTTCGTTGCTGGACGGACACTAGCTTTAACCTGAAGCGACTTATGGAATCTTGATACCTAACGCATTCAGCGATGGTGTATCCATCCGGCCATTCACTGTCAGCCCACTGTCCATCTGAAAGGCCATCAACGCACCACGTGTCGCCTTGCCCATAACCCCATCAATCCTGCCTTGGTAATACTGGCGCACCATCAGCGCGGTCTGCACACGGGTGACCAGGTTGCTTTTCTGCTCATTGGTCGCGCGGCTCTTTGAAGTGCTCGAACTTGTCCCGCTGGTAGTGCCAGACGACTGATAAAGGCTGTTGCTGCTTGATGTGCTACTCGAAGCACTCGGCGCGCTGTAGCTTCGGGTACTGGTAGCGGGTGGGCTGTAGTAGCGAGGTGCGCTATAGCCACCCGAGCCGCTGTAGTGAGAACTGTGCGAGCTGTGGGACCGGTGTGAACTGTGCGAGCGATGTGCCGCATAGATGTTGACGGTGTCTGGCGCATTGAGCGTATCGGCAAATACTGGGGGCTGTAACTTGTCGTTGGGTTGCCAGTTCGCATCGGCGAGCGACAGATGGCCCGCCTGTGCCAGGGTGGTACCTGCCATTGGCAGCAAGCTGATCCCACTGATCAGGACTTTCCAGCGGTCGAGCAATTTCACTGTGCACTCCTTGCATAGGCGCTATAGGCCTCGGTCGATAGTAGTTTTACGCCGCGGCTCTGCCAGCGGTCGGTGTGGGATTTGAAGAAGCCAGAGCAATGTTTGACGGCAGCGCATTGCTGGCAGGTATCGATGAACAGGTTCTTCCAGTCCGAGATGCTCTGGCGGGTGAAACGCGAGAGGTGGGCGGGGATCAGGCACAGGGGCAAGTTGTAGATCGAAACCGGCACTCCGCGGTTGAACAGGAAATACACGGCCTGGCTCAACGACTCCTGATAGTCCAGCGGGTCAATCCACAGTTCTTCGTAGTTCTTCCTGGCCAGGCCGGTACTTTCGATACCCATCAGCGCAACATGCCGCACGAAGGGCAGGTTTCTGAATACATAGTGGGCGAGCTCTGGCAAGCGTGGTGTGGTCAGACGATTGAGCACAACGCGAATTTCGATGATCTGGTTAGCGCGCGCCAGGTTGTAAAGACCTTGCAGGGTTTCGCTGAACGCGCCTGGAGCCTGCACCACATGGTCATGGTCTTCGGCATTGTCGGCATACAGCGGGATGCCCCAGCTCAACTGAGGGTGGGCGATGGCAGAGAGCGCTGCGATCCAGCTCGGGTTCTGGAACAGACGCCCGTTGCTGAGCACATGAATTGATTTCTGCGGCAAAACGGCTTTGCACTTGGCCAGGATTTCGAGCAGGCCGTCGCGATAAAGCGTTGGTTCTCCGCCGCTGATTCCCAGATTTTCCTCGCCCGGGTCCATTAGGTCGATCAGCCGTAGGTTCTCCTCGATGTGCCAACGATCATCGAGATCTTTGGGCGGCTGCGAGCACATCAGACAGAGGCTGTTGCAACGATCGGTCATGAACAGCAGGTTGCTGTCTGAGCCTCGTCGATAAAGCACACGCACCAAAGCGTTGCCTGGTGTAATGGCAATGACATCGCCGGGCTGCACGACACCCGCATCTTTGGGGGAGTGCAGGTGTGGCCGCGCGCTGTCGAAGTCGCCGATCAATGGCTCCGGGATCAGGAAGCCACCGACTGGTAATGAGAGCAGATGCGGGCTCTGTAGCCGTTCTTCGTTTGGCAGCCAAAGCAGCAGGTCATCGAACTCAGCGCTTCCGGCACAAACAGCCAGGCCTTGTTCGATGAACTCATCCAGAGTGATGACCTTTAGCAGTTTCGGCTCATTCAGGTGATAGATTTCGAAGTGAGTATCTTTGCGCAGCATCGCCATCAGCCCCGTAACCCGGGAACCGGACATCGTTGTAAGAGCGCCTGTTCAACCAAGACAGCAGCACCCTCTGCACGTTGTCGTCGCCATCGCAAAGCAGGCCGAAAAGATGCTTCAGCAGCCCCATGTTCTTCTTGCAGAAGCTGCTGAACACTCGGTGTCCGATTGGGTCAGCTTGGCGGGCATAGTGTTCGATGGGGTCAGCGCCACAGTACGGGACAAGTGCGCAGTCGGAGCAGCCCGGCAGCGCTTCTGCTACACCACTGGCGAGCAACGCATTCATGACGGGCGATGCGAGTAATTCAGACAAGGGTTGCTGCACGGTGCCGAGCTTCAAGCCGTCTTCACCCATCTCCAGCAACATTCGGGCTTCGTCCGAGGGATAGACGTAACCGTCATAGTTGTAAACCAGCGCCGCAGTGCCTGCGCCAGCAGGGGAGCGCAGGTCTACATAGCCAGAGGAGAAGGGTGTCAGGATATTCTTCAGCAACAGGCTTGTATAACTCTCTGAGAGGTATACGCCCTGTTGGTTGATATGCAGTAAATAGGCCAGTGCCTTCTTGTAGAAGGCCAGGTATCGCTCAATAGGATAATCAAGTCGATGGGCACTCTTGGTGGCAAACCCATAAGGGCTCAGAGGCCGAAGCGAAATGCTGGAGAAGCCCTGGCTAACATACTCATCGATGATCGCTTCAGGTTGTCCGAGGCTTCTTGAAGTCAGCGTGGTCAACGCGGAAACTGCATCATGACCAAGGCGCTCACGGACCCACTGGATGCCTTTTACAGTGCGTTCGTAGGAGTCTCGTGACGGGGTAGGGCGGTTGGCATTGTGCAAGGACGCCGGCCCATCGAGCGAGGTCGAAAACTGGATGCGATTTTGTTCTGCGAAGTCGAGTATTTCCTCCGTCAGGTGGTGCAGCGTGGTGGTGATGACGAACTGGATATCCCGTTGTTCGACCACGTTCCGTTCAACGACCCATTCGACAATCTGGCGGACGCGCTCGAAGGCTAGAAGCGGCTCGCCACCCTGAAACTCCACCGTCAGGGCGGGAGCGTTCGATTCGAACAGGCGATCGACCGCCGCCTGTGCATCCGTTTCCGACAGATCGTGGTCGGATCCTCCCAGAGGGGCCCGCGACACCTGGCAGTACTGACAGGTGTGGTTGCAGCGCAATGTAACCACGAACAAGTGCAGTGCAGGGCCCTGGAAGAGGAAGTCCTTGCGGCTGCGATATTGCGCGGCCATTTCCGGGAATGGGTCGTGGCGGCCTGGTTCATAGATGAAGTGGCGGGCCAGCAGGTCCTTGTAAAAAGGCGTACTTGCTTGAACGTCGAAGTAACTGAGGGCTCGTAATTGCGCGTCGTTCACGTGCATGTACTCACCTGTATCGGAGGTGAGCAGGATGTCACGGTCATGTCCCGTGTTCATGCGCATGAATCGAAAAGGCAGCAAGCGGTAGTGCTTGGCGTCTGTCGCAATCAGTGTCACTGGGAAATCCCACATCTAGCGAGCGCGGCTCGGGCCAGGATTTCACGTAACCCTGCTGTTTCGCGGTTGATATGGTCGCGTAGGGCGAAGTCGTTCAGGTGCTGGAGGATCAGTGAGTGAGCCTGCTCCGGGGAAAGCGTTAACCTTGCTTCAGCGGGGTGGGCCGTGAGGCTAATTTGATTGGCTTCAATACCGATATGGATTGCCACGGTGTCGGCCAGTGAATAAGCGGCGCGTTGCACCACGCTGAGCGGGTAGGCTGCGCTGTCGAGTTTCAGCGTGACAGGCCATGTCATCGGAACCGGTCCTTCAAGTCCGTTGGGAGCGTGTGGATTTTGCCGGTTATCGAGGCATTATGCCATCATATTTTTTGCACACATTTGTCCAGCGTGGTGGGTGGTGTGCTCACTACGGCTCGGCCATTGATACGGGGCAGGGCCGAGTGTTCATATCTCCCTCAATCCACGCATCTTCATCAATAGCCAGCTTGGCCTCAGGCTGGGGGCATCCTTTTCAAACCATCCAAAACATGCCCTCAGATGTGCCCCCACTGTAGCAATCCACTGGAAGTGAATGGAGCTCGATAGTTTGTGGAAAGGCAGTAGGAATAAGATAAACAGCCTGCCCGGCGTCGCCTAAAGACTCTCAGGGTCGCCGAAGAACATCTGTATCCGCGACCGTAACCACCGCTCCGCCGGATCGTTGTCCTGGGCGCCGCGCCAGGCCATGTGCAGTTCGAAACTGCGCACCGGTATCGGCAGGTCTTCGGCGCGCAACCCGCCGGCGGCCGTCAGCGAATCGGCGGTGTAGTCCGGGACCGTGGCGACGATGTCGGTGCCCGCCAGCAAGCTGCCCAGCCCGTTGAACTGCGGCACGGCCAGCACCACATGCCGCTTGCGGCCGATTTCTTCCAGGGCTTCGTCGATGAACCCTGAAAGGTCGCCGGCGAACGACACCAGTGCATGTGGCCGTGCACAGAAGTCGTCGAGGGTAATGCTACCGGGCACACTGTCGGCGCGCAGCAATTTGGGCATGCTGCGGCGCAGCACCTTGCGTTTGGCGTTGGCGGGCAGTTCGCTGGTATAGCTCACCCCCACCGAGATCTCGCCCGAAGCCAGCAGGGTCGGCATCAGCAGGTAATTGACGCGGCGTACCACCAGCACGATGCCGGGCGCTTCGGCACGGATGCGCTTGAGCAGTTGCGGCAGCAGGGCGAACTCGGCGTCGTCCGACAGGCCGATGCGGAACACCGCGTTGCTGGTGGCCGGGTCGAACTCAGCGGCGCGGCTGACCGCAGTGGAGATCGAGTCCAGCGCCGGGGAGAGCAGGGCGAAGATCTCATGCGCGCGCGCGGAGGGTTCCATGCTGCGGCCAGTGCGCACGAACAATGGGTCATCAAAGAGGTTGCGCAGGCGTGACAGGGCGGCGCTGATCGCCGGCTGGCCGAGAAACAGCTTCTCGGCGGCACGGGTCACGCTACGCTCGTGCATCAGGGTTTCGAACACGATCAGTAGGTTGAGGTCTACACGACGCAGGTCGTTTCGATTCATCGGTGCGCTTCGCCTAAAGTGGGGCAGGGGTGAATCTTAAGGCCAAAGGCTGTTACCCTGCACCGATTTCCGGGGGCCAATGCATAGGAATGTGAGGTGCCCAATCGATGACAAGCATGTCGACTATTAATAGCCACTGATGGTCTAACGGCAAAAGCCCGGATAAAGTCCGTGGTAATACGAGATTCACAAAGGCGAGGTATGCGATGTCCCGCATGATCCGTTTCCACAAGTTCGGCGCTGCCGACGTGCTCCGTTGCGAGGAGCAGGCCGAACCGTCACCTGCTGTCGGCGAAGTGCAGATTCGCGTCGAAGCGATCGGCGTGAGCTGGTACGACGTGCTTTGGCGGCAGAACCTGGCTCCATCCCAGGCCCGCCTGCCGGCAGGGATCGGCCATGAAATGGCCGGTGTGGTGACTGCAGTCGGCGACGGTGTCGACGACATCGCGGTGGGCGACCGGGTGGCGAGCTTCCCGGCCACCAGCGCCAATGATCACCCGGTGTACGGTGACGTGATCGTTTTGCCACGCACCGCGATTACCCGCTACCCAGCTGTCCTTACGCCGATCGAAGCCAGCGTGCACTACACGCCGTTGCTCATCGCCTATTTCGCCTACGTCGACCTGGCCCGGGCCAAGGCGGGGCAGACCGCACTGGTTACCGACGCCAGCCACTGTGCCGGGCCTGCGTTCGTGCAATTGGGCAAGGCCCTTGGGCTGAAAGTGTTCGCCGCCACCAAGGCGCCGGAGCAGCGCGAGTACCTGCTGGGCCTGGGGGCCGACAAGGTGATCGTCACCGAAGAGCAGGACTTGCTCATGCAGATCGGCAAGTACACGGACGGGCGCGGCGTGGACATGGTGCTCGACGGCCTGGGTGGGCCGCAGATGTCGCTGCTTGGCGATGTGCTCGCCCCACGTGGCAGCCTGGTGCTCTATGGCCTGCAAGGTGGCAACCAAACGCCTTTCCCGGCCTGTGCGGCGTTCCAGAAGAACATCCAGTTCTATGTGCACTGTATCGGCAACTTCACCGGTAAACCGGAGCTGGGCATCAGCCAGGACCAGGTTGCCCTGCAACGTGCCCTGCGCGATATCAACCAGTTTACCGCCGACCAGTTGCTGACACCGCAGATCATCAAGGTCTATCCGTTCGACCAAGTGGTGCAAGCCCACCGTTACATGGATGAATGCCCGTGCGGCGGCCGGGTGGTGCTGGATATGGCGCAAGGCTGAAAACGTTTGAACGACGAATGACCCGGGCAGAAGCCCGGGTTTTTTTGTGCGTCGATTAAGAATATTCCTACGTCGTTTTAATACATTTCCCGCGCGGTTAACACTTGTCAGACGGGTTTGGTTTAACTTTCTGAAACTATTTCCGCTTTGAGTTGAAGCGATGGGGGCGCATTTTAAGTTGCAGCGCTGCTGAATGGTTTTTTTACCTGAATCTGTATCTTTTAATCGTTCGGTAACGCTTGATAATGGCGTAATGATAGTTGGCGCAGGGAGCGTGCGATGGAGAGGCTTGAGCCTAGTGGTATGCGATTAAGGGCACCGGGCGGTACCCGACAGAAACGTTTTTTTTCAATGAACCGGCGGCAGTGATCAACCACTTCAGTGTTTCCCGTAATTTCTGGGAAGTTTCTTAATATTACTTTTCTGCATTTCTGATCGGACTGACGCATGGGTGCAGTGAATGACTGAAGTTGTGAGGTGACGCGTGAGTATTGTTCACGATCAGGCGATGCACTACATCTACCAACAGGTGCTAGAGCGCTTGTTGAGCCATATGTCCCAGGCGCAGCGTGCGTCCTTGCAGTTGCTGATCCAGCGCTTGTTGGTGGCCGCCGGAGGGCCTGAGTACATCGGGACCTTCCGGCTGCTGGTGATGCAGGGTGGCGATCGTCGCAGCGCCCGCTTGCTGGCGATTCTGCGTGCTGCCCAGTTGAGCATTGCGTTGCGCGCGCCGGTCACGTTTCAGCTACGTGTCGTGGTGATCTGCGTGCCGGGCGTCAGCAGTGCACTGATCGAGCATCACGAACAGAGTTTCAACGCCTTGTTCATGCATGATGATGTGCGGGTGCAGTTGCAGACGCTCGAAGCAGGGGTGATAACGCCTTTCAGCCGGCCGGCCGCCGTGGCAGCCGAACACTGGAACCTGTCGCGGGATGCGATGCTGCTGTTCGGCCATCTGGTTGATGCGCGACCGGAGGCCGTGCTGGGTAGCCGCGTGCAGTTGGAGCTGGCTGCGGCCTTGCGCCTGGCGCTGGAGGGCCAGCCGTGGGCCGATGCGCTGGTCACAGCCATGCCTTTGCGCCAGCGGCGGCGCTACCTGGCCTGGGCGCGACGGGGCCTGCGTCTTGCAGGAGACGCGGGCTCGGCCACTTTGCATCATTGCATGGCGACCCTGGCCGACCGATTGGGGCAGTTGCATGCTGTCGCCGGCTCCCCCCTTGATGAGCCGGGCACGTTAGGGTGCGAGCCGCTTGCGCAGGTCCCGTTGAGAGTCATAGCCCTGGACGACCTGCTGCCGCAGCTGTTGGGCGACGGTGAGCTGGACCAGATGATGGGCTGCTTCGAACCCTCCCGGGAAACCCTACCCTTGGCAGCATTGCTCGACCCCTTGGCCCTGGCCCAGTTGCATGAGCTGCGCGCGCAGTGCAGCAAGCAGGCAACGCCCAGGCAAACCTTGCACTTGGTTTGCCACAAAGGCGTCAGCATGCAGCACAGCCCGCAGCAGGTCCGATTCGCCAACGCCTATGGCATCAACCCGATTCAACTGACCTGCATGCTGCACAGCCCATTTGCCGACCAGGGCAAAGGCCTGGAGCTTTTCCTGCAGTGTTGCCATCGGGACATGCTGGTGGCATTGCCGTATCTTCATCGCGCTTTGCAAGGCAAACCATGCCCCGAAGCTGTCAAGGACTGGCTGGTCAGTACCAGTGGCCTGACACTTGTGCAGTTGCGCGCGATCTATGCCGGGCGGCTACACCGGAGCGCCCGGCGCCTGCTGGCCAACCTGGCCAGGCGCGATGTGCACCTGGCATGGCTGGCGCCTGCGCCTGAGACGGGAGCGCTCGCTTGCAAGGGGCACGCGGATGGGGCGTGAGTTCGCCTATCAGACGGTGTATCACTATCTGCAAGCATTGATCGACGAAGCAGAACGGGGAGGGCAGACGCGTTTGCCTTCATTGCGGGCCTTGTCCCGGCGCCTGCGTGTGTCACTGGCCACCGTGCAGGCTGCCTATGGCCTGCTGGAGCATGAAGGCCGTGTATTGTCGGTACCCAAGTCGGGCTATTTCGTGCAGGCCCGTGGGGCTGCACCACCCCTGGGTGATCGAATGATGTCGGCACAGCTCTTGATTGAACGCACGCTATTTGCCCATGAGCGGCGCCTTGCGCGTCAGCGTAAAAACCTGGCGCCTGCGCCGCAGAGCATGGTGGGTACGCGCCTGCGTAATGCCCTGGCAGAGCGTTATACGCGCTCGTCGCGCCAAACGTGGCGGGCCGAGGACGTGCACCTGGGGCACGACGTGCAGGCGTTGCTGGAAACGCTATTCGCGGCATTGGCGCTGCAAGGCTGCACAGTGCTGGTGGCCTCGCCGTGCTGTTGGCGGTTGCTGGGGGTATTGCAGCGTCTGGGCATGCAGGTACAGGAGCTACCGTTGAACACTCAAGGGGTCCCGGACCTTGGCAGCCTGGCGAGGATGCTCCGGCAAACGTCGGTGCGCATGATGATCATGCCGTCTTGCCTCGGCCTGCCCCTGGGGCGGCTGATGACGGCAGAGGACCAACAGCAGATTGCCGAAGTGTTGGCCGGCTACCCCGTGTGGCTGCTGGAAAACGACCTGGACAGCGAACGCTGTTTCAGCACGCCCCCCGCTTCGCGTTTGCGTGACTGGGTTGACCCGGGCAGGCTGCTCGTGCTCGGTTCGCTGGAGGCGGCGGTGGGTGCCGAAGCGCCCTACGCTTATGTGCTGAGCAGGCACACTGCATTGGCCGAAGCGTTCGCCTTGCGTGCCTTTCACCTCCCACCCTTGCGCCAGCAAGCATTGGCACAGATGTTCGCCAAGGGAGAAATCGACGCACAATTGTGCCGGCTGCGCGTGCTGCTGCAGCGGCGCATGGAGCTGTTTTGTCAGCAGCTTGCAACGCGCCTGGGCAGGCAGGTGGACTTTGCCATGCCCGACGGCGGCCAGGTTGTATGGGTGCGCCTGCAACAGCCCGTCCAGGTGGATCGCCTGCTCGCGGTGGAGGGCGAAACAGCCCTGCAGGTTCTGACGGGCGCCCGCTTCAGCTTGCAAGGACATTTCCAACAGTATCTGGCCCTCACCTGGGCGGGAGGCCAGGCAGACGAAATGGATAAGGCGTTGTCCAAGTTGGCGAATGCACTGAGTTCCGGTATTTGATGGCGCGGTGCAAAGATGCGCTTGCAAGGTGAAGCAATGCTTCAGACCCAACGTGGAGTGCTAGCCGTTTCACTGTACTGCTCGAACCTTTCGCTCAGCTTTCGAAAGCGGCACTTTGGTTAGAATTTCATGTTGATTGTCGACATTCTTTTTTTGGTGCATGAGCGCCTGGATTGCGCTGAACTCGATCAGAAAATATATGTAATTTGTAATTTCCTGATTTAAAAAAGATTTTTAGACTTTCATCGCCCGCCATGATGCCGCTTCACCGTCGTGCTCTTGCACAACGGCAAAGTCCCTGCCCAGAATGTGTCGACAATCATAATGCTGGAAAGCGTGAGGGAACGGGTATGAGGTTTCTAATGCACGGCTTCTGCCTGGTCGCTTGTTCGTTGTTGGCGCCCTATGAGTACGCGCATTCCGCGACACCGGAGTGCATTGTGCCTGGCTCACCGGGGGGCGGAGGCGACTTGACATGCCAGCTGATAAAAAGCGCCTTGGCCGAGGCAAAGGTATTCAACGAGCCGATGCAGGTCAGCTACATGCCGGGTGGGGTTGGGGCGGTGACCTACAACACGATCGTCGTTCAACGGCCGGCAGAGCCTGACACACTGATTGCGTGGTCGAGCGGGTCACTACTCAACATCGCCCAGGGGAAATTTGGTCGCTTCGATGAAAGTGCGGTGCGCTGGGTTGCCGCCGTGGGTAAAAGTTACGGTGCTATTGCCGTAAGAAGCGATTCCCCTTACCAGAACCTAGATGACCTGGTCAAAGCACTGAAAAAACAACCTCGGCGTGTGCTGTTCGGCTCTGGCGGAACTGCAGGGGGACAGGATTGGGTACAGGCAGCCCTTATCGCCAAAGCCGCGGGCATTGATATTGCTGAATTACGCTACATTGCTCTGGAGAGCGGGGGTGAAAGTGCTACGGCCTTACTGGGTGGTTACACCGAAGTGAGCAGCACCGATGTATTTGAGTCCATGCCCTATGTACGCCGAGGTCAGATGAGGCTGCTTGCCGTTCTTGCCGAACAGCGGCTTGACGGTGAACTCAAGGACATTCCTACCGCGAAGGAGCAGGGCTACGATATCGTCTGCCCAGTTGTCAGAGGCTATTACCTGGGCCCCAACGTCAGTGATGAGGACTATGCACGGTGGAAAACGCTGTTTGACCAGCAACTGGCCTCGGATCAATTTGCCCGGCTGCGTGCCGAGCGTAGGCTGCTGCCCTTTGCGCTGACGGGTGACGAACTGCAGGCCTATGTGCAACAGCAAGTCAAGCACTACAAGGCGTTGATCAAGGACCTGAGAAAGGAGTGACCGGGCAGGTAGCCAGTGATTGGCTTATCATGGCCGCTTTGTTCATCTCCAGGAGCCCAGGCATGAGCACCGCGCATTTGCGTCAACCCGTCTCCCAGGACGCCCAACGTTGCTACCAGATCGAAATCGGTGCCTACGAGGGGGATGAGGCTGCAACCCTTGAAAAGATCGCCACGCGCATCGCCCAGTACCCCGAGGGTTTTCTGATTCTGGAGGTCGACGGCGAGGTGATCGGGTTCATCAACAGCGGTTGTGCCCATGAGGTGGTGATGGCCGATGAAGCGTTCAAGGAACTGGTAGGCCATGACCCGGCCGCCGAGAACGTTGTGATCATGTCGGTAGTGGTAGACCCGGCCCATCAGGGCAAGGGCTACTCAACGCTGTTGATGAATGCCTTTGTCGAGCGCATGAAGGCGCTGGGCAAGAAAACCATCCACCTGATGTGCAAGGAACAGCATGTCGCGCTGTACCGAAAAATGGGCTACCAGTATGTGAAGCCTTCGCCCTCGGACCACGGCGGTATGGCCTGGCATGAAATGATTCTGACGCTCTGAGCGGTTTACGACGCGTGGCGCTTGCCAGTGGTCGTTGGCTGTATGTATAAACAGTGTCTAATTTCTACGCCCGACTTGTCTTGTGATCGCCCATTCCGTCGATGACCCGCTGTACTACCTGCATAACTTTCGGCAGGTCCTGCTGTGGGTCGAACAACGCTACGCCGACCTGCTGGATACGCAGGAGCTTGCCTTCATCCATGCGTTTGCAGCGCTTGCCCAACCGGCCCAGGCGTTGATGGTGCGCATGGTGATGCGTAAGGGTGAGCTGTTTCGCAGCGACCGCCTCGACTATGCCGAAATCGGCGATACCTACCGCGCATTGCAGCCTCTGCAAGCGCTGGGCTGGGTGCGTGAGCCCGCTCAGTTGAGCCTGGAGCAGTTGTTTGCCTTGCTGCGCAAGGACGAGCTGGCCGGGTGTTTCGCCGAGCAACTGAGCTGCCCTCGTTTAGCCAAGGGCGAGCTGTTCAAGCAACTTCAGGCGCTGGCGCCGGCCCCCAGGCCGTTATCCGAGTGGTTTGCCGAGGCCCCAGTGCAAATCGTAGAGTGGTGCCTGCAGCCGTTATGCGACCGTATCCGCTTGTTGTTCTTTGGCAACCTGTACCAGGACTGGTCGGAGTTCGTCCTTGCCGACCTTGGCCTGCTGCGCTTCGAGCAGGTGCCGTTCAGCCCTGGCTCACGGGCCCTGCAGCAGCGCATCGAGGTCGACCTGGCCATGGCGTTGCATCAGTGTACCGAGCGTCTGGAACGGGGTGAGCCACCGGTGTCGATCCTGGACGCGCTGGCGGGGTGGCGCAGCGACAACCCCTGGCTGGCCCGCCGTCATGCGCGCCTGCTGTTCGCCCTGGGGCAGCAATGCGAGCGCTCGGGCGAATGGGAACTGGCGCTTGAGGTGTATGCCCAGAGCAGCCATGCGCAAGCCCGTATTCGCCGGGTGCGTGTGCTTGAGCGCAGCGAACGCTGGGCAGAGGCCCATACCCTGGCCCTGCACCTGGCTGAAACCCCTGCCAATGCCTTGGAAGTGCAGGCCTTGCAGCGCATGTTACCGCGCCTGGCCCGCAAGCTGGGCGGGCCGGTACAGCGGCGGCGGCGTGCCGCTGTGCCTGAACTGATCGAGCTGCAACTGCCACGTGAGCAGGCTGCGCTGGGTGTGGAAGAGGCGGTTCGGCAACACCTGGCGCAGGCGGGAGGGCAGGTCCACTACGTGGAGAATACGCTGTTCAACAGCCTGTTCGGCCTGTTGTGCTGGGACGCGATTTTCGCCCCGGTTCCCGGCGCATTCTTCAACCCCTTCCAGGCGGCGCCCCAGGACCTGCACGACAGCGATTTCCAGTTGCGCCGCGCTGCGCAGTTCGATGCCTGCCTGGGTCGGCTCGACGACGGCAGCCATCGCCAGGCAATACTCGACTGCTATGCGGCCAAGCATGGCCTGCAATCGCCCTTCGTGTTTTGGCCGATGCTCAGCGAGGCCCTGCTTGCCCAAGCTCTGGCGTGCCTGCCGCCTGCACACCTCAAGCAGTGCTTCCTGCGCCTGTTGCAGGACATTCGCAACAACCGCGCAGGCATGCCGGACCTGGTTCAGTTCTGGCCGGAGCAGGGCCAGTACCGCATGGTCGAGGTCAAGGGGCCGGGTGATCGGTTGCAAGACAACCAGTTGCGTTGGCTGGCCATCTGCGCCGAGCATGGCTTGCCCGTAGCGGTGTGCCATGTGCGCTGGGACGAAACCGCGTGAGCTACCGGGTGGCGGTGCGCGCGCTCTGCGAGTTCAGCGCCAAGGCCGGTGACCTGGACCTGCGCTTTACGCCGTCGCCCACAGCGCAGGAGGGCATAGCAGGCCATCGCCGCGTCGTGGCGCGGCGTGCCGCTGGGTACGAGGCCGAGGTCGCCCTCGAAGGCCACTATCCGGGCCTGCTGGTGCGTGGGCGCGCCGATGGTTATGACCCTGCCGCCAATCGGCTGGAAGAGATCAAGACCCACCGTGGCGACCTCGCGCGCCAGCCGGCCAACCACCGCCAGTTGCATTGGGCCCAGGCCAAGGTCTACGCCTGGCTGATGTGCCAGGCGCGACAGTTGCCGGCCATCGAGGTGGCGCTGGTGTACCTGGATGTGGACAACGACAGCCAGACGCTGATCAGCCAACACTACGACGCCAGCGAGCTGCACGCTTTCTTCGAAACCCAGTGCCAACGCTTTGTGGCCTGGGCCCAGGCCCAGGAACGGCGCCTGGCCGAGCGAAACCGTGGGCTGCAGACACTGGGCTTTCCCTACCCGCAGTTTCGTCAAGGCCAGCGGCAACTGGCAGAAACCTTGTACAAAGCCGTGAGCACCGGGCGCTGCCTGATGGCCCAGGCCAGCACGGGAATTGGCAAGACCCTGGGCACGTTGTTCCCGCTGCTTAAAGCCATGGTGCCGCAACAACTCGACAAGTTGTTCTTCCTCACGGCCAAAACCCCAGGCCGGGCACTGGCCCTGGATGCGCTGCGCCAGATCACCGAGGCCGAGCCACAGCCGGCCTTGCGCACCTTGGAACTGATTGCGCGGGACAAGGCCTGTGAACACCCGGACAAGGCCTGCCATGGCGAAGCCTGCCCCTTGGCACAGGGCTTCTACGACCGCTTGCCCGCTGCGCGCGAAGCGGCTGCGCAATTGCCACTGCTGGACCGCGCCACGCTGCGCGACGTGGCCTTGGCGCATCAGGTCTGCCCGTACTACCTCGGCCAGGAAATGGCCCGCTGGGTGGATGTACTGGTGGCCGACTACAACTATTACTTCGACGCCCACGCCCTGCTGTTCGGCCTGACCCAGGCGAACCAGTGGCGGGTTGCAGTGCTGGTGGACGAAGCGCACAACCTGGTGGAGCGTGGCCGTGGCATGTACAGCGCCAGCCTCGATCAGGGCCAACTGCTGGCGCTGCGCCAGAGCAAGCCGACAGGGTTGGTCAGCGCGCTGGATCGGTTGAACCGCCAGTGGAATGCCCTGTACAAGGAGCAGCGAGGGCCTTACCAGGCCAGTGAACTGTTGCCGGGTACCTTTTTGCGGACGTTGCAGCACTGCATCGGGCTCATCCAGGAGCGCCTGAACGAAGCGCCTGCACAGGTGGATGGGCAGGTGTTGCAGTTCTTCTACCAGGCGTTGCAGTTCAGCCGGGTGGCCGAGCTGTTCGACGACCATTTCCTGTTCGATGTGAGCGTGCGCGAGGGGCCCCGCAAACGGCGCCTGGCCAACCTGTGCCTGCGCAACGTCACCCCGGCGCGCTTGCTTGGCCCGCGCATGCAGGCCGCACGCAGCGTAACGCTGTTTTCCGCTACGCTGAGCCCGCGGCATTTCTATACCGACCTGCTTGGTATGCCGGCAGATACAGCCTGGCTCGACGTGGCGGCGCCGTTTCGCGCCGAGCAGCTCGAGGTGCGCATCGCCAGCGACGTCTCGACCCGCTATCGCGAGCGCCAGGCGTCGCTGACACCTATCGTTGCGCTGATCGCCGAACAGTACCAGCGCCAGCCTGGCAACTACCTGGCGTTCTTCAGTAGCTTCGAGTACCTGCAGCAGGTGGCAGGTCTTTTGGCCGAGCGCCATCCTGATGTGCCGCTGTGGGCCCAGGCACCGGGGATGGACGAAGAGGCCCGCCAGGCATTTCTTGCGCGCTTCGTGGCGCACGGGCAGGGCGTAGGGTTTGCCGTGCTCGGCGGCGCCTTTGGCGAGGGGGTCGATTTGCCAGGCTCGCGTCTGATCGGCGCGTTCGTCGCCACCCTCGGGCTGCCCCAGGTCAACCCGGTCAACGAACAGTTCAAGCAGCGCCTGGGGCGACAGTTTGGCGCTGGTTTCGACTACGCCTACCTGTACCCCGGCGTACGCAAAGTGATCCAGGCGGCGGGGCGGGTCATTCGTGGCGACCATGACCGGGGTGTGCTGGTACTGATCGACGAACGCTTCGCCGATCCACGGGTGCAGCAGATGTTTCCCACCTGGTGGCGGACGGCTGGCGGATAATCCTTGGCAGGGTCATCGCGTCGCTTTGCAACTCCCAGTACACTGCGTGTTCCAACACCCACATTCGTTGAACTCGAGGTTTTTGCATGACGCTCAGTCCTTTGGCAGGCAAGCCGGCTCCGGCCAGCGTGCTGGTCGATATTCCCCGCCTGCTCACCGCTTACTATACCGGCCGCCCAGACGCCGCCGTGGCGGCCCAGCGCGTGGCCTTCGGCACTTCGGGGCACCGGGGCAGCTCGTTCGACCTGAGCTTCAACGAAGACCATGTGCTGGCGATTACCCAAGCCATTTGCCTGTACCGCCAGGAGAAGGGCATCGACGGCCCGCTGTTCGTGGGGGCCGACACCCACGCGCTGTCCACGCCGGCTGCGGCCAGCGCACTGGAAGTACTGGCTGCCAACGGCGTGCAGGTAATGCTGTCCAAGGACGATGAGTACACGCCGACTCCGGCAGTGTCCCACGCCATCCTGTGCTACAACCGCGGCCGTGAAAACGGCCTGGCTGACGGCATCGTCATCACCCCGTCGCACAACCCGCCGCAGAGCGGTGGTTTCAAGTACAACCCACCCAATGGCGGCCCGGCAGACAGCGACGTGACCAAGTGGGTCGAGGCCAAGGCCAACGAGCTGCTGGCTGCAGACCTTGCTGGCGTCAAGCGCATGCCCCACGCGCAAGCGTTGCAGGCGCCCACCACGCACCGCCACGACTACATCCGCCACTACGTCGCTGACTTGGAAAATGTCATCGACTTCGACGTCATCCGCAGCGCCAACCTGCGCCTGGGTGTCGATCCGCTGGGCGGTGCCGGTGTGCGCTATTGGTCGGCAATCGCCGAGCACTACAAACTCAACCTGGAGGTGGTCAACACCGAGGTCGACCCGACCTTCCGGTTCATGACCGTCGACTGGGATGGCCAGATCCGCATGGACCCTTCCTCGCCCTATGCCATGCAGGGCCTGATTGGCCTGCGGGAGCGTTTCGACGTGGCCTTTGCCTGCGACCCGGACCATGACCGCCACGGCATCGTCACCGCCGATGGCTTGCTGCAACCGAACAACTACCTGGCGGTGGCCATCGACTACCTGTACCGCCACCGCCCGCACTGGCGCAGTGATGCTGCCGTGGGCAAGACCGTGGTGTCCAGCGGCCTGATCGACCGTGTCACCGAGCGTCTGGGCCGCACATTGTATGAAGTGCCGGTGGGCTTCAAGTACTTTGCCCAGGGCCTGTTCGACGGCTCGCTGGGCTTTGGCGGTGAAGAGAGCGCGGGGGCTTCTTTCTTGCGCAAGGACGGCTCGGTCTGGGCCACCGACAAGGACGGCCTGATCCCGGCGTTGCTGGCTGCCGAAATGACCGCCCGTACCGGCCGCAACCCGAGCCAGGCCTATGCCGACCTCACCGCGGCACTGGGCAAGCCATTCGCGACGCGGGTCGAAGCCAAGGCTGATCCACGGCAGAAGGCGTTGTTGAGCAAGCTGGCGCCGGAGCAAGTCAAGTCGACCGAACTGGCCGGCGAGCCCATCGTCCAGATCCTGAGCCACGCGCCGGGTAATGGCCAGGCCATCGGCGGGCTGAAGGTAATGACCGCCAATGGCTGGTTTGCCGCGCGGCCCTCGGGCACCGAGGACATCTACAAGATCTATGCCGAGAGCTTCATCGATGAAGCGCACCTGCAGCGCCTGGTGGCGGAAGCGCAAGTGTTGGTGGATGCCGCAATTGCCTGATTGATCAGTGGACCGGGGCTGCACGGCAGCCCCAGGACACTCATGCCACATCGACCAGCACGATCTCGCTGTCTTCGATGGCGGTTACCCGCAGTACCTCTTCCTGCTCGATCGCTACACCGTCCCGGCCTTTGGCCCGCAAACCGTTGACCTCCACCAGCCCCTTGGCCGGCACCAGATAACCCCGGCGCCCGGCATCGAAGCGGTACTCAGCCGTTTCACCCGCCTTCAAGGTAGCTGCCACCAGGCGCGCATCGGTGCGGATCTGCAAGCTCTGCTCATCACCCGCCCGGCCACTGGCCAGGGTCACGAAGCCTTCGCCGCGTTCACCGTTGGGGAAAGGGCGCGAGCCCCACGACGGTGCATCGCCAACCCGCTCCGGCACGATCCAGATCTGGAAAATGCGCGTGTCGATTGCCTCCAGGTTGTATTCGCTGTGCACGATGCCGCTGCCGGCACTCATCACCTGCACATCACCTGCTTCGGTACGGCCCTTGTTGCCCAGGCTGTCCTGGTGGGTGATGGCGCCTTCACGCACATAGGTGATGATTTCCATGTCGCGGTGCGGGTGCGGCGCAAAACCGCTGCCGGCGGCGATCAGGTCATCGTTCCATACCCGCAGGTTGCCCCAATGCATACGCGCAGGGTCGTGGTACTCGGCAAAGGAGAAATGGTGGTGGGCGTCGAGCCAGCCGTGATTGGCATGGCCAAGGCTTTCGAAGGGTCGCAGTTGCAGCATGGTCGTGCTCCTTGAATCAGTGGAATGGCACCATGATGCGGCAAAGAAACATCGAAAATAAGCGTAAATATCGGCTTATTATGATCGGTTAAATCGATTTAATAATGGGAAGTGAATTATGCGATTCATCGCCTAATCTGCTGATCTGCAAGCATTCGCTGGCCATTTTTTGTCGATGCGGCGAACATGGCCGCTGATTCGATTTTCAACGGAGTAACCGTGGCCCACGAGCAACCCCAGGCCCCCGCCGACCTGACCCCGCCTGCCCAGTTACCCTGGTTTCGCCGCCTGGCGGCGCGCCTGCTGGGCAGAGGCTTGACTCATCTGCAGGCGCAGCACCGCGACTCCTGGTTCCTTGGCCATGCCACGGGCCAGCGTAGCGGCCATGCCGATGGCCTGCGCGAAGGCTTTGAACGGGGGCGGGTTGAAGGTTATGAAGCGGGGCGCCAAGTGCTGGTGATTCGCGACGCACGCCCCGACAGTACCGCCGTGCCTGGCCAGGACGACAGGCTGTTCGATGATTGGCGTCTGCCGCTCAGCGCCGAGCTGAAAAAGCGCTTCAAGGCGGACGTCGCCCAGCGCCTTCCTGCCCAGGCCCAACCCAGCCCGGCACAGTGGAAGCTGATTTTCAGCGACACGCCTTCGACCTGCGTGGTGGCGGGCGCAGGGGCGGGCAAGTCCACCTCGCTGGTGCTGCGTATCCTGCTGCTGCGTCATTATCTGGGCTACGAGCTGGATGCGATGACCGTGGTCACCTTCACCCGGGAGTCACGCAAGGACTTCATCAAGCGCCTGGTGCAGGTCTTCGCGCTGTGGCAACTCGACCTGCAACCGGCTCGCGCCCGCGAGCTGGTGCGTACCTTCCATTCGCGCATCCTACCGCTGGTGCGCAGCTTGCCGGGCTTTGCCCAGGTACGTGCGTTCGAGAACCTGGGTAACGAGATGCCGGCTGGCCGCGAAGCGGACACTGAAAGCAACCCGTTCGACCTGCGCCTGAACGACGCCCAGCGCCAGCACCTCAATCTCTGCTACAGCGGGTTGCTGGCCGACAACCCTCGCTTTGCCGAAATCGTCGCGCTTCTGCGCCGCGAAGCCCTGCAGCTCAAACCTCTGGATCCGGACCATCCTGACGTGCAGAAGCGTGTGCAGGTGACGCAACTGGCGGCTCAGCGTGACGAAGAACTGTGCGATGTGATCGAAGACTTGTGGTTCGCGGCTGGCGCGTGGCCAATCAAGGGGATCGAGCCCTGCCGTGAAACGCTGGAGATCCGTGGCAGCCGCTTCCATGTGCATGGTCGGCTGGAAGGTCTGGGTGCGTGGGTGGTGCTCGGCTTTGACCCTTCGGAAAGTGCGCAGTACCAACGCCCAGGCGCCAAACTGGCGGTACGCGCCGAATGGGCCGTCAAGCGCACGTTGTTGCAGGCGTTCTGCGACAAGCCGGTGATCTGGCTCGATAACTACGGCATGGCGCGGCGCCTGGCGGCGTCGCTGGCAGGGGATGCGGTGGCCGGCCCCGGCTTCGAATACAAGGTCAAAGGGGAGCTTGCCCCGGCACCGCTGCTCGACGCCTTCGTCGGCGCCGCCAACTTCATCGAGAACCTTGGCCTGGACGTGAACCGCGCCGTGGCGGCGATGAGCTTCCCGTCGGGTGACAGCGACGCCCTGTTCTTCGAGGCGCTGGCCTTGTACTGGAAAGCGCTGGAGGCGCACCTGTTGGCCCAGTCGCCGCCGGTGATGAGCTACAACCGCATGTTCGCCCTGTTCGGCGAGAACAACCCAGAAAACCTGCAACTGCTGCCTGATCCGTTGCTGCGACCGCTGGCCCACCTGATGATCGATGAGTTCCAGGACGTCTCGCCGCAGATCGTCAGTTGGCTGCGCGCCAGCCTGGCCGAGATTCGCCGGCGTGGGCCGACCATGCACACCGGGCGCAACGCCCAGCATTCGTCGCTGCTGTGCGTGGGCGACGATTGGCAATCGATCTATGGTTGGCGGGGCAGTTCGCCAACGTATTTCATGGAGTTCACCAAGGCGTTCCCGTCACCGGCCAATACCCGAGTCATGCTGGTCGACAACTACCGCTGCCAGCAACAGGTGATCGATGCCGCCGAGCACCTGGTCAAGGGTGCACCGGCGATTGCCGGCAAGAAGGCCCGCGCGGCAGGCCCCGCGGCCGAGTTGCCCGGCGTGCCGGTCAAGGTGTTCGACCGCGATGAAGCGGCCCTGGGCCAGACCCTGGTCGAGCATTACCAGCGTGGTGAGTCGGTGATGATGCTGTACCGCAAGAGCAGCGACAAGGCGCTGATGGATGAGCACCTGCGGCCTGTGTTGCTGGCCGAGGCGCAGTTGCCTGCAGAGCAGCGGCGCCTGCGCCAGCTGACCTACCACAGCGCCAAAGGCCTGCAGGCCGATGCCGTGTTCATGTTGGGTGATTGCCATTACGTGACCAGTTCCCCGTACAAGAACCAGGTCTATCGCCTGGCCGGCCTGGGTCGTGCCGGCGATGCGCAGCCGTTCGACACGGCACAGAAAGAAGAGGTGCAACGCCTGGCCTACGTGGCCGTGACTCGGGCCGTGAGCCACTGCTACTGGCATGTGGAGGCCGCCAACGGCGAGGCGGCAGCCGCGCCACGGGCTTCCAGCCAGGTGGATGGCCGGCAGGCCTTCTTCGAGGACCAGCGAGGGCAGTGACCGCAGGGCGATGGTGGCAGAAGGCCGTTGCCCGGGTCGGTCTCGTGCATGCGTGGGTCGGTGCGAGGCCAGCAGGGCACGGCCTGCTGGGCGATGGTGTACTGCAGGCATGGCGCCAGGCTTCAGCCAGGGAGAACTTCGATGCGCTCGCAGTGCAGTCCCAAGGATCATCTGCTTGACCTAGACGGTGTTGAAATAGCGATACGTACCTGGGGGCCGGAAGACGGCATCCCGGTGTTGGCGTTGCACGGTTGGCTCGACAATGCAGCGTCGTTCGACCGCTTGGGGCCGCTGCTCGACGGCTGCTTCGTGGTCGCCCCGGACCTGGTAGGCCACGGGAGCTCCGAGCACCGTCGCCAGGACAGCGGCTACTACCTCTGGGAGCATGCCGAAGACATGCTCGCGGTAGCCGAAAGCCTGGGGCTGGCGCGGTTTCACGTGCTGGCCCATGGCATGGGCAGCGGCATTGCCTCGCTGCTGGCTGCCATGACCAGTGGTATCGCCAGCATGATTTTTCTCGACGGCATGGGGGCACCGTTCACCGTGGCCGAAGATGACCGGGTGCAGCACCTGGCCCGCGCCTATCGGCTCAAGCGCATGGTCCGGCGCAGCCAACTGCAAGGGTTTGCCGAGCCCGAAAGCAGCCGCTTCGACAACCTCGAAACCGCGCTGGAACAGCGCCGCAAGCGCCTGGATGGCGAGCTTTCGGGTGCCGCTGCGCGGCTGTTGGCCCTGCGCGACCTGCTGCCCCTGGAGGAAGGCTACTGCTGGCGGCATGACCCGCGCCTGGTATTGCCCGAGCCCATGCCCTTGACCGAACGCGAGGCATGCGAGCTGCTGAGCGAAATCCACTGCCCGCTGTACCTGATGTTCGGCAGGCAGGGGGCCTATGCAGCCGGGGGCTTCGGGCTGCGCGAGGCGGCTTTGCCCAGCCACGCGCGGGTGTCCTGGCACCCCGGGGGGCATCACTTTCACCTGGAGGCACCGGATCGGGCACTGGTCGATCAAGTGCTGCGCATTCTCGCCCGCCACGAGAACGGCCTGCAGCTGCGTTCGGTAAACGAATAGCGGGGGTGGTCAGCCTGTCGGCGGGTGGGCTATGGTGGTGAACGCCCTCAGGGTAACGGCCTCAAGGAGCACAGGCATGCGACCGTTCGCCATCAAGCACATCGACCACCTGGTCCTGCGGGTCAGCGACCTGCAGCGCAGCGTGGCGTTCTACCGCGACCTGTTGGGCTGCACGGTCAGTAGAACGCGCGAGGACCTGGGCATGGTCCATCTGGCGACGGGCACGGCAATGATCGACCTGGTGACCCTTGAGGGGCCACTGGGGCGCCCGGGTGGCGCTGCGCCTGGGGCTGAAGGGCGTAACCTGCATCACTTCTGCCTGCGCATCGAGCCCTTCGATGAGCAGGTGCTGACGGCCTACCTGCAAGGGGCAGGCGTGAGCGTGGAGCCTGCCGAAAAACGGTATGGCGCCGAGGGCGAGGGGCTTTCGCTGTATTGCTACGACCCTGATGGCAACCAGGTCGAACTCAAGGGGCCGGTGGCTGCTGCGCCGGTGCCGTGAGGGTTTTTGCGGGGCACCGTGCTGGCAGGTGGATATCTGCGCAAAGCCGATTATGCTTCAAATACCTTGCTGCGATCCGAGGCGGCCCGTCTCGTCGTGCTTCGCGCAACCAATGCAAGCCCTAGGGCCTGGGGTGCGACGGTGAAGTGGGTGTGAGGTACTCCGGCCTGCGAAAACGACAAGACGGAGGCAACCCATGGCGGTTCTCGACAGCGCATCCACGGGCAGTAGCGCGCCCCAACGGGGCATCACCAAGGAGGAGCGCAAGGTCATCTTTGCTTCCTCCCTGGGCACCGTGTTCGAATGGTATGACTTTTACCTCTACGGGTCGCTGGCGGCGATCATCGCCAAGCATTTCTTTGCCGGCGTCAATGACACCACCGCGTTCATCTTTGCCCTGCTGGCCTTTGCGGCGGGCTTTGCCGTAAGGCCATTCGGTGCCATCGTGTTCGGCCGCCTGGGCGACATGATCGGGCGCAAGCACACCTTTCTGATCACGATCGTCATCATGGGCCTGTCCACGGCGCTGGTGGGGCTGCTGCCCAGCTACACAACGATTGGCGTGGCGGCGCCGGTCATTCTGATCACCCTGCGCCTGCTGCAGGGGCTGGCCCTGGGTGGTGAATACGGCGGCGCGGCGACCTACGTGGCCGAGCACGCGCCGAAAGGGCGGCGAGGCTTTTTCACCGCCTGGATCCAGACCACCGCGACACTGGGGCTGTTCCTGTCGCTGCTGGTGATCCTGGCCTGCCGGACGGCAATGGGTACCGAGGCGTTCGAGGCCTGGGGCTGGCGCATTCCATTCCTGCTGTCGATCCTGTTGCTGGCAATCTCGGTGTACATCCGCATGCAACTCAACGAATCGCCGGTGTTCATGAGGATGAAGGCGGAGGGCAAGTCTTCCAAAGCGCCATTGACCGAGTCGTTCGCCCGCTGGGAAAACCTCAAGGTGGTGATCATGTCGTTGCTTGGCGGCACCGCCGGCCAGGCGGTGGTGTGGTACACCGGGCAGTTCTATGCGCTGTTCTTCCTGTTGCAGACACTGAAGATCGACCCGCAGACGGCCAACCTGCTGATTGCCGGCTCGCTGCTGATCGGCACGCCGTTCTTCATCATCTTCGGCAGCCTGTCCGACCGCATCGGGCGCAAGAAGATCATCATGGCCGGCTGCATCATTGCCGCGCTGACCTACTTCCCGATCTTCAAGGCGCTGACCGAGTACGGCAACCCTGACGTGTTCGTCGCCCAGGAGCAGAACCCGGTCGTGGTGGTGGCCGACCCTGGCCAGTGCGCCTTCCAGTTCGACCCGGTGGGCAAGGCCAAATTCACCAGCTCCTGTGATATCGCCAAGAGCCTGCTGGCCAAGCGGGCGATCCCGTACGAGAACGAAAAGGCCGCACCTGGCACGTTGACCCAGATCCGTATCGGCGAGCGGGTGCTGCCAAGCTTTGACGGCAGCAGCCTGCCGGCAGCGGACTTCAAGGTCCAGAACGATGCCTTTACCGCGACCTTAGGCGGCGCCTTGAAGGAGGCCGGCTACCCCGAGAAGGCCGACCCGGCGAAAATCCACTACCCGATGGTGCTGTTGCTACTGACCATCCTGGTGATCTACGTGACCATGGTCTACGGGCCGATCGCCGCCTGGCTGGTTGAGCTGTTCCCCGCCCGCATCCGTTACACCTCGATGTCGTTGCCGTATCACATCGGCAATGGGTGGTTCGGCGGCTTCCTGCCGACCGTGGCGTTTGCCATGGTGGCGGCGACCGGGGATATCTACTATGGGTTGTGGTACCCGATCGTGATTGCACTGATGACGGCAGTGTTGGGCATCTGCTTCCTGCCCGAGACCAAGGACCGGGATATCACCTGAGCCCGAGGCCGGCAGTACCGGCATGAGCGCCGGTACTGCCAGGACGATCAGTCGAAGTACCCACGCAGGGTGAACGGGTAGCTGATATCCACTTCGCTGGCCTCACCTCGGCTCCAGCGCCTGGTCAGTACGAACTCGAACGCTGGCTCGTACAACCCGTCGCGCACCAATGCGCCGGCCAATACCTCGACGTCATACCAGCCGTTGTCCAGCTCGATGATGGGCCGCCCTGGCACCTGGTAGCGGGCCAGCAGGTCGCCCAGCGTCTTGTTGGTGAAGTGCTGCAGGATGCGCCAGGTATAGAGCATGACTGCACCATGCTCGACCTGCAGCACATAGCCGCTGCGCCGGTGCTTGAGGCGGCTGCCTGGCTCGAGCAAGGCCGGCGGATGGCCATCGAGGGTGAAGAGGATGTGATAGGGCAGGTTGTCGACCCCGGCCAAGGGAATAACGATGCCCTCACGCACTGCCTGGTCGCCGATGTCGGTGCGGGTAAATGCGCTAGCCAAGTCGTCAGGCAACTGGTGGTCATGCTTGAAGCGATCAAGCAACTGGATGTCGCCGACCAGGAAATAGTCGATCAGGTCGTTGAGCACTTCGCTGAATTCGTGGCGCATTGGTTTTCCTTGTTGTAGCGCACGGGGAACAGCAGCCAATGTAGCGAATGCATACCTGGCCTGCCACAGGTCTTGCTCAATGCTTCTGGGCGAGCTGGATCAGGTTGCCGCAGGTATCGTCGAACACCGCGATGGTGGCTGGCCCGATGTCGGTGGGCGGCTTGGTGAAGGTTACCCCGGCCTTGCACAGCCGCGTGTATTCAGCGTGAATGTCGCGCACGCCGAAAGACGTCACCGCAATGCCGTCCTGCTTAAGGGCTGCCTTGTAGGTCTTGGCCGCGGGGTGCGCATCGGGTTCCAGTATCAGTTGCACACCGTTGGGGTCGTTGGGCGAGGTGAGGGTGAGCCAGCGATGCTGGCCCAAGGGGATATCGTCCTTGGGCTCGAAGCCGAGCACGTAATGGTAGAAAGCCAGGGCCTTGGCCTGGTCGTCGACGAGGATGCTGGTGACAACGATCTTCATAGGCGCACACCGTTCCTGCGGGTCGTTAGTGTTCAGTAAAGACGCTCTGGCCCTGATTCACCAGCTGGCTACGCCTGTGGCCCAGGCATTGCGGGGGCGCGAGGGGTGAACTTCATCGGCGC
Source organism: Pseudomonas sp. NBRC 111131 (assembly GCF_001320525.1). Lineage (NCBI taxonomy): Bacteria > Pseudomonadati > Pseudomonadota > Gammaproteobacteria > Pseudomonadales > Pseudomonadaceae > Pseudomonas > Pseudomonas sp. NBRC 111131. The sequence continues at coordinate 174,343 of NZ_BCBH01000002.1, read as the reverse complement.
CTGAGCGGGCCGCGCAAAAATATGCTCAAGCCTTAGGCAAATCCTTTATCACCCGGCAGCCTGCATGTGCGGCGCCAAGGTAAAGTGGCAGGATAATTCCAAAGGCGTCTGACTGGCGCCAGAGAGGTGCCTGTGGCTTCCTATACCTTGCGACAACTCAAGTACTTCGTCACCACCGTCGAGGCCGGCAGCGTTGCCGAGGCCTCGCGGCAGCTGTACATCGCCCAGCCGTCGATCTCCACGGCGATCAAGAGCCTGGAGGAGAGCTTCGGTGTGCAGCTGTTCATTCGCCACCATGCCCAGGGCGTGTCGCTGACCCCCAGCGGCAAGCGTTTCTACGCCAAGACCAAGTCGCTGTTGCAGATGGCCCACGAGTTCGAGCAGAACGCACTGGCCGACAACGACACCGTCGCCGGGCAGATCGACATCGGGTGCTTCGAGACAGTGGCACCGCTGTACCTGCCACGCCTGATCGCCGGTTTTCGCGAGCGCTACCCAGGGGTGGACATTCGCCTGCGCGACGGGGAACAGCAGGACCTGATCCAGGGCTTGACGGCCGGTACGTTCGACCTGGCGTTTCTGTACGACCACGACCTTGACGGTACCATCGAAGCCGAACCCTTGATGCCGCCGCAGAAGCCCTATGTATTGCTCCCGGAAAAGCATCGCTTCGCTGGCCAGGCGCAGGTGTCGCTGCGTGATCTGTGCCCGGAGCCGATGATCCTGCTGGACGTCGCGCCCAGCCGCACGTACTTCGTCAGCCTGTTCAACGAGATGGGGCTGACGCCGAACATTGTCTTCAGTTCGCCGTCGATCGAGATGGTGCGCGGGATGGTGGGCCAGGGCTTTGGCTTTTCGCTGCTGGTGACCCGGCCGCATTCGGAGTGCACGTATGACGGGCAGCGGCTGGTGACGGTGGACATCGCCGAACCGGTGGCATTGTCGGGGCTGGCGGCGGCGCGGCTCAAGCGGGTGCAACTGACCAAGCCGGCGCAGTTGTTCGTGGACTTTTGCCGGGAAGAGTTGGCCAGGCTATGAATCGATTGGGGCCGCATGTGCGGCCCCAGTTCGTTTCACTGAATCACTGCTGATCCGGGACTACTGCAATCACGTCGATTTCCATCAGCCACTCGGGCTGAGCCAGGCCTGCCACCACCAGGCCGGTGGAGATCGGGTAGACACCCTTGAGCCACTTGCCCACTTCCTTGTACACCGGTTCACGGAAGCGAGGGTCAGTGATGTAGGTGGTGGTCTTGACGATGTGCGACAGGTCGGAGCCGGCCTCTTCAAGCAGTTGCTTGACGTTCTTCATCGCTTGCTCGGCCTGCGCCCTTGGGTCGCCCAGGCCAACCAGGCGGCCCTCGAAGTCAGTCCCGACCTGGCCGCGCACGTAAATGGTGTTGCCGGCACGCACCGCCTGGCACAGGTCGTTGTCCAGGGTCTGGTTAGGGTAGGTTTCCTTGGTGTTGAACATGCGGATGCGGGTATGAGTAGGCATCAGTGGGCTCCGAGGGTGCTGACGTTGCTGATCGAGTGGGCTTGCTGCTCATCCGCTTCGCGCTGTTCGCGATCGCGGTAAGCCAGGTAGGTGCGCTGGGTGGCGATGTGGCCGGCGACGTGTTTGGCGTCGTGCCATACCCCCCAGATGAACGACGAACCACGGCGCGACAACCAGGGCAGGCCGAGGAAGTAAACGCCCGGTTCACGGGATACGCCGCGCTGGTGCTGGGGTTTGCCGTTGGCGTCGAAGGTGTCGACCTGCAGCCAGCTGAAGTCCACGCCGTAGCCAGTGGCCCAGATGATGCTGGTCACGCCTGCCTGGGCCAAGTCCAGTTGGCGCAGCGGGTTGCTGACACACGCCGGGTCCGGCAGGCGCTTGCGTGCCTCGGGCTCTTGCGGCAGGTCCAGGCCGTTGCGTTCGATGTAGGCATCGGCCGCATCGAGCAGGGCCAGGTAGTTTTCATCGCCACGCTGGATGTTTTCGGCCAGGTTGTCCTGGAAGCGTGCCACGCCGTTTTCGAATGACTGGGTCAGGCCGACCAGGGTCATGCCCTGGTGGGCGAGGGCGCGGAAGTCCACGGTGTGGCCACCACGGGCACCACTGACGGCGATGGTCACGTGTTCCCGCCCGGGCTTGGCAATTTCCGCGTCCCATTCGCCCAGCACGCCCAGCCACCAGCAGAAGTCACGGTTGCGATAGACACGTGGCGGGCGGTCATGGGCGCCGACCGAGAGGTAAACCTGACGGCCGGCGCGCATCAGTTCTTCGGCGATCTGCACGCCCGACGAGCCGGCACCGACCACCAGCACGGCGCCTTCGGGCAACTGCTCGGGGTTGTAGTAGGCCGCCGAGTGGATCTGGTGCAGGTGGGCGTCTTTGGGCGCGATGGCCGGGATCACCGGGCGCTGGAACGGGCCGGTGGCGGCGACCACACGGTTGGCGCGGATCACGCCTTCGTTGGTTTCGATGGTGAAGCCTGGGCGGTCGGCGTTGCGCACCACGCGCTTCACTTCGATGCCCGTGCGCACCGGCAAGTTGTACTTGCGTACGTACTGCTCGAAGTAGTCGGCAACCTGGTCCTTGCCGGCGAAGGCGTCGGCGTCGAGGTTGAATTCCAGGCCTGGGAAGCGGTCATGCCAGACCGGGCCGTTGGCAACCAGCGAGTCCCAGCGGCCCGTGCGCCAGGCTTCAGCGATACGTTTGCGTTCCAGTACCAGGTGCGGTACCCCGAGCTTGCTCAGGTGTTCGCTCATGGCCACGCCGGCCTGGCCGGCGCCGACGACGAGGGTGTCGATTTCGATGTTGTTCAGTGTCATGTCCGAGCCCTTGTTCAGGCGGTTTTTGTCAGGTCGGTTTGGAGGACCGCCGTTACCTGGGGCCAGACTAGGGATGCACCGGAAATCGCGAAATTAGTATTTAACTAGTACTTGCCGATAAAACGGCGAAGGCCCTGTGATCAAAGGCTTGCGGCGTAATGTGGGGGCGGTTCGGGAGGATTTTCAGGGGCGCGTCGCGGCCTTAGTTTTTTCCTGCTCAAGGCACAGGAAAAAGGTGGTTTCGCGCACTAAAGGGTTCTGTCCAGAATGCCAGCAACCGTACAGAACAACAGGAACCTCCCCATGACCTTCTCCATCATCGGTCGCTGCCAGGAAACCGGCCAGGTCGGTATCGCCATCAGCTCCTCGAGCATCGCTGTGGGCGCTCGCTGTCCGTGGGTACGTGCAGGCGTCGGCGCCGTGTCCACCCAGAACATCACCTTGCCCGCCCTCGGGCCACAGATCCTCGATGCCCTGGAGCAGGGCCAGATGCCACCTGCCGCGGCGCTGGACCGGGTGCTCAGTGCCAATGGCTGGAGCGAGTACCGCCAGGTCACGGTGATCGACAGCAACGGCCAGGTGGCGCTGTTTACCGGCAAGGAGGCACTGGGCGTGCATAACGCGGTGGCCGGCGAACAGTGCGCGGCAGCGGGCAACCTGCTGTCCTCGGTGCAGGTAATCGAGGCCATGGTGCACGCCTTCGAGCAGTCGGGTGGGCACCTGGCCGACCGCTTGCTGGCCGCCATGCACGCGGCGATGGCAGCAGGCGGTGAGGCGGGGCCGGTGCACTCGGCGGCGCTGAAGATCGCTGGCGAGCTGACCTGGCCACTGGTGGACCTGCGCGTGGACTGGGCCGACGAAGACCCGATCGGCGTACTCGATGGCTTGTGGCAGGCATATCGCCCGCAGATGCAGGATTACGTCACCCGCGCCCTGGACCCCACCACGGCGCCCAGCTATGGGGTGCCGGGGGATGAGTGAGTTCAGCAGCCGCGACGTGCTGGCGCAACTGATCGGGTTTGCCACGGTCAGCCGCGACTCCAACCTGCAACTGATCGGCTTCATTCGTGATTACCTGGCCGGGCTGGGCGTGGACTGCGAGCTGTTCCATAACCCAGAAGGCACCAAGGCGAATCTGTTCGCCACCATCGGGCCGTCAGGTATGGGCGGCGTGGTGCTCTCCGGGCACACCGACGTGGTGCCGGTGGACGGCCAGGCCTGGACGGTCCCACCCTTTGCCCTGAGTGAGCGTGACGGGCGTCTGTATGGCCGTGGCACGGCGGACATGAAGGGGTTCATCGCCTCCGTGCTGGCGGCCGTACCGGCGTTTCTAGCGCAGCCGTTGCGGATCCCGGTGCACTTGGCGTTTTCCTATGACGAAGAGGTCGGCTGCCTGGGCGTGCGCTCGATGCTGGCGGCGCTCGAGCAGCGCCCGCACAAGCCACGTTTGTGCCTGATTGGCGAGCCCACAGAGCTCAAGCCGGTACTGGGCCACAAGGGTAAGTTGGCGATGCGCTGCGAGGTGCACGGCGCGGCTTGCCACTCGGCGTATGCGCCGTATGGGGTCAATGCCATTGAGTATGCCGCCCGGCTGATCGGCAAGTTGGGCGAGATCGGTGATGCCCTGGCCTTGCCTGAACGCCATGACGAGCGCTTCGACCCGCCGTTCTCCACCGTGCAGACGGGGGTGATCAAGGGCGGCAGGGCGTTGAACATTGTGCCCGAGGAGTGTGCGTTCGACTTCGAGGTGCGGGCGTTACCAGGCTTCGAGGCGCAGTCGGTGGCCGATCAGTTGCAGGCCTATGCCGAAGCCGAGTTGCTGCCCCGCATGCGCAAGGTCAACGCCGCCAGTGCGATTCGCCTGCAGCCCCTGAGCGCCTACCCTGGGTTGGCCACGCCGGCCGACAGCGAGGCTGCACGTCTGGTGGCCTTGCTCAGTGGTTCGAATGCGTTCGGCACCGTAGCGTTTGGTACCGAAGGCGGGTTGTTCGATCAGGCGGGTATTCCCACCGTGGTCTGTGGGCCTGGGAGCATGGAGCAGGGCCATAAGCCGGATGAATTCGTCAGTGTCGAGCAGTTGCAGGGGTGTGACGCGATGCTATTGCGGCTGGTGGATTACCTGCGGCAAGGTTGATTGCGTTGGCTGCGTCGCGGGGCAAACCGCCCCCGCGAACGGGCCGCCAGGCGGCCCTCAAGCTTAGAAGGTCGCCTTGACCTGCAGCCCCACCACCAGCGCGTTGTCGATGGCCTTCCCGGAGAATGCGCCCGGCTCGATGATGTACTGCACATCTGGGCGCAGGTTCAGCCAGGGCGTGGCCTGGTAGCCATAGCTCAGCTCGATCAACTGCTCGGCGCTGTCGATATCCGGGAACGGCTGCCCGGCATCGAAGGCTGCGTCTTCCAGCACGTCGCGGCTGCGCGGGTTCGCCACGGCGCGGCCATAGCCCAGCGCCACGGTATCGCGAGGGCGGCCTTCGAACGGTTTGTACAGCACCACGCCGGCACCGTACCACTTGGTGAAAGGCGAGGCTGCCTTGCTCGACGCTGAGTACTGACCGAACGCATGCAGGCTGCGCCCCGGCGAGCGTTCATCGGCCCATACCGCCTGGTCGATCAGCAGGTAATGGCCGCCACGGCCAGACACCTCCTTGTCGCTGCCGATGCGTTTCACGTCGGAGCTGTCGTAGTAGTAGCCCAGCTTGTATTCGCCCGGCAGTTCACCTTGCAGCTTGTACACCAGCTCCACGGGCACAACGGTCCCGGTGGTGTGCTTGGGCCCCAGGTGCCAGGCGCGGCTTGAATTGCCGTTGCTCGACGGGTCGACGTTGAACGCTGCCACGCGTAGCTGCCAGGACGGTGACAGGTCGTACTTCACGCGGGCACCCAGGTGAGCGTTGGGGTAATTGGTCCAGCCACTGCCCCCGGACATGTTCAGTGGGTGGCCACAGAAGCCGGCGTTCATGAAGTTGCACAGGATGCCGCTGTCCAGGCCGCCGAGGTCGTTGCCCATGGCCATGTAGCCGATCTTGACGTTGAGCGCTGGGGTAAACAGTGTGCGCTCGTAGCTCAGCTCGGTCAGGCGGGTGTACAGGCCGCCGTAGTTTTCCTGGATGGGCAGGCGGTTGCCCACCAGGTCTTCCGAGGCGCTGTTGCCGCGGCGGTCGTTGAGGGTGAGCTGGACTTTGCCACCGTTGTTTAGGCCGTACAGCTTCGACAGATCGAACTGCACACCCAGCTTGAGGTTCTGCGAGTAGCGGGCCGAGCGGTGCAGGCCACCGTGGGCGTTGTAGGCGGTTTCACCGCTGTAGTCGCCGGTGAACTTGATGCCGTCGTCTTCGAGCTGGTGGCGCAGGCCACCCCAGTCGCCGGTCAGGGTGCTGCGGGACATGAGGTCGCCATCGGCCAGGGCAGTGGTACTGGCCAGGACGAGGAACAGGGCAGTGGGTGTGTAGCGCATTGCGAGGGCTTTCCTGGTAAATCTGGGTGTTTGGGGGCGGTGCAATCACCGGCCAGGCCCGCGCCCACAGCGGGTGCAGCCTGTCCAAGCGCTGCATGACCTGTGAGTGCGGGCCAGCCCGCGTAAAGAACGGCTCGGTTCAGGGCAGGGCGTAGGAAATCACGTAGTCGCCACGGTCTGTCGACTGGCGGGCACCGCCCGCGGTGATTACCACGTACTGCTTGCCGGTCTTGGGTGAAACGTAGGTCATTGGGCCGCCCTGGCTACCCACCGGCAGGCGGGCCTTCCAGACCTCGTTGCCGTTGCTGCTGTCGTAGGCGCGCAGATAGAAGTCCTGGGTGCCGGCGATGAAGACCAGGCCGCCCTGGGTCGACAAGGTACCGCCAAGGGTCGGCAGGCCGATCTTGATTGGCAGGTGCATGCGGATGCCAAGGGGGCCGGTGTCTTCGACGGTGCCGACCGGTACCTGCCAGGCCACCTGACGGGTCTTCATGTCGATGGCGGTCAGGGTGCCGAACGGTGGCGCCTGGCACGGGATGCCGGCGACCGACAGGAAGCGGTTCTTGTTCACCGCGTATGGCGTGCCCTTGAGCGGGACGGCGCCCATACCGGTGTTCAGCGCTTCACCACCGGAGGCTGCCTGGCCCTGGTTCTGCGAAGGGATCATTTGAATCCACAGGCCCAGGCGCATGTCGTTGACGAAGATGAAACCGTGTACCGGGTCGGTAGACAGGCTGCCCCAGTTCATGCCGCCCAGCGAGCCCGGGAAGCTCAGCGACAGGTCGGTGCCCGGCGCGGTGTACAGGCCGTCGTAGCGCATCTTCTTGAAGTCGATACGGCACAGCAGTTGGTCGTATGGGGTTGCGCCCCACATGTCCGACTCGGTCAGGGTCTGCGCGCCAATCTGTGGCATACCGACCGATTTCGGCTGGGTTGGGGCATACGGCTCGTTGGGGATGTTGCTTGGCTTGACCGGTACTTCGTCGACCTGGGTCAGCGGTTTGCCGGTAGCACGGTCGAGGACGTAGATCTGCCCGGCCTTGGTGCCGATCACTACCGCAGGTACTGTCTTGCCGTCATCCTTGGTGAAGTCGATCAGGCTTGGTTGCATCGGCAGGTCGAAGTCCCAGAGGTCGTTGTGCACGGTCTGAAACACCCACTTCTCGTTACCGGTAGTGGCGTCCAGGGCCAGGACGGAAGCGCCGTAAGTGTGGTCGAGCGTGTTGCGTTCAACGCCATAGATGTCCGTGGACGACGAGCCCATCGGCAGGAATACGGTGTTCATCGCCGGGTCGTAGGACATGGGTGCCCAGCTGTTCGGGGTACTGCGCACATAGGTACTGCCGTCGGCTGGCGCATTTCGGTCTTGTGGGTTGCCTGGGTCGAAGGCCCAGCGCATGGCCCCGGTGATCACGTCGAAACCACGGATCACACCCCCTGGCATGTCGGTCTGGACGTTGTCGGCGACACGGCCGCCGACCACCACGGTGGTACCGGCCATCAGCGGCGCGGAGGACAACTGGTAGTAGGAGTCCGGTACATCACCCAGGCCGGCCATGAGGTCGACCTGGCCATTGTTGCCGAAGCCCTGGCAAAACTCGCCCGTGTCGGCATCAACTGCGATCAGGCGGCCATCGATGGTGTTGGTCAGCAGGCGACGCTGGCAATTGGCGCCGGCCGGTACGCTGCCGACGGTGATCGGGGAGCTGTTGGGCTGGGTGGGCTGGGCGATCGGCGCGGTTGCGTCGAAGTAAGCCATGCCACGGCAACGCTGCCAGACTTTGGACTGGGCGTTGATCGGGTTTTTCCACAGTTCCTTGCCGGTGTCGGCATCGAGGGCGATCAGGTTGTTATGCGGGGTGCAGATGAACACCTTGTTGCCGACCTGCAGGGGTGTCAGCTGGTCTTCGGCGCCATTGCCATCGCTGAGCGCCACGTCACCGGTGTGGTAGGTCCAGGCGACCTTGAGCTTGTCGACGTTGGTGCGGTTGATCTGGTCCAGGGCCGCAAAGCGGCTGCCACCTTCAGTGTTGCCGTAGTGAGCCCAGTCCTTCTGCTCCTTGCCGGGTTCCACCGGGGTCATGCCTGGGCCTTTACCGGTCGGCGCGACACTGGGGTGGGCGACGAACATGTTGCCGGCGGCGATGGCCAGTACCACGGCCAGTACGCCGGCGATGCCATAGGCGCCGCGGCCTGTGCTGGCGCCATTGGCACGCGTCAGCAGCGGGTACACCAGCGCTACCACCATGCCGATTGCACCGAACATGAACAAGCGCGAGAACAGCGGCCAGAACACCAGCCCCGCATCGATCAGTGCCCAGATGGCGGTGCCGACCAGGAAGGCTGCATACAACCACGCGCCGGCCCGCTTGCGACGAGCAATCAAGACGCCGGCGATGGCCATGGCCAGTCCGCCGATCAGGAAGTACCAGGAACCGCCCAGGCCAGCCAGCTTGACGCCGCCAGCAGCCAGGAGGAGGCCGAGCAGGGCGACGATCACGCCCAAGCCGACCAGGATGAAGTGTGTGGCACGCGAGGTGCGTGGTATTTCGTTCATGCCAGGGATCTCAGCAGGTGGAATGCGTGCAGTTTAAGCCCTTAGCAAGCTAATTAACAAGTTAGTACATAATTTTGTGGGGCCGATTGTCGCAGGGTTGAACTTGCCAGAATGTCGCTAAAAGCCTAGAACATGCAGGCAAAGGCGCGGGTATTAAAAGCATTTTCCCGGTTGGCACCTAGCGCGTTAGACATTTGTCTTATAGCTGCCGTGAGCTGCTGTCCCCTGGGTTCGCTGCGTGGCTGAGCGCGCTAGCGCCCCAGCGGCAACGCTATGCCAATAACAGCGAACAGGCTCCCGCAGCACCGGTTGAAACCTTTGCCGCCCTTGGCGAGCCACGGCCGTATACGAAATGCCAGGCGCGCCAGCAGGTATTCCACCACGAACTCGACACTGGCAAAGGTGGCCGCCATGATCACGAACTGGATGAACAGCCCGCGCTGCGGATCGATGAATTGCGGCAGGAATGCGCCATAGAACAGCAGCACCTTGGGGTTGGCCATGGCCGACAGCAGGCCCTGGCGAAACAGGCCGGCATTGCTCAGGCGCGCAGCCCCTGCGGGGACGTCCAGGTGCAGCGCCGGGCTGCGCCACAGCTGCACCCCCAGCCAGACCAGGTAAGCCCCGCCTACCCATTTGAGTATGCTGAGCAGCGATGCCGAGGCCTGTAGCAAGGCCGTGAGGCCAAACATGGCCAGCGCGATCAGTGCGCTGAAGCCGAATACTCCGCCGACGATCGTGAACAGCGTGCGGCGTGCGCCATACACTGCGCCATGGGTCAGGGCCAGCAGGCTGTTCGGGCCTGGCGTGAGGGACAGGCCAATGCTCGCCAGCAGATAGATGAGCCAGGTATTCAGCGCCATGGTGCAAACCTTGGTTTTTCGAAGTGGCCAGTCTAAGGGACAGCAGCCATAGTGCAGGGTATGTTATGGACATCCAATGGTGCTTTTTGGACATTTCCATGCCTCCCGATATCCGCCTGCTGATCATGCCTTTGCCCGATTTCGCTTTACTGCCCTTTGGCGCTTTCCTCGACAAGCTGCGTTTCAGTGCTGACGACGAAGATTACAGCCGCCAGCGCTACTGCAGTTGGACCCTGGGCGGCCTGGCCGGCGAGCCCGTTGTGTCCAGCAGCGGTGCCGTGATCCAGGTCCAGGCCATCGGCGAACCGTCATTGGCCGATTACGACTACCTGGTGTTGTTCGGCGGCCGTAATGCCGAAGCCACCGCAGCCTTGGCGCCCCGTTACCAGCGGCTGCTCAGGCGCGCGGCCAGGGCAGGGGTGAAACTGGTGGGCATCGACAACGCCGCCTTTCTGCTGGCGGCGTGCGGTCTGCTCGACGGCCACCCGGTGGTGGTGCACTGGCGTCACGAGGCCGAGTTTCGCGCGTCCTTTCCACACCTGCAGGTGCTCCGCGAGCAGTTGTATTGCATCGATGGTGCCCGTATCACCTGCGCCGGCGGCACGGCTGCCATCGACCTTGCGGTAGAGCTGCTGTCACACGCTTGCGGGCGGGCCCGCGCGCTCAAGGGCCTGGCCGACATGCTGGTGGACGAGTCGCGCGACAGCCGCCATGCCTTGCGTTCGCTGGAGGCCGGGCCAGGGCAGGGGCGCCAGGTGCAGCGTGCCTTGGCGCTGATGCGTCACCATTTGGGCACAGCGCTCACCCTCGAGCAGTTGGCAGCACAACTGGGCATCAGCCGGCGTCAACTGGACCGCCAGTTCCAGGGCAGCCATGGCATGAGCGCCAAAGCCTGGTGGTTGGAAATGCGCCTGCAGCAGGCGCGCTGGCGCTTGCGCAACTCCAGCCACAGCCTGGCGCAGATTGCCGACGAGGTGGGGTTGGTGGACGCGAGTCATCTGGGTAAGTGCGTGCGCCGGCGTTATGGGTGCACGGCGCTGCAGTTGCGGGCGGGGTTCAGCGACAGCTGACCCTGCCTGCCAGGAGGCGACCCCACTTCAAGGGACCTGTTTACTGTGGCGTCCCGAACAACCCCGTCCAGTAGATACCTGCATCGCTCTTGGGGTCCACGGCATAGGCCGCGCCCATCTCACGAAAGTCCGGGTTCATCAGCGTGGCGCAATGCCCTGGGCTGGCCAGCCAGCCGTCCACCACCTTCTGTGCCGTGTCGCGCCCGGCTGCAATGTTTTCGCCAATCTGCTGGTACAGGTAGCCGGCCAGCTCGGCCCGGTCCCCCGGGGTACGTCCGTCGCGGTCGATATGGTCAAAGAAGTTCTGGTTGGCCATGGCCCGCGTATGGTTGGCTGCCACGCCCGCCAGGGCAGTGCTCCAGCTCAGTGCAGGGGCCGCAGCGAAGGGCTGGCCGCCGCATTGGCGCGGCGCCTTGCGCGCGGTGTTGATTGCCTGCAGGACTTTTTGCCCCTCGGCCTGCCAATCGCCCAAGCGCCCACTGAGCAATGGCCGGGCAAGCACGATACGCCAGTCGCGGCCCTCCTGGCTGACACCGATGTCGACGAATTGCGGGTCGAGCACCACCTGGCAGAAGCTCTCTTCTATGGCATGCATGGCGGCGCTGGCATCGCGCGGGCCCGACAGGCTGATGGCCTGGACATTGACCATGGGGTAGGCGGCGCGGGTCATGGCTTGCTGCAGGTCGCGGGTACCTTCCGGCGACAGCGCCAGCCGGGTGTCGCTGTTGAGCGGTGGCAGTTCCAGCGATGCCTCGCCGCCGCAGGGCTGGGCCTTGCTGCGGTAGGCATTGATCGACTCGATCAGCTGCGCCTCTTCGCCGGTGGCAGCCAGGCTCCCGGTCGAGATGACCAGACCCAGCGACAAGGCGGCAACGGATGACAGGACGCGCATGTGGATCTCCCTGTGACTGGCAGCGTCTTGGTATGCGCTGCTCATCCTACACAAGCCCAAGGCTTTTGGCCCGGTATCGTGCAAAGCAAAATAAACGCCGGCAATGGGTTGCAAGCGGCAAAAGAGGGAGTAGACCACGGGTCAACGGGAAAGTGCGATGGCGTGCCCGGGACAGCCAGCCAGCGGCGGCTCGGCCGCAGCCCGTCGCGGATCGCACAAGGCTTCAGCGGGCCAGGGCCGGGTTTGGCTTGTAGAACAGAAAGTGCCGGGTCTCGGCCGTCTTGCGGTAGGCCTTGGCCCACTGTGGGTGAACGTTGCGGTCATGGAAGTAGAGCGCACCACCGGTGGTGTCCTTGAGCTGCTGGTTGAGTGCCCGGCGCGCGATCTCCTTGGCGATATCGTAACGCTGCGCTTCCTCGACCTGGTCCGGACGCCCGTCACACCACCAGGAAAACTGGCAGGATTTGCTTTCCACACCCTGCTTCACCACCCCGCAGATGGTATCGGGGAAACCGTCGTGGCCCAGCCGGTTGATCACCACACTGGCCACCGCGCTCATGTCCTTGTCATCGGCGCCCTTGGCCTCCCAATAGATGGTACGGGCCAGGCAGGTGATACTGTCGTCCATCGGAGCCTGGCCGGCCGGATCCACAGCCTTCACCTCGCCGGGGGTCAATGTTTCGGTTTTCTTGGGCGGTGGCGCGTCATCGACCACCTTTTCCTCCAGCGCTTGCGCCTTGTCTTCGGCAACTGCGGCCTTGGCGCTGTCGGCAGCATTCAAAGGGCCTGCAAGCAGGGCCGAGGTCAGGCCGATCACCATCCACGTCAGGCGCATGGTCAGGGTTCCGAAGGGTGGGCTGCTTCACAGTCTAGCCAAGCGCCATCAATTCAGCGAAAGCATTAACACCAAGGGTAAGGTGACCGCTGCGGCCACTGTCTGCAGGGCGATGATGGTGGCCATCAGCGGTGCGTTGCCGCCCATCTGCCGAGCCATGACGTAGGATGAAGACGCCGTCGGCAACGCCTGGAACAGCACGGCCACCACCGCAGCCTGGCCCCCCAGGCCGAGCAGGCGGCACAGGCCCCAGGTGGTCAGGGGCATGACCACGAACTTGAACGCAGAAGCCGCCAGCAGCGGCTTGACCTGTTGGCCGAGGCGGGCGCCACCCAGGGCCGCGCCTACGCACAGCAGGCCCAGGGGTAGCGCGGCCTGGCCCAGCGCTTTCACCGTCGGTTCCAGGCCAGCGGGCAGGCCCAGCCCGGTCAGCCGCAGCAGCAGCCCGCCTGCGCAACCGACGATCAACGGGTTGGCGAAAATGGCCCGTAACACGGTGGCTGGGGAGCTGTGACGCGCACTGAAGCGGGCGAACACCAGCACGCAGAGCAGGTTCACCAGCGGCACGATGGCAGCGTTGGCCACCGCCGCCAGGGCGATGCCGGCACTGCCGTAGATACCTGCCGCCAGGGTGGCGCCGATGTAGTTGTTGAACCGCACCCCGCCCTGGAAGACTGAGGTGAAGTCGGCACCATCATGGTTCACGGCCCCTTGGTAGAGCACCAGCAGCAGGGCGCCAAGCACCGTCGAGAGCATCAACACGCCGACCATGCCCAGCACCGGTACGCCGTCGAGGTTGGCGGTGGCCAGCCCGTGAAGGAATAGCGAAGGCAGCAGCACGTAGTAGCTCAGGCGTTCGGCGCCTGGCCAGAAACTGTCAGCGAGAAAGCCGCGCACGCGCAGCAAGGTGCCCAGGGCGATCAGCAGGATGATGGGCACCAGGGTCGTCAGCAGGAGGTGGAGCATGGGGGCGGTCCGTCGGCGGGTACGGGCACAGGTTAGCGTGGCGGACTGATGGCTAAAAACGTTGTTTTCTTCAGTGACTGTTGAGAAAAAATGCACGCTCATCTCGCCCTACGCGGGGCGTCACGCCTCCATCGCCGTTTTCAGTACCGCACTCAAATGCCGGCGCTGGCTTTTTTCATGCTCCAGCAGCACCACCCGGCGTTTGAGCTGCGGTTCACCGAACGGCAAGCACGTGGCCGCTGGCAGCCGCTGCAGGTCTTCGTCGGACATCGGGATGATCGCCACCCCCAGGCCCATGACCGCCATGCGTGCCAGGGCTTCCTGGCTGTCCAGTTCCATCTGCTCGCTCACTTGCAAATGCTGGCGACGCAGCTCCTGTTCGATTTGCCGCCCCGCCCATGCCCGTTTGTCAAAGCGCAGGAACGGTTGGCTGGCCAGCAGCTGTGGCAGGCTCTGGCCCGCTAGCTCGGGGCTGGCGATGGCCCAGAAGCGGTCCTCGAACAGGGGGGTGTAGTCCAGGCTCTGCGGATAAGGGCTCACCGGTTCGGTGGTGATCGCCGCATCCAGGTCGCCGTCTTCGATGCGCCGCGCCAACTCTGCTGACATGCCCGAAGCCACGCTGATGTGCAACTCAGGATGGTGGGCCTTGATCCACACCAGGGCCCTGGGCAGGCGGCGGGCCAGTACCGTATGGATGGCCCCCAGGCGCAAGCGGCCGCGCAGCCTTGGGCCGCTGGCCAAAGCATCGGCCAGTTCGTCGTAGGCGGCCAGGATGGTTTCGGCGCGTGCCACCGCCAGTTGGCCGGCTTCGGTCAGCACCACCTGGCGGCGGCTGCGGTCGAACAACGCTACCTGCAGCTCGTCCTCCAGCGTCTTTATGTGCAGGCTTACCGCCGAGGGGGTGAGGCTGAGCAAGTCGGCGGCACGGGCGAAGGTGCCGTGGCGGGCGATGGTCACGAGGGTGCGCAGGGCTTTGAGGGACACGCGAACGGGCTCCAGAGGCAAGTGTTTCATTCTGTGGCCGGATGGAATGCCTGGCAACCTGTGCAGTCCCACCTGTTAGCGGGTACGACACTCACTCAACCCAAGCCATGGAGTCACACTATGAAAGCAGTGGTTTTCAGCGCATTGCTGGCCTCAGCGGGCCTTGCACAAGCCGCGCAGACGGTAGAGCTCAAGCTGGCCGGGCCGGACGGCCCCGGCAAGTCGATCGGTACCATCAGCATCGAGCAGAACACCTACGGCACGCTGCTCACCCCGGACCTCAAGGACCTGCCGCCCGGCGTGCATGGCTTCCACCTGCACCAGAACCCATCCTGCGGGCCAGCCGAGGAAAACGGTAAGCCGGTACCGGCAGGTGCCGCCGGTGGCCACTGGGACCCTGGCTCGAGCAACGCGCACAAAGGCCCCTATGACGACAGCGGCCATCGGGGTGACCTGCCGGCGCTGTATGTCGGCGCTGACGGCAAGGCCACCTATCCGGTGCTGGCGCCGCGGTTGAAGGCTGCGGACTTCACCGGGCATGCGCTGATGGTGCATGCCGGTGGTGACAACCACAGCGACCACCCTGAGAAGCTCGGTGGCGGTGGCGCACGTGTGGCCTGCGGGGTGGTGCAGTAGCCCAGCGCCGTGGTGAGCACATGCTCAGCCAAGCTGTAGCGTCACGGCTGTCGCTCTGCTACGGCCCTCAGCGTTCGCAGCGTCACCAAAGGGGCATCCACCACAAAGCGGTTGGCCAACCACCCAGGCACATCGCCGGCCGGGTCGGCCTCCAGTTGGTAGGTCACTTCGGTCATACGAGCACCCAGTGGTTTCATGATCCATTCGCCACTGAGGTGCTGCACGCGGATCAACCCTGGCGTTTCGGGCAGTTTTTTTGGTTCAGCGCTCAGGTGCCGTACCAGGGTGCCATCGTCCAACCGTTCGGTAGTGACCTTGAGGATGATGTCCCGCGGCAGGGTTGGCCACGGCAGATTAGTGGTCAAGTACACCCAGGTGCTGTCACCGTCGACCTCCAGCAGGCGCATCTGGTCGCAGGCATACAGCCATTTACAGGCCACGCGCAGATTCTCCTGCATATCGATGAGGGTGTTCACACTGGCCTTGATGGTGCTGACACCCCGGAACTGTTGATAAGGAGAGTCGGCGACCCCGCGCAGGTACACCCGGATGCCTTCACGGTCGTAGGCCAGGTTCCAGTCATCGGCGGCCTGTGCGCAGGTGCACAGCAGCAGGGCGGCAAGCAGGAAGCTACGGTTCATGGCGCGCACTGCGTGGTGGGTAGGGCCTTGAGTATGTGCGCCAAACACAAAGCCCGCCAGTTGGCGGGCTTTGGTGCATCAACCAGAACTCAACGCTGTGGGTTGAGCGTCAGGTGCACGTGGCGGTTCACATCCTTGTACAAAAGGTAGCTGAACTTGCCTGGGCCGCCGGCATAGCAGGCTTGCGGGCAGAAGGCGCGCAGCCACATGAAGTCGCCGGCTTCCACTTCGACCCAGTCCTGGTTCAGGCGGTAGACCGCCTTGCCTTCCAGTACGTACAGGCCGTGTTCCATGACGTGGGTTTCGGCAAACGGAATCACGCCGCCAGGCTGGAAGGTCACGATGTTGACGTGCATGTCGTGACGCATGTCGGCCATGTCGACGAAGCGCGTGGTGACCCAGCGGCCTTCGGTGCCCGGCATCTCGATGACGGTGGCATTGTCCCGATGGGTGACGAAGGACTCCGGAGCATCCAGGCCATCAACCTTCTGGTAGTGCTTGCGCAACCAGTGGAAGGTGGTATTGGCCTTGCTGTGGTTGCGCAGGCTCCATTCAGCGCCTGGGGCAATGAACGCGTAGCCACCCTGGCTCAGGGTGTGGTGCTTGCCTTCCAGGGTGATGTCGAGTTCGCCTTCGACGACGAACACTACCGCTTCAGCGTTGGGGTCCAGTTCTGGGCGCTCGCTGCCGCCTTCCGGGGCCACTTCAACGATGTACTGGGAGAAGGTTTCGGCAAAGCCGGTCAGCGGGCGGGCGATGACCCACATGCGCATCTTGTCCCAGAACGGCAGGTGGCTGGTGACGATGTCACGCATCACGCCTTTGGGGATTACGGCATAGGCTTCGGTGAACATGGCACGGTCAGTCAGCAGCTCGGTTTGAGCCGGGTGCCCACCGTGGGGGGCGAAGTAGGAGTGATTCGACATGAACGGTCTCGACTTGTTGTTCTCTCCCCATGCCTTGGACCACACCGGCCGGTGCGTGCAGGGGATGCACGGACAGCATAGGGGCCAGTCCGCGGCATCCACAAATTAAATGTTGAAATACCCGGTATTTGCTTACTGAATGCTAACCTGGCGCCCGGCGTGGTCGTCGGGCAAGCGATCGCCCTGGCCAAACAGCTTGTGGCGCAGGGTGCCCTCGGTGTAGCCCAGCGGGTAGCGGCCGCGGCGTTGCAACTCCGGTACCAGCAGCTCAACCACATTGGCCAGGTCATCCGGTTGCACCGCATAGGTGAGGTTGAAACCGTCGATCCCGGTCTGATCGAGCCAGTGCTCCAACTGATCTGCGATTTCACTGGGGTTACCCACCAGCACCGGGCCACGCCCGCCAAGGCCGATGAACTCGGCGGCTTCGCGCACTGTCCAGCGCCGGTTGGGGTCGGCGGCGGTGAAGGCGGCCAACGCGGCGCGGCCAGCATCGTTTTCCACGTACTCGATGTGGGTGTCCGGGTCGAGGCCAGCGAAGTCGATCCCCGTCCAGCCCGAGAGCAGGGCGAGGGCGGCATCCAGGTCCACATGGCGACGGTAATCGGCAAAACGCGCCTGGGCCTCTTCGGTGGTGGACGCGACGATCAGCAGGGCCTGGGCGTAGATCAGCACGTCATCACTGCCGCGCCCGGCCACCTCGCTGGCCTGACGAATGCCGTCGGCGTAGCGGCGCAGCACCGTCGGTGTTGGCCCGCTGATGAACACACATTCGGCATGCCGGGCGGCAAACTGCTGGCCGCGCGCCGAGGCGCCGGCCTGGAACAGTACCGGGGTGCGCTGCGGTGAGGGTTGGCACAGGTGCATGCCGGGTACCTGGAAGTGCTCGCCGGCGTGGCCAATGGCATGCACTTTCGAGGGTTCGATGTAGCGGCCGGTGTCCCGTTCGAGCAGCACGGCATCGTCGTCCCAGCTTTTTTCCCACAGTTTGTACAGCACCTGCAGGTATTCCTCAGCCAGGTCGTAGCGCTGGTCGTGCCCCAGTTGACGGGCCAGGCCCAGGTTGCGCGCGGCGCTGTCCAGGTAGCCGGTAACGATGTTCCAGCCTACCCGGCCGTTGCTCAGGTGGTCGAGCGTGGACATGCGCCGGGCGAAGGGGTAGGGGTGTTCGTAGGTCAGCGAGAAGGTCACGCCAAAGCCTAGATGCTCGGTGACGCCGGCCATGGCCGGCACCAGCAGCAGCGGGTCATTGACCGGCACCTGCACGCCGCCGCGCAGGGCGGCATCGGGCCCACCCTGGTAGACGTCATAGATGCCCAGCACATCGGCGATGAACAGCGCGTCGAACAGGCCGCGCTCGAGCAGACGCGCAAGGTCGGTCCAGTAATCCAGGCGGTTGAAGGCCACGCTGGTGTTGCGCGGGTGACGCCACAGCCCAGGCGACTGGTGGCTCGCGGCGTTCATGCTGAAGGCGTTGAAACGGATGTGGCGGGGCATCACGTCATCTCCGTTCAAGGCAGCACGGAAGCCGGGTAAACCGCATCGGCCACCTGCAGCTTATGCGGGATCAAGCCCAGGCCCTGGAAGGTGTCAGCCAGTTTCTGCTGCTCCGCGACGATCTGCGGGGTGATGGCCACGGCGTTGTAGTTGCGCCGTTCGCTGGCCACTTCCAGCACATTGGCGTTGATGCCCAGTTGCGGTGCCAGCAGTGCTGCCACTTCAGCGGGCTTGGCGTTGGCCCACTGGCTGACCTTGCCCAGCTCGGCGAAGAAGGTCTTGAGCACGTCTCTGTGCTGGTCGGCGAAGCTGGCGGTAGACAGGTAGAAGGTGCGGTTGTTGGACAGGCCGCTGCCATCGCGCAGGTTCTTCAGGCCAGGTTGGCTTTCTGCGGCGGCAAGGAACGGGTCCCACAGGGTCGCGGCCTGCACGCTGCCCGACTGCAGGGCGGCCACCGCATCGGCGGCGTTGTTCACGTAGGCGGGGGTGATGTCCTGGTAGGTCAGGCCGGCTTGTTCGAGGGCTACGGCCAACAGGTACTGGGCGTTCCAGCCACGGCCCGTCGCCACGCGCTTGCCTTTGAGGTCCTGTACGCCGGCGAGGTGATCCTGTTCACGGACCACCAGGCCGATGCCACGCGGGTAGGGCTGTTCGGCGGCAAGGTACACCACCGGTTTGCCGGCTGCCTGGGCGAAGACCGACGGCGCGTCGGCGGCATGGCCCAAGTCGATGGCGCCGGTACTCAGTGCTTCGAGCAGTTGTGGGCCGGCGGCGAATTCATACCAGCTGACTTTCACCCCTTGGGGGGCCAGGGCCTTTTCCAGAGCACCGCTGCTCTTGAGGATATTGATGCTGTTGAATTTCTGGTAACCGATCCGCAGGGTATTTGCCTCATCGGCAATGGCGTTGGACCAGGGCAGCAGGGCGCTGGCGACGGTTGCCAGCAGGCCGCCGACCAGCAGGCGGCGCAAGGGAGAGAAGGCACGGGCGGGCATGGGAGCGATCCTTGAACAGGGGGATAAACGGTGCCCCCAGCGTAAGGAGACTGCGTTTGGCTTTCAATTTTTTAATTCCATTTGGTTAGATTGTTTTGTTCTTTTTATATCATTTTGTGATTTTTACGGGGCAATCCAATGCAGTGGATTTACCTGTGCTGGCCGGCTTTTACGCGAGGAACAACGCCGATTGACATTTTTTTCACATTGCCTTGCTAGGATCGCTCGCATTCTCGAGGAGCCAGTCTTTCATGCCCATTTTGCGCCAGCGCGGCACCCGTATCGCCCTGACCACCACTGCCGCACTACTCAGCGCTACCTTGGGCTTTTTCGCCTGGCAGAGTTTTTATCCCGTCCAGGCCAGCGATGGCTGGGCGGTCGAGGTGCTGCACCGGGATGTGGCCAAGGCCGCGTCGCTGCTACCCCAGGCTGATGGCAGCCTGTTGGTCAGCCGCGAACTGGATGATGGCCGTGGCAGCATCCTCAAGATCACTGCCTCGGGGGACCGTGTGGTACTGATCGACAAGCTGTCCAAGCCCGACGGTATGGTCGCGGCCCAGGGCGGCTGGGTGTTCAGCCAGGAGGGCGGGCTGGCACCGGTCAGCCTGTCCCGCGATGGCCAGGTGTCGCACCTGTTCGACGGCGATAGCGTGCAGGGGCTCTGGAACGATGGTGATTACCTGTACGCCATCGAAGACCGCAAGGGCAATGGCCGGCTGATGCGTTACCAGTGGACCAGCGGCCGGCTTGAAGTGCTGCGCTCGGGCCTGACCGAAACCGAGGGGCTGGCGCGTTGCACGGATGGTCGCCTGCTGTACACCGAGAAGCGCACCGGCAAGGTGCGTGCGCTGGCTGACGACGGTAATGACCCGGTGGTAGTGGAAGGCCTGCGCAACCCGACGTTCCTGATGTGTGATCAGCGTGGCCTGTGGATCAGCGAAGACAATACCCACCGCGCCCGCCTGCTGCGCGTCGATGCCGATGGCTCGCAGCACACTGTGCTGACCTTCCTCAAGGCGCCGCAGTCGATCGTGCCCGACGGCAAGGGCGGTTACCTGTTGGCCGAAGGTGGCCGCAACCGTGTGCTGCAACTGACCCCGCCGCCAGAGCAGCACACAGCGCAGCGCTAGCCGGGCAGGCGGCGCTTGCGCCCCGATTACCGACGCTGATTGCCCGGGTCGCGCCTATGCGGGCTGCCAGGCCAGAAGGTTGGCGCAAGTAAACGGTTTATTCCGCCACCAGCAGCAACGACTGCGGCACCGCCTGCTGCGGATGTTGTGGCTCTTGCAGGCTCACCAGCCTGAAGCCGGCCATGTCCAGCGCATTGAACCAACTGGCCAAGGTGCGGAAGTACCACGGCATCGGCTGCCACTGCCCGGTAAACCCGGCGAACGACTCCTCGCGCCAGCCATCCTGGTAGTCCCCATCGGCCACGCTCCAGGGGTGCAGGGTCTGGATCACCAGTGCGCCGCCGGGCACCAGCAGAGCCTTCATGGCCGCCAGCAGCGCAATGATGTCCTGCTGCAGCAAGGCAAAGTTGGCGCAGATCAGGTCATAGCCCGTACCGATGTCCACTACGCCCGTGGCCAATTGCTCATAGCTGGCCTGGTACACGTGCGCCGAGCCTGCGGCCCGCGCGGCTTCGACCAACGCGGCATCGCCATCCACGCCGTGGGCGTCGATGCCCCGGTCAGCCAGCATCCGCAGCAGCCAACCCTCGCCACACCCCAGGTCCAGCACCCGATCAGGCTGGCGGCCAAGCACGGCCAACAGGATTGCCTGGTTGGTGACCTGCTGACGGCTTTCGATGGCTCCGCCGCGAACAGCATCGATCCAGGCCTGCGCGTTGTATTGCCAGCTTTGCAGCAAGGCAGCTTCGCGGCTTGCCATCGCACCCTCCAGCGCAGTGGGAAAGCTCAAGCATAGGCATCCACGGGCAGGTTGTCTCTGGCCTGGTGCAATGTCGGTTGCAGGGCTGGCCGGCCATAGAACAGCAGGGCGGTGGTCCAGGTCGTCAACCAGACGAAAATCCCGGCCCAGAAGGTATGAGACATGTAGTGCCAGCCCTGGAGCACTCGGGTAGTGCCGAAGACAAAACCGATCAGCAGGATGGCCACCAGCAGCTTGCGAGCGTGCGGCCAGCGGTGGCGCAAGGCTACGAAGTACAGGGCGAGCAAGGTGAAGCCGCTGGAAGCGTGACCGCCTGGCCAGCAGCGGCCGTCACCGGCCTTGCTCAGCCAGGTGAAGTTTTCATACCACTCCATGCGCAACTGGTTGCCACCGTACAGTGTGGTTTCAACCGGGCAGTACACGCTGGTGTGGCTTTTCAGGTAGTGGATCACGGTGGTGCTCAGGGCGAAGGCGACCACGATGAACAGCAAGTCGCGGCGGTGCCGATGCGTCAAGCGCAACAACGGGCTGAGCCTGGCTTTGTGCAGTAGCCGGGTAATCCCTGCCTCGGGACGGGCGGCCAGGCGTGGCCACACAAACGACAGTAACGTGCCGATCACCGCCAGCTCACCGGTCCAGTCCGGCAGGATGCGCGGCCACTTGTGGGTCAGTGTCTCGAACCACTGCACATGCAACAGCGGGAATCGGCCGGTGGCCGGGTCGAGCAGCAGGTTGCTGATCCAGCGATCCAGCTCGGTGAGGTCGAACAGCAGGAACACCATGACCGCCAGCAGCAGGGGCAGCAGCAGGTTGTTGACGTAAAACGTGGTCCGTGAAGGGCCTGGCATGGTTATTCCCCAGTACGGCTGACAAGTTTGCGCCATTGATTGGCATTCAGTTGCCCGAGTATTCGGGGATGCCCCGTTGGGCCTTTGGCGACGAACAGCGCACTGGCATAGCCGCTGTCGCGCTCGCCACCCGGTACGTCCAGTTGCCGCTCGAACTGGTCGATGCAACCACTGTGGGTCACCAGCACCAGGTTGTGGCCAGCGCGCTTGTGCGCCAATGCGGCATCGGCGAAAGTGCCGTCGCACCTCATCAGCCAGTCTTGCGTCTCGACAGCCCTGCCGAAGACGTACGACGCGGTCTGCCGGGTGCGAACTTCCGGGCTGCTGAGGATATCGGCCGCGTCCAACCCCAGGTCACGGATGCCATCGCCCACGCCCGCGGCTGCCTGGCTGCCTTCCAGGGTGATGCCGGCGGGGTCGTTCAGGCAGGGGTGACTGGAGCGGTCGCAGCGCTCGGCATGGCGCACCAGCACTATTACTTCGCCTTTGGCCCAGGCGGAATAGACACCGCTGGCCTGCATGCGCTGCACCGTGCCCAGGTTTGCCACCTGGGTGCCAGAGGCATGCCAGAGGCCGAATGCCAGCAGCGCCAGCAGCACGCCCAGCAGCAAGGGCCTGGGTAGGCGCCGGCGCCAGGCACGCACAGGGCGCGGGTGAACGTGAATGACATGTTCCAGCATGCGGCCACTCCAAGGCTGAGCGGGTAAGGCCGAAAAGGTCGGCCCCCCGAAACTGGCGGCACCTTAGCGTTGTGGTTGTGGCGCTGGAGTGAAGCGGATGTGAAAAAAGTCTGGGCGGGCACAGCCGCAGGGCCGGGCGAGATCACGCCCGGCCAGGGCTGTATTAGCGGTGATCGCCTTGCAGCGCATCGCGCAATTGGCCGAGGCTGTCGATTTCGAGCGCCTGGGCGCTGTAGCACAGGCCAATGCGCCGGCGCAGGTCCAGTTGCGGCAAGGCTTGCATGCGCACCCCAGGGTGTTCTGCGGCCAGTGACTGAGGCACGATCGCGGTGCCCATCTGTGCGGCGACCATGGCCAGCGCCAGGGCAAAGGTTTCGGCCTCGCCCGCTGGCGCATCGCCTGCACTGCCGTAGAGCGGCAGCAGGCGCTGGTGGCTGCCATGGCTGGGGCAGGTGATCCAGCGTGTTTCCTCAACCCGCGGGTCACCTGCAGCAAAGGGCAGGGCGAGGACGAACGGGTCGCTGTGCAGCGGCAGGAACAGCTCGTCCTCGCACCGTTGGTCTTCGCTGGCCAGCCTGGCCACCCCCAGGCACCCGGTGGCCAGGTGCAGACGGATCGCCGGCTGGATCGCCGCCGCCGCCAGCACGACCTTTCTGATCACCGACGCCCCGACGTCATGCTCGACGCCAATCTGCAGGGGCTCGCGTACGCGGTCGTGTTTGAAGCGAGTCACCAAACGCGCCGCGTCCGCGACCATGCGCTGGGCTTCGGGGTACAGCGTGCGGGCATCGTCGGTCACCTCGACGCCCCGGGCCTTGCGCACGAACAAGGTGGTGCCGAGCGCTTCTTCAAGCGCCTTGATACTGCCTGAAAGCGCAGGTTGGCTCAGGTGGATCGAGCGGGCGGCAGCGGTGATGTTGCGCTCCTCGAATACCGCGATGAAGGCCCTGAGTTGACGATGATCCATTGACTTACCCATAAGTTGTACCGATGGCAGCCAAAAGAATATCCCATTTTTCGCCGTGACAGCGGGCTTCTATAATCGCTTTGCTGCTTAACCATAGGCCTTTTGAATCACAGGACCCTCGCAATGACAAGCACTCATAAACCGCTGGTAGTCATCACCGGAGCCAGCTCTGGCATTGGCCTGGCGACCGCCAAACTGCTGTCCCAGCGCGGGCATGCTCTGCTTCTGCTGTCCCGCCGCCTGGAGAAGATGGTGCAACTCGGCCTGCCGAACACCCTGGCGCTGGCCGTCGATATCACCGACCGTGAGGCACTGGTTGCGGCGGTGGCCCAGGCCGAAGAACGCTTCGGCCCGGTGGATGCGATCATCAACAACGCTGGCGTGATGCTGCTGGGCAGTATCGCCACCCAGGACCCAAGCCAGTGGGACCGCATGCTCGACGTCAACGTCCGTGGCCTGCTCAATGGGATTTTTGCCGTGACCAGCGGCATGGTCGAGCGCAAGCACGGCACCATCATCAACGTAGGCTCGGTGGCCGGGCGCAAGACCTTCCCCAACCACGTCGTGTACGTCGGCACCAAGTTCGCTGTCACCGGGCTTTCCGAAAACCTGCGCCAGGAGCTGTCGCCGAGCAATGTGCGGGTGATCACCATCGAGCCGGGCGCTGTCGACACCGAACTGCTGAGCCACACCACCGACTATGCCATCAAGGAGGGTTACAACGACTGGAAGCAGGAGATGGGCGGAGTGCTTGCTGCCGAGACCATTGCTGAAGTGATTGGCTTCGCCTATGCCCAGCCACAATCGGTTTGCGTCCGTGAAATCGTGGTGTGCGCGACCCGCCAGGAGCAATGAGGGGCAGGGTAGCGCGCAGGGCCAGGCTTGCCTGATACCTGGCTCGACGCTTCGCGCATGAACACTCCGGTCGGGTGTTCATGCGCGCCGTGAAACGTGATATGCAGCGATTCTGTCCGGCGTGCGCTATCATCCGCGCCCGCAACCGGAGCAGCCCATGGCCAAAGACATCGACAACCCCTGCGTTTCGCTGTGCCAGCTCAACAGCGAGCTGTGCGTGAGCTGTGGCCGCACCCGGGAAGAAATCCGCAAGTGGCGCGGTATGAAGCGCCCGGAAAAGATGGCTACCGTGCAACGCGCGGCCACCCGGATGAAGGCAATCGTCAAGAAGAACGCCAAGCGCCAGGGCGGCGATTGAGCCATGGCACCCTCCCTAATCCTGCCCACCAGGTGAACCAATGAATCGTCGCAAGAAAATCAAGCAGTTGCTGCAGGCACACGCCAAAAAGGCCAGCGCCAAGCTGGCACCTAAAAGCAAGCCCAAGTACATCTGCAAAGCCGACCGGTTGAAGCTGGCTGCCGAGGCTGCTGCTGAGCCAAGCGCTTCTTGCGAGCACTAAAGGAAGGCCCACCCGCTGCCACGGTGTAAGATGCCGGCTCCGTATTGCTCACGAGCCTGTCACATGGATCCGCACTCGCTGCTTGCCTGATGGATGGCGCACAGGCCGGTGGCGGCAAGCCCACTGCGCTGAAGCTGTACAAGTCGGCATTTCTCACGGCTGTCACCAACCCCAAGGCCACAATGTTCTTCACTGCGCTATTTCCGCAGTTCATCGACCAGAGTGCCGCGCTGCTACCGCAGTTCCTGACCCTTACCGGGATCTTCGTGGCCTTGTCGCTGACGTCCCTGAGCCTTTACGCGGCCGCCGCCGCTCGGGCCAAAGGTGTGTTGACCCGGCCTGCGCTGGCGCGCTGGGTGAGCCGGTTGGTGGGCACCACCTTCATCGGCTTTGGCGCAGCGATTCTGGCCATGCG
Organism: Pseudomonas sp. NBRC 111131; assembly: GCF_001320525.1. NCBI lineage: Bacteria > Pseudomonadati > Pseudomonadota > Gammaproteobacteria > Pseudomonadales > Pseudomonadaceae > Pseudomonas > Pseudomonas sp. NBRC 111131. The sequence goes on along the minus strand of NZ_BCBH01000002.1, from coordinate 148,992 downwards.
CCGTCAGACGAGTTGAGCCGTGTGGGCGCCCCTGCCTAGGCTGGCAGGGGCGCCCACATCAACGTTTTACGGTTTGCCGATATTCACGATCCGCGCCGTGCTCCCGTCCATGCGGAAGTCGAAACTGACGTGGTCGCCTGGTTGCAAGCCTTGCAGCTGTGCCGGGGTCGCTTGAAAGCCCATGGTCATCGCCGGCCACTGCAGCGCGGCGACCGGCCCATGGGCCAAGGTCACCTTGCCGCTCTGTTCATCCAGTGCCTTGATCGTTCCTTCGGCGTGCGCGCTGGGGGCGGCCTGGTGGGTGGGCATGTTCATGCCCTCCATGGCCATGTCAGCCATGCTGTCCTGGGCTTGCGCGCCTGTGGCAAGGGTGAGAAGCATGGCTGCGCTGAGGTAGAGGTGTCTCATTGGGTTTCTCCAGTCTTGGGGTCATGGGGTGCTGCAAGATCGCGGCGCCGGGTTAGCCAGTACGCTGCGGGAATCACGAACAGAGAGAGCAGGGGCGCGGTGAGCATGCCGCCCACCATCGGCACGGCGATGCGGCTCATCACCTCGCTGCCGGTACCGCTGCTCCAAAGAATCGGCAATAGCCCCGCGACGATGACCGTCACGGTCATCGCCTTGGGCCGGATACGTTGCACTGCACCCTCGCGAATCGCCGCCAGCAAGGCTGCTGGCGTGCGTTCGCCGCTGCGCTGGCGGTCGTCCCAGGCGTTATTGAGGTAGAGCAGCATGATCACACCGAACTCCGCTGCCACCCCGGCCAGGGCGATGAAGCCGACGCCGGTGGCGACCGACAGGTTGAAACCCGCCAGGTACAGCAGCCACACCGCGCCAGTGAGGGCGAACGGTAACGTGGCCATGATCAGCAGCGCCTCGCCCAGGCGGCCGAACGCCAGGTACAGCAGCACGAAGATGATTGCCAGGGTTGCCGGGACCACCCACGCCAACCGTGCGTTGGCCCGCTCCAGGTACTCGAATTGCCCGGAGTAGCTCAGGCTCATGCCTGGGGCAAGTTTCACCTGGTGCTCCACTGCCTGGCGCAAATCGGCCACCACTGACGACAGGTCGCGCCCGCGCACGTCAATGTAAACCCAGCCGGAAGGGCGGGCGTTCTCGCTCTTGAGCATCGGTGGGCCTTGGGTGATGCGTACCTGGGCCACGGTGCCAAGGGTGATCTGGCTGCCTTGCGCGGTATAGATCGGCAGTTGGCGCAGGGCCTCGGCCGAATCGCGCCATTCGCGCGGGTAGCGCACGTTGATCGGGTAGCGCGCCAGGCCTTCCACCGTTTCGCCGACGGTTTCGCCGCCAATGGCGCCGGCGACGATGGCCTGCACGTCGGCGATGTTGAGGCCATAGCGCGCCGCTGCCTGGCGGTCGATGTCGAGGTCGACATAACGGCCCCCGGTCAAGCGCTCGGCCAGCGCCGAAGTTACACCGGGCACACCCTTGGCCGCCTGCTCGATCGCCAGCGTGACACGGTCGATCTGTGCCAGGTCACTGCCGGCAACCTTGACCCCGATCGGGCTCTTGATGCCGGTGGCGAGCATGTCGATACGGTTGCGGATGGGCGGGATCCAGATATTGGTCAGGCCCGGCACGCGCACGGTACGGTCGAGCAGCTCGATCAGTTTTTCGCTGGTCATGCCCGGGCGCCACTGCGCCTTCGGTTTGAGCCGCACCGTGGTCTCGAACATCTCCAGCGGCGCGGGGTCGGTAGCCGAGTCGGCGCGGCCGGCCTTGCCGAACACGCTGGCGACCTCGGGTACGGTACGGATCAGCCGGTCGGTGCGCTGCAACAGCTCCGAAGCCTTTTGCACCGACAGCCCAGGCAGCGCCGAGGGCATGTACAGCAGGTCACCTTCGTCCAGCGGTGGCAGGAATTCCCCGCCTAGCTGGCTCAGTGGCCACAGGCTACTGAGCAAGATCGCCAGCGCACCCAGCAGCGTCACCCACGGGTGGCGCAACACGGCGTCCAGGGCCGGCCGATACAGCCGAATCAGTCCACGGTTGAGCGGGTTGCGTTGCTCAGACGGTAGCGGCCCGCGAATCCAGTAGCCCATCAGTACCGGCACTAGCGTGACGGCAAGCCCTGCCGCACCGGCCATGGCGTAGGTCTTGGTGAACGCCAGCGGGGCGAACAGCCGCCCTTCCTGGGCCTGCAGGGTGAACACCGGGACGAACGACAGGGTAATGATCATCAGGCTGAAGAACAGTGCAGGCCCCACCTCGACCGCCGCTTCGGTCATGACCTGCCAGTGTTGTTCACCCTTCAGCACCTTGCCCGGGTTGCGCGCGTGCCAGGCCTCCACGCGCTTGTGGGCGTTCTCGATCATCACCACGGCGGCATCGACCATGGCCCCAATGGCGATGGCGATGCCGCCCAGCGACATGATATTGGCGTTGATGCCCTGGTGGCGCATGACAATCAGCGCAACCAATACCCCCACCGGCAGCGAGACGATCGCCACCAGCGACGAGCGCAGGTGCCAGAGAAACGCCAGGCACACCAGCGCGACCACGATGAACTCCTCGATCAGCTTGTGGCTGAGGTTGGTCACGGCGCGGTCGATCAATTGGCTGCGGTCATAGGTGGTCACCAGGTCGACCCCGGCAGGCAGGCTTTTTTTCAGGGTGTCGAGCTTGTCCTTGACGCGGGCGATGGCCTCTCGTGCGTTTTTGCCGTTGCGCAGGATCACCACGCCGCCCACGGCTTCACCTTCGCCATCCAGCTCACCGATACCCTGGCGCGCCGCTGGCCCGAGCTGCACAGTGGCCACATCGCCCAGCGTTACCGGTGCGCCATTGCTGGCCATGCGCAGGGGGATGGCGCGGAAATCGTCCAAGGTCTTCAGGTAGCCCGACGCCCGTACCATGAACTGTGCCTCGGCCTGCTCCAGCACACCGCCGCCGGTTTCCTGATTGGCCTGGCCGATGGCCTGCGACACGTCGCGCTGGGTGATCCCGAAGCTGGCCATGCGCAGGGGGTCGAGTACCACCTGATACGCCTTGACCATGCCACCGATGCTCGCTACCTCGGCCACATCCGGCAGTGTCTTGAGCTCGAAGCGCAGGAACCAGTCCTGCAGGCTGCGCAACTGTGCCAGGTCATGCCCGCCAGTGCGGTCGACCAGGGCGTACTGGTAGACCCAGCCCACCCCGGTGGCATCCGGGCCGAGCACCGGTCGGGCCGACGCCGGCAAGCGTGACTGCGCCTGGCTCAGGTACTCCAATACCCGTGAACGTGCCCAATAGGGGTCGGTGCCGTCTTCGAACAACACATAGACGAAGCTGTCACCATAGGCGGAGAAACCGCGTACGGTCTTGGCGCCCGGTACCGAGAGCATGGTGGTGGTCAGCGGGTAGGTGACCTGGTTTTCGACGATCTGGGGTGCCTGCCCCGGGTAGGCGGTGCGAATGATCACCTGCACATCCGACAGGTCGGGTAGTGCGTCGATGGGCAGGCTGCGCAGAGCGAACACGCCCCACGCTACCAGGAACAGGGTGGCAAGCAGCACCAGGATGCGGTTGCCCACCGACCAGCGAATCAGTTTGGCAATCATGGCTGGCCCTCTGCGGCGGTGGTCGCCTCTATGCCCCTGAGGCTGGCTTCGGAGTCGATCAGGAACTGCGCCGACGCCACGACGCGCTGGCCTGCCTGCAGCCCTTGCACAATGGCGACCTTGCCGCCGCTCTCCTGGCCCACAACGACCTCCACCGGGCGGAAGCGACCTTGCGCTTCGGCCAGCATCACCAGGTCACGCTTGCCGGTGCGGATAACGGCTTCGGCGGGTAGCAGCAGGCTGGCGTCGGCGTTGTCCGCCGGGTGCAAGGTGACCTGTGCGCTCATCCCTGGGCGCAGTCGGCCCTCACGGTTGGGCAGCTCGATGCGCAGGCGCAGGGTGCGGCTTTGCAGGTCGGCATCGGCGAGCAGGGCGGTCAGCGTTCCCGACACCGTCTCACCGGCAAACGCCGGGAGTCGTGCTTGCACCTGTTGCCCCTCGCGCAGCCCTTGGGCTTGGGCTTCCGGCACGGCAGCTTCGAGCCAGACAGCCGCCACGCCGTTGATCCGTGCCAGCGTCATGCCTGGCGTCACGGTCATGCCCGGGCGTACCTCGAGCGCCTGGATCACGCCGGCGCTCGGTGCCACCAGCGTAATCAGATTCTGCACCCTGCCGCTGCGGCCTACCTGGTCTATCAAGCTGGCAGGCATGCCCGCCAACACCAGGCGCTGGCGCGCTGCCGCTAGCAGTTGTGCATCGCCCGTATGCCGTAGCGCCAGATACTCTTCCTGCAGCCCTGCCCATTCCGGCGCCAGCACATCGGCCAGCGGGGCGCCCTTGGCCACCCGGTCCCCTGTGGCGCGCCCGTAGGTGCGCTCGACAAAACCTCCGGTACGCGCCTGCAGCACGCTGAAATCGCGCTCGTCAAAGGTCAACGCGCCGCTCACCTGTAATGAACGCTCGAGTTTGCCCTGGGTCACGGTCGCCAAGCGTACGCCCAGGTTCTGCTGCACGCCGGGTGCGATTTGTACCGCAGGCTGTGCTTGTTCAGTACTGCCATCGGCGTATTTGGGCACCAGTTGCATGTCCATGAACGGTGACTTGCCTGGGGCCGGGAAGTGTTGCTGCGGGAACATCGGGTCATACCAGTACAGCGCTTTCTGGGCACCTGTGTCCGGCGTTGGCTCGGTGTGGGGCTGCGGCGCCAGCCAGTAGCCAGCGCCAGCGCCCACGGCCAGTGCCAGCGCCGTGATCAGCCCGATCGTGGTCTGTTTCATGCCCGCACCTCGCCGTAAACGAAGTGCAAGCGGGCTGCCGTTGCTGCCAATTGCCCTTGTAGGTCGATATCCTTCAGCCGGGCTTGCACCCGCTGTTGCCGCATGGCGATTAAGTCACTGAGCGTCGACTTACCGGCACGGTAGTCGGCGAGCGCCAGGCGCACGCGGTCTTCTGCCAACGGCAGCAGGGTCTGGTGGCTGCGAGAAACGGCGCGCTGCAGACGCTGGTACTCCGCCAGGTCCGTTGCCAGCTGTGCGCCATGCTCACGCAGCGCCGCTTCCTGCTCGTCTTCGAGCTGCCGCACTTGGGCACGCCGCGCGGCGATCATGGGGTCTTGTCGTGAGCCGGTGAACAGGGGCAACTGGAAACTGAACTGCACACTGACCATGTTGCTGAACGCCGGCCCACGACGCTGGTAGTCCACCTGCCAGCCCCAGTCCGACTTCTTCTCGGCCAGCGCCTGTTCGACCTGCGCCTGCGCTTCTCTGGTCATGGCCCCGTACGCCACCAACTGCGGATGCTCATGCAGCGTATGCACATACTTCCCTGCATCCACCGACCATTGCGGAAAGGCGGAGGCCTGTGCATCGGCTGCCTGCCCGGTCCAGCGCTGCAGCGCTGCCCGGGCTTGGGCCTGCTGGCTCAGCAGTTGGTCCTTCTGTTCATCCAGTTGCGCAGCTTCCTGGCGGGGGGCAAGGGCATCGGCTGACGTTCCGCCACCGCCGGCGAGCCGGGCCTTTATTGCGGACGCTAACAACCGGTTTTCGCCATAGAGCGCGTCGAATGCCTGAAGTTTTCGTTGCACGGTGTAGGCCGCGATCCAGGCTTGTGCCGTGGCTGCCCGTACGTTGAGGCCCTCCAGAACGGCTTCGGCGTCTGCGCGTTCTGCTGCTGCTTGTGCGGTGTGCACGCGAGCCTCGCGCTTGTCATGGTTGGGCACCTCCTGGGCGAGCCCGACCACCTGCATGGTCATGAAATCGCGGTTGCTGCTCCAGCGATCGCTGCCCTCCACGGGCAGGTTCTGTACGCCGAGGTTAAGCCGTGGATCGGGCAGTTCGCCTGCGGGCACAACCGCGCTGCGCGCCGCCGACAGTTGCTCCTGGCGAGCCTGAAGGGAAGGGGCGTTGCGCTCGGCCAGTTGCAGCGCCTCGTCCAGGGAAAGCGAAGCTGCCTGCGCCGGCAATAGCGGCAGCAGGGTCAGCAGGGCGGCCACAAGCGGCCGCCCGGGTTTGAAACCCTGAGGGGTCATGAAGAGGATTCCTCGAAAAAACCAGCGCACAGGCGCATGCCATCGCCTGGCCGCAGGGGCAGGGCGATGAAGTGAGGTTCAGGCGGGAATCAGGTGCGGGGAGGGCGCCAACGGTCCGGCGGTGCCCGAGACAGCAGGCTGTGGGCGTAGGTGTCCGAGGGACGGGGCGTGACGAAAGCCAATACCGGGTTGCCGGGGCTGACTTGCAAGGTGCTGGCGGTCTTGCATTCCTGGCCCGGTTTGCAGGCCTTGGTGTGGTGATGGGAGGAGGACTTGCCCGAGTCCTCGTCCTGGCAGCAGTCGTGTTGCATGCCTGCCATCATGGCCATGCCCTGGGCCTGCATCGGGCACGGTTCGATGGGTGAGTCGACCCCCGCCATCCCGCTCAGGGGAAGCGCAATAGCCAGCAGCAATACCGTGAACAGGCGCAAGAGGCGGATCATGCGGGCAAGTCTAAGGGAATTTGGTTAGCTCAGCATTAACAAAACCGGCCTGCCTGGCGCTGCGCGAGCTGTAGGGCGGCCTCAGATGGCGCCTTGATTGACCCGGTCGGACAATTGCTCGGCGCTTTCCTTGCGTTCTGAATAGCGGTCCACCAGGACGTCCTTGCGATCGCGCAACAGCAGCGTGAACTTCACCAGCTCTTCCATGACATCGACCACCCGGTCATAGTAGGCCGAGGGTTTCATGCGGCCGGCCTCATCGAATTCCAGGTAGGCCTTGGGCACGGAAGACTGGTTGGGGATAGTGAACATCCGCATCCAGCGGCCGAGCACGCGCAACTGGTTGACCACATTGAACGATTGCGAGCCACCGCACACCTGCATCACCGCCAAGGTTTTGCCTTGGGTAGGGCGAACGGCGCCGAGGGCCAGCGGTATCCAGTCGAGTTGCGCCTTGAACACCGCAGACATTGCGCCGTGGCGCTCGGGTGAACACCAGACCTGTCCTTCCGACCACTCGACCAGGTCGCGTAGCGCCTGGACTTTGGGGTGCTCCACAGGCACATCGTCGGGCAGGGGCAGGCCGGAGGGGTCGAATACGCGGGTTTCGGCACCGAAGTGTTCAAGCAGACGGGCGGCTTCCTCCACCAGCAGGCGGCTGAACGAACGCTCGCGCGTCGAGCCATACAGCAGCAGGATGCGTGGCTTATGGCTGCTGCCGCCGGTAAGGGGGGAGGCCTGCGTGAACAGGGACAGGTCGAGGTTGGGCAATTGCTCGTGCATGGGAATATTCCTGTTCAGAGTGAGCCGATGCGGTCCACCTCGTGCTTGAGGTGCGCGCGGTCGAGTTTGTCGAACGCCAGCGCGAAGAATGCGGTGCAGCGTGCTTCGATGCGTTGCAGCGTGGCGACGAACGCTTCGTTGATCCGCACCTCGTCACCGACGACCTCGGACGGGTCGGCAAGGCCCCAGTGCGCTTTCAGCGCCGGGCCGAAATACACCGGGCAGGCTTCACCGGCTGCTTTGTCGCAGACAGTGATGACCAGGTCTGGCGGGTTGTGGGCGAAGGCTTCGTTCCCTTTGCTGCTCAAGCCCTCGATGGCAATTCCCGCCTGCTGCAAGGTGGTGAGGCTGCGCGGCAACACCTGGCCCTTGGGAAAGCTGCCAGCACTGACCGCTTCGAAGCCTGCCGGTGCCAGGTGGTTGAACATGGCCTCCGACAGGATGCTGCGGCAACTGTTGGCCGTGCACATGAACAGGACTCGCATCGATAACTCCTGCCGCCATTGAGCGGCTTCAAAGGCTCAGGCGCAGTGCCAGAGCACAAAGGGTGATCAGCAGAACGGGCAGGGTCAGCAGGCTGCCAACCTTGAAGTAGTAACCCCAGGTGATGCGCAGGCCCTTGCGCGTCAGTACGTGTAACCACAACAACGTCGCCAGGCTGCCGATGGGCGTGAGTTTCGGGCCCAGGTCGCAGCCAATGACGTTTGCATAGATCATGGCCTCCCGCACCAGGCCCTCGGCTGCGCTTGCCTGGATCGACAACGCACCGAGCAGTACGCTGGGCATGTTGTTCATTACCGACGACAGAAAGGCCGAGAGCAGGCCGGTGCCGATGGCGGCGCCCCACACGCCCTGCGCAGCCAACGGGTCGAGCACACGGGTGAGCAGGTCTGTCAGGCCGGCATTTTTCAGGCCGTAAACCACCAGGTACATGCCCAGGGAAAAGACCACCACGTGCCAGGGCGCCTCGCGCAGCACACGGCGCGTGGAAATCCGATGGCCTCGGGCAGCCACGGTAAACAGCAGCACTGCGCAGGCTGCTGCCACCGCGCTGATCGGAACACCCAGTGGCTCCAGCGCGAACAGGCCCAGCAGCAGCGCCAACAGTGTCCATCCTCCAGCCCTGAACGTTGCGTGGTCGCGGATGACCGTCTGCGGTTGGGGCAACGCTTCGAGCGCATAGTGCCTAGGCAGGTCGCGTCGGAAGAACAGGAACAGCACCAGCAAGGTGGCGGCAACGCTGGCAAGGTTTACCGGCACCATCACCGATGCATACTCGGCAAAGCCAATTTTGAAGTAATCGGTGGAAACGATGTTGACCAAGTTCGACACAACCAGTGGCAAGCTGGCCGTGTCGGCGATGAACCCTGCGCCCATCACGAACGCCAAGGTGGCCGCTGGCGAAAAACGCAGTGCGATCAGCATCGACATGACGATGGGCGTGAGGATCAATGCGGCGCCATCGTTGGCGAACAGGGCGCAAACCGCCGCACCCAGAAGCACGCAGAACGCGTAGAGGCGATAACCGCAGCCATTGGCCCAGCGGGCGACGTGCAGCGCAGCCCATTCGAAGAAGCCGGCCTCATCGAGCAGCAAGCTGATGACGATGATTGCGATGAAGGTAGCCGTGGCGTTCCAGACGATCGCCCAGACTGTCGCAATATCGGAGAAGGAGACCACGCCTATGGCCAGTGCGATGATCGCCCCCAGCGCCGCGCTCCAGCCGACGCCAAGACCTTTCGGTTGCCAGATGACCAGCGTGAGCGTGAAAACAAAGACAGCAAGGGCAGGCAGCATACGGGGCTCGCTCGATCAGTTCAGCAGCAGGTGGTTTCTCGGACCGGGCGCCCGTCCATGTTGCGCAAGCGTGCGCAGTCCTGCTGCAGCCATTGGGCATTGGCCTTCAACGTCACCTGGAGGATTTCGCCCACCCAGGCCGGCAGTGCCGGGTTGAGGCGGTAATAGACCCACTGGCCCTGGCGCCGATCCAGCAGCAACCCGCTGGTGCGCAGTTGGGCCAGGTGTCGGCTGATTTTTGGCTGGCTGTCATCCAGCGCGCACATCAGTTCACAGACACACAGCTCGCCTTGGCTGGCGATCAGCAACGCGGCACGGGTGCGTGTTTCGTCTGCCAGGCTCTTGAACACTTCAGGAGGGGTGATCATGGGGGTGCCTCTACATATGAATATGCATATATACGCATATCCATATTTATAACGCAACCCATGCTGTGTGCGCCTAGCGCTATGCTAACCTCCAGCCACACCCCTGCAGGCCAGCTGCCATGCCCTTTGCCGACAATCTGCTCGCGTTCACCCTTGCCGCCACGTTATTGACCATTACCCCTGGCCTCGATACCGCCCTGATCCTCAGAACCTGCACTGTGGAAGGGCGTCGGCAAGGGTTGCGCGCCGCATTGGGGATCAACGCCGGTTGCCTGCTCTGGGGCGCTGCAGTGGCCTTCGGGCTTGGGGCGTTGATTGCGGTGTCGGCGCTGGCCTACGACGTGCTCAAGTACTGTGGCGCTGTCTATCTGGCATGGCTTGGCGCGAACATGCTGGTGCGGCCCCGGCAGGCGCTGGGGCCGGCGGCGAACGTTAGCCGGGCAGAGGCCAACTGGTTTTTCAAAGGCATGATGGGCAACCTGCTGAACCCCAAGGTGGGGATTTTCTACGTCTCTTTCCTGCCGCAGTTCATTCCGCCGGGCCAACCTCTGGTGGCCTGGACATTTGCCCTGGTGGGCATCCACGTGGTGTTGGGCCTGGCCTGGGCCATGCTGCTGATCGGCGCCACGCAGTCGCTGGCAGGTGTGCTGCGCCGTGGGCCGGTCATCCAGTGGATGGACCGCGCGACAGGGTTGGTCTTCGTGTTGTTCGCTGCGCGCCTGGCATTGAGCAGGCGCTGAAAGACCCGGCCAGTGGCCAAGGCAAAGGCGTAAAAAACCTGCTTGAACGGCGGCGGGTTCAACTAACATGGGCCGCGCCATGCAGGGCGTGCCAGACGCGCCAGGCCCCCCTAAAACCTGTGATGCGCCTTATATTCCCATGACTGCCTTCTACCTCAAGTTTCTTATCACCCCCACGCTGATGCTGGTCATCTCGCTGGCTTCCAAACGCTGGGGCAGCAAAATCGGTGGCTTGCTTTCCGGGCTGCCAGTCACCTCGGCGCTGGTCATGCTCTTCCTCAGCCTCGAGCAAGGCCCAGGCTTTGCCTTGCAGGCAGTGCCTGGCGCGTTGGCGGGGTTGGCCGCCGTGCAGGCCACCTACCTGTTCTACTTTCTGGTGACCCGACGCGTTGGTGCATTTGCCGGCTGCCTCATGGCCCTGGCGGTTTACGCGGCAACAGCGTTCGTGATCAGCCGGCTGGCCTGGGTGGCACTGTCGGTCGCTGTGACCCTGCTATTGCTCACCGTGATCATCGTGGTGACTTCGCCCAAGGCGCAGGGCAGCGCCGCGAACATTGTGCCCTTGCCGCGTTGGGTGATCCCGATGCGCATGCTGACGGCAACGCTTCTGCTCCTGGCGATTACAGCCAGTGCCCAGTGGCTGGGGCCAGTGGCCAGTGGCTTGCTGGCTCCGATCCCGGTGATTGCCTGGCCACTGGCGGTGTTCGCCCATGTTCAGGGTGGGCATCAGGAACTGGGGGCGATCGTGCGCGGCAATGCGATCGGGGCGGTGGGGGTGCTCGGTTTCTACCTGGCGGTGAAAGCTTCGATCGTGGCATTGGGCACCGTACCGGCGATCGCGGCCGCCGTGGTGCTGGCCGTGGTGGCAACCTTTGCATTGGCGCGGGTGCTGGACAGGCGCTGAGTTACGCTAGGCCGTACACACACCCTCCTGCGTGGCGGCTTCCTGCCGCCTCGTCACCGCGCGAAAGCTTGCGCCCCTTCTTCGCACGCCTCAGTGCCACCCAGGGTTCCCGCACATTTTCCTTTGTTTCCCCCACCAAGCGGATTGCTTTGTGTTGGAAAATTCGCGATGATTTGTTAACTGATGGTTTTCGGTAAACCAGCAGTTAACAAATAACAATCAACAAGAGGATGTGCCGTGGACGCCATCGTGAAGCTGCCTGCCGATTTCTGTCAGAACCTGGACGAGGCCTACACACTGCCTGCGTCGTATTACACCCGCAGCGCGGTGTTCGACGTGGAAAGGGAAGCGATTTTCGCCAAGGCCTGGATCTGCGTTGCCCACCGAAGCGAAGTGGCCCAGAGCAATGCGTACATCACCCGGGAAATCACGGGTGAGAGCATCATCGTGGTGCGAGGGCGCGATGACGTGTTGCGGGCGTTCTACAACGTCTGCCCCCACCGCGGCCATCAACTGTTGAGTGGCAGCGGCAAAGCCAAGAATGTGATCACCTGCCCCTACCACGCCTGGGCGTTCAAGCTCGACGGGGAACTGGCGCACGCGCGCAATTGCGAAAACGTGGTGAATTTCGATAAGGAAAACGCCAGTTTGGTGCAACTGCGTGTGGAGGAATACGCAGGCTTCATCTTCATCAACATGGACCCGCAAGCGGACTGCGTCGAGGCGCAGTTGCCAGGCCTTGAAGCCAGCATGCGTGAAGCGTGCCCGGTGATTGACGACCTGCACCTGGCGGCGCGCTTCGTCAGCCACACCAGCGCCAACTGGAAATCCATCGTCGACAATTATCAGGAGTGCTACCACTGCGCACCTGCACACCCCGGCTTCTCCGACTCGGTCGATGTGAGCCAGTATGGCCACACGCTGCATGGCAACTGGACCTTGCAGTTCGGCAAGGCCAAGTCGTCCGAGCGCTCGTTCAAGTTCGACGAGGCCAGCGGCGGGGCCAAGTACGCGGGCTACTGGGTATGGCCTTGCAGCATGTTCAACATGCCGCCAGGCGGCAACTTCATGACCGTGATCTACGAGTTTCCGGTGGACGCCAACACTACGCTCCAGCACTACGACATCTATTTCCTGAACAAGGACATCACCCCCGAGCAACACGCCCTGATCGAGTGGTACCGGGATGTGTTCCGCCCCGAAGACCTGCGCCTTGTGTAAAGCGTGCAACTGGGGCTGAAGTCCCGTGGCTATCGCGGGCAAGGCCGGATCATGACCGACCGCGGCCGTACCGGCTTGAGCGAGCACGGCATTGCCCATTTCCACCAACTGATTGCCCGCAGCCTGCAGGATGAGGTGAGTGATGGCCAATAAATACGAGTTTCTGCCTGTCACCGTCGTCGGTGTCGAGCAGGCTACCCCGCTGATCAAACGGTTCACCCTGGCCCGCGAGGACGGTGAACCGTTGCCGGCATTTACCGGGGGCAGCCACATTCTGGTGCAGATGCAGGGCGAGGACGGCCGTCAGTACAGCAACGCGTATTCGTTGATGAGCGACCCGTTCGACACACGCCACTACCAGATTGGCGTGCGCCTGGAGGAGCAGTCCAAGGGCGGCTCGGCATTCATGCATCAGCAGGTGCAGGTCGGGTCCCGGCTGATGATTTCCCACCCCAACAATTTGTTCGCACTGGATGCCGCGGCGCAGCGGCATGTGTTGATTGCCGGCGGGATCGGTATCACACCGTTCCTGTCGCAACTCTACGAGTTGCAGGCCCAGGGCGCGGCGTATGAGCTGCATTATGCCTTTAGGGCCCCCGAGCACGGCGCCTTCCAGGACACACTGCGCCAGGAGGCCTTCGCTGCCCACACCCGGTTTTACATCGACAGCGCGGGCACTTCGCTGGACCTCAATGCACTGCTCGGTGGCCTGCAGGATGGCGCTCACGCTTATGTGTGCGGCCCACGGCCCCTGATCGATGCGGTTATCGCCAGTGCCCAGGCGCTGGGGATTGCGCCGGAACGGGTACATTGGGAGCAGTTTTCCAGTGCCGCGCCCGAGGGCGGAGCCTTCACCGTGACCCTGGCAAAATCCGGTCGTCAGCTGGTGGTGGAGGAGGGTATGAGCATCCTCCAGGCGATTGAAAATGCCCAGGCGGCCACGGTCGAATGCCTGTGCCGGGAAGGGGTGTGTGGTACCTGTGAAACGTTCATTCTTGAGGGTGAAGCCGACCACCGGGACCAGTATTACAGCGAAGAGGAAAAAGCGGCGCAAAAGAGCCTGCTGATCTGCGTTTCCCGCGCCAAAGGGAGCGCCCTGGTATTGGACCTCTGACACGCGAATTGGCACACAAGCCATCTGGTGGGGCGTTTCGGTTGACGCTCTGCTGCCGTGAAAAGCCAGCATTTGCTGGCTTTTTTATTGAATAAAAATTCAGTAAGAGCAATATTTCTATTGAATGAATTTTCATTAGTGGCTAGCATCACCTCAGCCTGAAAAACAATAAACGAGGTGATGCAGTGCTCCACTCCCAAGGCCAGGCCTATTGGCTTGATAAACGTGAAACCTTACAGATCGAGGGGCGAGCGTTTATCGACGGCGCTTACGTCGACGCCGCCAACGGTGCTACGTTCGGTTCATACAGCCCAATTGATGGCCGGCCACTGGCCGCCGTTGCGCAGTGTGCAAGTGCCGATGTAGACCGGGCGGTGCAGGCTGCTCGAGAGGCTTTTGCAGCGGGTGTCTGGTCGGGCCTCTCCGCCCAGGCGCGCAAGGCCATACTGCTGCGGTGGGCTGAGCTGCTTGAAGCCCATTCCCAGGAACTGGCGTTGCTTGAGTCGCTGGACAGTGGCAAGCCGATCGGCGACACCACGGCAGGTGACCTGCCAGGTACCGTCTACTGTCTGCGCTGGTTTGCTGAACTGATCGACAAGGTGCACGGTGAAGTGCCGGCCACCGACCCTGCCTTTTTTGGCACCGTTACCCATCAGGCCCTGGGCGTTGTCGCCGCCGTCGTGCCGTGGAACTACCCCTTGTTGATGGCTGCCTGGAAGTTTGCCCCCGCCTTGGCGACTGGCAACAGCGTGGTGCTCAAACCGTCCGAAAAGTCGCCACTGACCGCCTTGCGTATCGCGGGCCTGGCCTTGCAGGCGGGCATCCCTGCCGGCGTGTTCAATGTGATCCCGGGTGATGGCGAGACTGGCCGTGCGCTGAGCCTGCACCCTGAGGTCGACTGCATCGCCTTTACCGGGTCCGGCAAAGTAGGGCGCGAGATCGCCAAGAACGCCGCCGCTTCCAACCTCAAGCGCGTCTGGCTGGAGCTGGGCGGCAAGTCGGCCAACATCGTCATGGCAGACTGCCCGGACATCGCGCAGGCCGCCCGCTCGGCTGCCGCGGCCATCTTTCTCAACATGGGCCAGGTGTGCAGCGCGGGTTCACGCCTGCTGGTACAGCGCCCGATTGCCGACGCCCTGATCGAGCAGTTGCTGGAGGTAACCCGAGGTTATCGACCCGGCCACCCGCTGGACCCTGCCACGGTGAACGGCGCCATTATCGATGCCGCGCAATTCGAGCGCGTCTGCAGTTATATCGACCTGGGCAAGCAGCAGGCGCAACTGCTGTGCGGCGGCCAACCCGCCACGGTGGTCCCGGGCGGGTTCTACCTGGAGCCCACCATCTTCCTGGCCGAGGATGCGAATGTGCGTATCGCCAATGAAGAGATCTTCGGCCCGGTGCTGGTGATCGTGCCGTTCGACACCCTGGACGAAGCCATCGCGATCGCCAACCAGACCGAATACGGCCTGGCCGCCGCTGTGTGGTCCAGCGACATCGGCACCGTTCACCGTGCCACCCGCCAACTGCGTGCCGGGACGGTCTGGGTCAATTGCTACGACGAGCTGGTGGACATGAACTTCCCCTTCGGTGGCTACAAGGAGTCCGGCAACGGTCGGGACAACTCCGCCCATGCACTGAGCAAGTACACCGAGTTGAAATCAACCATTATTCGTTGCAATTGAGGTGGCCCCTGTGGAAAACACGCTTTCAGCCTTGAACCCCCAACAGTGGACTGTGCCACTGCCCATTGAATACGGCCCGGGCGCGCGCGCCAAGTTGGTCGAACTGTGCCGGCGTTTCAACATCCAGCGGCCATTCATCGTTACCGACCAAGGCTCGCTCAACCTGCCATTCGTGGCAGAACTGCAGCAAAACCTGAACGCCGCCGGTTTGGCCTGTGGGTTGTTCGGTGGCATCGAACCCAACCCCACCGACACCTCGGTGCTCGAAGGGGCCCAAGCGTATCGCGCCTGGGAAGCCGATGGCGTGATCGCCCTGGGCGGCGGCAGCGGGCTGGACGGCGCCAAGGCGATTGCCCTGATCGCTCGCCAGCAACGCTGCAACGTGTGGGCATTCGACTTCGACAAACCTGTGCCTGCAGGTTTCGTGGCGGCCGACTTCCCGCCGGTGATCAGCATCCCGACCACTGCGGGCACAGGTGCCGAAACCGAAAGCACCGCCATGGTGACCGACACCCGCCGTGGCATCAAAGGTTGCGTCTGGCACCCTCACGCCCGTCCCGCAGCGGTCATTCTCGACCCTGAACTGACCCAGAGCCTGCCGGCCAACCTGACTGCCTGGACCGGCTTCGATGCGATCATCCATGCCCTGGAAGCGTACTTCGTGCCCAGCTTCAACCCGCTGAGCGATGGCGCGGCGCTACAAGCGCTGGACCTGCTGTGGAACGCCATCGACACCGCCGTGCATGACGGCCGCAACCTCGAGGCCCGTGGCAAGATGCTGATCGGCTCGTGCCTGGCTGGCGTAGCCTTCCTCAAGGGGCTGGGGTTGGTGCATGCGCTGAGCCACATGGTCGGCGCCACCTACAACACCCACCATGGCCTGACCAACGCGATCATCCTGCCGGTGGTCTTGCGCTTCAATCAGCAGGCCATCAGCGCGCGCCTGAAGCCTGTGTCGCAAGCGCTGGACCTGCCTGACAGCGGTTTCGAAACCTTCTATGCCGCCATATGCCAGAAGCTCGATAGCCTCGACATTCCCAAATCCCTTTCGGCCCTGGGCGTACAGCACGTGGACGTGCCAGTCATCGCGCGCAAAGCCTTGGCAGACCCGGCGCGCGCCACTAACCCCTGCGACAGCTCGCTTGAACAACTGGAGGCCTTGCTCACTCAAGCCATCGACCGTGCCCGTGATTGACCGTTGATCCCTCTGCCTTTGCAACGTGCTACCTAAACCAATAAAAAAAGGTGCAATGACCATGTCATCTCCCCGTGACTCCGCGTCCAAAGGGCGCATCAATCTTGAAACCCGCTCCATCGACTACGTGCCGCTGGCTGAGCGGCATGGCAAGGCTTGGCACCTGTGGCCAATCTGGTTCTGTGGTGAGGCGCACCTGACCACCCTGGCGGTCGGTATCATCGGTGTCGGCATGGGCGCCAACCTGTTCTGGTCCGCCGTCGCGATCTTTCTGGGCTGTGCATTCGGCACGTTGTTCATGGCCGGGCATTCCACCCAGGGGCCGCAAATGGGGCTGCCGCAGCTGATCCAGTCCAGGCCCCAGTTCGGCTACCTCGGCGCCTTGCTGGTGTACGTCGTTGCCATCGCCACCTACGTCGGTTACAACGCGTTCAACCAGGTATTGGTGGGGCAGACCCTGCATGAACTGTTCAACGCGCCTGAAAGCGGCTCGGCGATCGCATTCTCCCTGCTTGCGATCATCATGGCCATCGCTGGCTACAATACCTTCCACAAGGTTCAGCGGGTGCTGGCGTTCGTGTTGATCGGGGTGATGCTGGTGTTCACCGTCGGGCTGTTCATGTTCGTCAAGCTGCCGGCTGACCAGTTGACGGTGTCCGGGTTCAAGGCCACGCCGTTCCTTGCGCAGTTCTTCGTGGCAGCGGCCTATCAGCTGAGCTGGGCGATCTATGTCTCCGACTACTCGCGCTACCTGCCGCCCAATGTCAGCGTGCGCTCCTCGTTCTGGTGGACCTACCTGGGCGCCATGATCGGCGGTGTGTGGATGATGCTGATCGGCGCGTTGGCGGCCGCCATGAGCCCAGGGCAAAATCTCGCCAAGGGGCTGGTGATGCTGGGTAATCTGCTGTTCAGTGGCTTTGGTGAGGTGCTGTTGATCCTGGCGGTGCTCAGCTTGCTGACCAGCGCGGCGCAGAACTTCTATGGTGCGTCGATTACCCTGCTGAGTATTGCCGACACGATCAAGAGCCAGACCTCTACCTTGCTCAAGCGGGTAGTGGCCATGCTGATCGTCGGCGGTACCGCCATCTTGATCGCCATGACCGCCTCGGACAACTTCGTCAAGGACTTCGGCGACTTCCTGGCGATCCTCCTGTACCTGTTCACACCGTGGACGGCCATCAACCTGGTCGACTTCTACAAGGTCCGCCACGGTCAGTTTTCCATCAAGGAGATCTTCAAACCCAACGGCATCTATGGCAAATGGAACCTGCGCGGCATAGGGGCATACTTCGCAGGCTTCGTGGCCATGCTGCCGTTCTCCAACACCGGGCTTTATACCGGCTACGTCGCCCAGCAACTGGACGGCGCCGATATCAGCATGGTCGTCGGCCTGATTGTTTCGGCGCTGGTCTATGGCTGGCTGTGCCGCTCGCAGGATATCCAGGCGGAACTGACCCAAGTGCCGCTGCTGGACCGCGGCCTGGAGAACGGGGTGTGAAGAGAGTAGTGCGCTGTATGTCGATAAGTTGCTAAATTGGCCGCTCTTCATGGATTGTTCGAGCGGTTAGATGAGTGATGACAGTTTTGCGTTTCGCCTCAAGGAGCTTCTGGAGCTTCGCAAGCTGACACTGCAAAGCGTTGCCGACACCCTTGGGGTGTCGCGCACCGCCGTGCACAAGTGGACGCGCGGAGGCGAAATCGATTTCGAGCTGCTGCGCAAACTGGCCACGCTGTTGGGGGTCAACTGGATCTGGTTGCGTTATGGCGAACAGGCCCAGCAGGAAGCGCAGGGCCAGGCGCCGCAAGCACTGCCCATGACCGATGTGCGGCGCAAACACACCGCGCAGATCATGGAGAGCGAGGCCCGCATGAAGCTGGCCCAGGAAAATGCTCGCATCGTGACCTGGGAGTGGAACCTGCTCACCGACGAGGTGACCTACTCCAGCAACGTCGAGAGCGTCTACGGCTGGCCCGTCAAGCACAATGAAGACTTCTGGAGCCACATCCCGCCGCAGGACGTGACGCCGCTGCAAGCGGTGTTCGATGAGTCGATCCGCACCGGCCAACCCTGTGACACCGATTTCCGCATGCAGACCCGCACCGGTGAAATCCGCTGGATCTCGTCGCGGGCGACGCCGTTGCTCGATGACCAGGGCAGGGCGCTGAAAATGATCGGCATCAGTATGGACACCACCGCTCGCAAAATCGCCGAACAAACACTGCGCGAGAGCGAAGAGCGGTTGCGGGCGGTCTTCGAACTGGCCAATGACGCCATGGCCTTCGTCGACCTGGAAGGCCGTTGGTTGATGGTTAACGACGCCTTCACCCGGCTTACCGGCCAGGGTATCGAGCAATTGGCGAGCACCCCTCTGCACACCCTGTTCGACGACGGCCCTCAGCTGTTGAGCGCTATCCTCCAGGCGCCGCAGGGCATCGTCGAGCACCGGGTCAGCCTGCCTCGCCCAGAGGCGCCGCCACTCGCTGCGGTGCTCAAGGCCAAGCTGTACCGCGAACAGGGCGCTGGCAAACCGTCCCAGCTGGTGCTGGTGTTGACCGCCCTCTGAATGCCCCTTCACCTGCTTTCGAGAATGGATGTATGAATAGCGACGCTCACCCGCCTGAAACCAAGAAACGTCGGACGCGTATCGACCCCGAGGCGCGGCGCAAGGCGATCGTCGAGGCGACCATGCGCTGCATCACGCGCTATGGCCATGCCGGCAGCACGGTAGAGCGGATTTGCGCAGAAGCCGGCATTTCGGTTGGCCTGATCGGGCATCACTTCTCCGGCAAGGATGAACTGATGCTCTCGACGTATCAGGAGCTCACCAACCAACTGCGCGAAGAAACCCGCAAGTTCATCGAGACCAAGGGCGGCTCGGCCGAAGACCGGCTGTTGGCGATCATCCGTTCCTCCTTTCGCGGCAAGATCTTCAACGAATTCATCCTCACCACCTGGCTGGGCTTCTGGGGCGCGGCGGTGTCGTCCGACGAGCTGCGGGCGCTGAACAAAAAGCTCTACAGCGATTACCGCAAGGAAGTGGAGGGGGTGTTCAAGGAAATCGCCGCCGAGCGCGCCGTGGTGATCGATGCCAAGGCGGCGGCCTTGACCATCACTGCCCTGATCGACGGCTTCTGGCTGGAGTGGGCCTTGGACCATAAGGCCTTCAGCGCGAAAAAGGCAGAAAAGTGCTGCATCATGACCGCGCAGATGTTCCTGCAAACCGCCACGGCGTGACCCGCGACCGGCGCACGCATTCGCCATCGCTGAGCTGCCCCCCGAAAAGGCGCCGATCAGGGTATAGCGCGACGGTTTGGCAATCAGCCTATGCCAGGCGCTGTGCCAGCGACTTGAACAGCGCCGCGTACAGCCGCTCGACCTCGGGCAAGGCTCGCGCCCGCAGGCACCCATGGACCAGCCCCTGGCCCGGGAAGTAATCCACCGGCACGCCAGCGTGGCGCAGCCGTTGGGCGTAGTGCAGGCCGTCATCGCGCAGCGGGTCGAACTCGGCGACGCCGATGAACGCCGGAGCCAGGCCGGCAAGCGGGTCGGCATACAGCGGCAGGGCCAGTGGATCGCGCTGCTGGGCGGGTTGAGGCAGATAGGCGTCCAGGCACGCCAGCAGGTCCTGAGTGGACAGCAGCGGGGCATCGGCGCAGTCGCGCCGTGAAGCGGTGGTGTCGTTGCCCAGGGCCGGGTAGATCAACGCCTGTACCCGTGGCTGTGCCTCGCCAGCATCGCGCAATGCCAGGCACAGCGCTGCAGCCAGGTTACCACCGGCGCTGTCGCCCACCACCGCCAGGCGTGTGCGGTCGATGGGTGTGCCTAACGCCCCGTCGCGCACTGCACGCCAGGCGGCCAGGCTGTCCTGCAGCGCCGCGGGGAAGGGGTGTTCCGGCGCGAGGCGATAATCCACCGCCACCACCAGCAGGCCCAAGTGCGCGGCCAGCTCGGCGCAGAAGAAACGGTGCGAATCCAACCCTCCGAGCATCCAGCCGCCGCCGTGCAGGAACAGCACCGCGGGCCAGCCGCTGGCCGGTGCTGAGCGGGCAGGATAGAACAGGCGCAGTGGCGTGAGCCCGGCCAGGGCCAGATCCCGGACCTCAAGCGCTGGTGGGCATGCCGGGGTGAACGCTGCCGCCATGCGCGCGTAGGCCGCACGCTGCGCATCCAGGGACGGGTCGGCCGTACTGAACGCGCGGGTGTGTTCGATGAAGGCTGCCATGCCGGCAGACAGTGGATAGGTGACCATGGCTTCGGGGTTCACGTTGGTTTCCTGGCTGCTGGCATCTGAATGCCCTGCGCGGCGGGCCACGCAGGAAGGGGGGCAGTGCGTCACTTTAGGGCCAGCTGCGCGGCATCGGCCGGCTGGCCGTCGAAGCGGGTCACCCCGGCGAGCCAGGCGCTGACCTGCTCGGGGTGGGCCTTGAGCCACGCTCGTGCGGCGTCCAGCGGCGGCTTGCGCTCGAGGATCGGCGCCATCACCTGGCTCACTTGCAGGCTGTTGAACCGCAGATTGTGCAACAGCGTGGCGACATTTGTGCACTGCTGCTGGTAGCCGGCAGCGGTCATGATGGAAACCGTGGCGGCACCTTCGTCCGGGCCGAACACGCCGTCGCTGCCAGAGAGGTACTTCATGTCGATCTGCAGGTTCATCGGGTGAGGCTTCCAGCCAGCGAATACCACCCACTGCTCGCGCTTGATGGCGCGCTTCACCGCGGTGAGCATGCCTGCCTCGCTGGACTCCACCGCCTGGAAGCCCTGCAGGCCGAACGTGTTGTCGGCAATCATCTGCGCGGTGATGCGATTGGCGCCGCTGCCCGGCTCGATCAGGTAGATCCGGTTGTTGAGCTTGTCGCGAAAGCGGGCAATGTCGGCGAAGGTTTTCAAGCCGCCCTCATAGGCGTAGGCGGGCACCGCGTAGGTAGACTGCGCATCCCCCAAGGTCGCGGGGCTGATGACCTCGATCTGCTGTTTGTCCAGGTAGGGCTGGGCCACGGCCTGCATGGTCGGTTGCCAGTAGCCAAGGAACACATCGAGGCGCTTCTCGGCCATGCCGGCGAGGATGATCTGCTGTGAGGCGCTGGTCTGCTTGACCTTGTAGCCCAACCCGTCCAGCAGGGCTTGTGCCACCGCGCTGCTGGCGACCACGTCGGTCCAGTTCACCGCGCCCATGCGTACTGTCTGACAGGCTGCCGGCTCTGCGGCCCAGGTGCCGCTGGCGAAGGTGAGCAGCGCGGCACACGCGGCCGTTGTGATCGATAGCTTCATGACTTATTCCCTCGAGGCCTTCATGGCAATGGTTATCGTTGTTGTGTCATGGCCGCCGTGGCGGTGGCTGGTGCTCACGTTACGCAAAGCCTGCAAGCAAAATCCGCACCCTGGCGACCTGCACTAGCACGCTGTCGACATGGTTGTGATCGGGAGGTGCTGCGCGGTGCTCGCGGGCATCCCACGCATACCGAGCGGTTGACGCCGCGGCATTTTGATGGTCATCTGCGCCCCTGTTTCAGGTGTCCCTTGCCGCCGAGCAAGGGGTGAAACGGGAAGCCGGTTCGTCATCGATCGATGATCAGTCCGGCGCTGCCCCCGCAACGGTATGCGAGCGAAGCATCCGAAAGACCACTGTGCCACGGCATGGGAAGGTGGATGCCTCATGACCCTCGCGAGCCCGGAGACCGGCCTGACGCATTGTTTGTCACACCCGCGGTGGGCGGGCGCAGGCTGGTTTTCGTCGGTGAATGCGCCTGCGATGAGCCTATGCGTTGTTCCCTCCGGGATTCTTTCATTCCTGTTCAAGTGGAACGACATGTCCCGTTACTCGCTGTTCAATACGCTGCTGCGTGCCCCCTGGCGCCCTGGAAATGAGCCGCATGGCCAGCCTTAGCATCGAGGGCCTGGATTGGGTGCTCCATGAGCGGGGTCGTGAGCCGCGGCGGCTCCTGCAAGGCGTTGACCTGCAGGTGAGCAGAGGCGAGTTCGTCGGCCTGATAGGCCCGAACGGCAGTGGCAAGACCAGCCTGCTGCGCTGCGCCTACCGCGCCAATGCCCCGGCTGCAGGGCGGGTCAGCCTGGGCCCTGATGATCTCTGGCAACGCAACGCGCGCTGGTGCGCACAACGTATCGCGGTGGTCCTTCAGGAGTTTCCCGACGAGTTCGGCTTGAGTGTTGGCGACGTGGTTGCCATGGGGCGCACGCCCCACAAGGGCCTGTTCGATGGCGACAGCGCCGAAGATGCCCGGCAGGTGGTGCAGGCGCTTGCGCAAGTCGGCTTGGGCGAACACCACGAGCGCACCTTTGCCACGCTGTCCGGGGGTGAGAAGCAGCGTGTTCTATTGGCCCGCGCGCTGGTGCAGGCGCCTGAGCTGCTGATCCTCGATGAGCCCACCAATCACCTTGACCCACGCTACCAGCTGGCGTTGCTCCAGCACCTGAGGAGCCTGGGCCTGAGTATTCTGGCCAGCTTTCATGACCTGAACCTGGCGGCAGCCTTTTGTGACCGGCTGTACGTCATCGAGGCGGGGCGCATCGTCGCCAGTGGTACGCCACAGCAGGTACTAACCAGCAGCCTGCTCAAGCAGGTATTTGGCGTCGAGGCGCTGGTCGATCCACATCCGCTGCATCCCTATCCACGCATTACCTGGATCACCCGGCCATGAGTTTTCGTACCCTGATCGGTCTGTTGGCAGTCGTGTGGGCGTTGCCCGCGATGCCCAGTGACTACCCCTTGAGCGTGCGCAGCTGCGAGCGCGACGTGTCGTTCAGCAAGCCCCCGCAGCGGGTAGTGGTGCACGACGTCAACATGACGGCCATGTTGCTGCACCTGGGTCTGCGCGATCGCATCGCCGGTTATACCGGCTTCACCCGCAACAAGCACCGTGACCTGTGGATCGACCAGGCACTGGACGGTGTACCGCAACTGGCGCGTCGGTCTGCCTCTGTCGAAACGTTGCTGGCGGCCGATGCCGACTTGTTCTTCGCCGGCTGGAACTACGGCATGCACGTTGGCGGCCCGGTCACGCCCGCTGCGCTGG
Organism: Pseudomonas sp. NBRC 111131; assembly: GCF_001320525.1. Lineage (NCBI taxonomy): Bacteria > Pseudomonadati > Pseudomonadota > Gammaproteobacteria > Pseudomonadales > Pseudomonadaceae > Pseudomonas > Pseudomonas sp. NBRC 111131. The sequence continues at coordinate 125,683 of NZ_BCBH01000002.1, read as the reverse complement.
CGCCGTTCGGCATCCCGGTGTATGAACTGAGCGAGTCCTGTTCATGGGTCATGGCTCAGCAACGTGCCAGCCTCGATGATGTTTACCGCGACCTGGGCAACCTTGGGCGGATCTTTTCCGTGACGTCCCGCGCCGACACGCTGATTGCCCGGATGCGTAGCCGTATCGCTGAGGTCCAGCGAAGGGTGGCGCAGGTGCAGGCCCGGCCCCGGGTGTTTCTCTATGACAGTGGCGAAGACCGGCCAACCACGTCTGGGCGGCTGGGCATGCCCCAGGCCCTGATCGACGCCGCGGGTGGCCGTAACGTGATGGATGATGTCGGCGCCAGCTGGACCCAGGTGAACTGGGAAAGCGTGGTGGAACGCGACCCAGAAGTGATTCTGATCGTCGACTATGGCCCGCGCAGTTGGCAGGAAAAACGTGATTTCCTGCTGCATCAGCCCGCGCTGCAAGACGTGCCAGCGATTCGCGACCAGCGCTTCATAGTGCTGAGCTACCTGCAGGTCACACCTTCCGTCGAAAATGCCCAGGCGATCGAAAAACTCGCCGGGGCGCTGCACCCCCCGCTGTTCCAGGGCGCGGCGCGGTGATCGGCGTGCGCACTGCCACCGGGTATCGGTGGCTCATCGTTCTGCTGGCTTTCGGGTTGCTGGCGTCCTGCATCATCGCCCTGGCTTTCGGCCCGGCATCGGTGCCGCTGGCCAGCGTGGCAGGGATCGTTGGCCAGCAATTGGGCTTTGCCGTACCGGGTGAGTGGACCACCAGCCAGGCACACATTGTCTGGCTGATACGCGCACCGCGCGTGGTGCTCGGTGCATTGGTGGGCGCCGGGCTTGCCTTGGTGGGCACCGCGTTGCAGGCCGTCACGCGCAATCCACTGGCCGACCCGCATCTGCTGGGTGTCAGCTCCGGAGCGGCGTTGGGCGCGGTGCTGGTGATGCTGTACCTGGGCGAGTTCATCGGTGTGTTCAGCCTGCCGCTGGCGGCATTTGTGGGGGCGGCGGGCAGCATGGTGCTGGTGATCCTGGTGGCTCGACGCAATGGCCGCCTGGAAAGCGACCGCTTGCTGCTGGCAGGGGTCGCGGTTTCGTTCGTGCTGATGGCCCTGGTGAACCTGCTGCTGTACACCGGCGATCAGCATGCCAGCGCGTCGGTGCTGTTCTGGATGTTGGGCGGGCTGGGTTCGGCACGTTGGCCGGTAATCTGGCTGCCGGCGCTGTGCGTGCTGCTGGGGCTGATCGCCCTGCAGATGATGGGGCGTGGGCTCAATGCACTGATGAGCGGTGAACAGACAGCTGTAAGCCTGGGCTTCAGTGGCCGGCGCTTGCGCCTGCAGGTGTTCATCTGTACCTCGCTGCTGACCGGTGTGCTGGTGTCGCTCTCAGGTGCCATTGGTTTCGTCGGCCTGATGGTGCCGCACATGGCACGTGCCCTGGTCGGTGCGCAGAACCGGCGGCTGCTCCCTGTGAGCGCGTTGTTGGGTGCGGTCTTCCTGGTCTGGGTGGATGTGGCAGCCCGCACCTTGATCGCACCCGAAGACCTGCCGATCGGTATCGCAACGGCAGCGTTGGGTGGGGTGTTCTTCATCTTGCTGCTCAAACGCTAACCGCCAGGGCGGCTGACCGCTCGCTGCGCGCGCGCCGATGAACAACGATGCCTCGTTGTCGCTGATGTATCACTCTGTATCGAGACGCATGCCTGGCTGATTTGCTTACAAATGCCTCTGCCGCTTGATACGCCCCGGATACATGCCTAAGGCCAAATGAGCCAGCCCGAACGAACAGCCCATCAGCCTGTTGTTCGGGCACTTTCGCCCTTGAGGCATGACCGTGCGGCCCGGCCGCACACCTGATCTGGAGAAGCACCATGACCCGTATCGCGACCCCCAACAAGACCCGCCTTGGCCTGCTGAGCATTGCCCTGATCGGTGGTATCAACCTGGCCTCCTCGGCGTTTGCGGTCGAAGCAATGCCTCAGGGCTACCAGCTCGCGGCGGCCGAAAAGGCCGGTGAAGGTAAATGTGGCGAGGGCAAGTGCGGTGGTAGTGGCGCCAAGGCCAAAGCCACCCAGGCCGAAGGCAAGTGCGGGGAAGGCAAGTGTGGCGACGCCTCGTTCGCCCGCACCGACACCGATCACGATGGCCGCGTCTCCCGTGCCGAGCTGTTGGCCGTGGCGCCGGGGGCCAATGCCGAGTTCGATGCCATCGATACCAACCACGATGGCTACCTGTCCGAAGCTGAGGTGTACCAGTACCGCAAGCACCAGTTCGAGGCCAACGGCAATCCGTTCCCGGCCGACCTGTACAGCAAGCTGAGCCAGGCCAAGAACTGATCCGCGCACGCATCCTCCCCGCGCCGCAGGCCGGGGAGGGCACTTGGCTTCCTGGAGCACACCCATGAGCACGCCCCAACTCCTCCAAGGTGCCGGCCTCGGCCTGCGCCGCGCCTTGCTGCCTGCGTTACTGACCCTGGACGCGGGTGCTGTGGACTTTCTTGAATGCGCACCTGACAACTGGATCGGTGTCGGCGGCAGCTACGGCCAGGGCCTGGCACGCCTGGCCGAACGTTTTCCGCTGGCGTGCCACGGCCTCTCGCTGTCGCTTGGCGGTCCGGCACCGCTGGACCACGCCTTCCTGCGGCAAATCCGCGGTTTCCTTGACCGTTACCACGTGCCGCTGTTCAGCGAACACCTGAGCTACTGCGCCGATGACGGCCATCTTTATGACCTGATTCCCATGCCCTTCACCGACGAAGCCGTGCGCCACATCGCAGGGCGTATTGGCGAGGTACAGGACGCCCTGGGGCGGCGCATCGCCGTGGAAAACATTTCCTACTACGCCTCGCCCTACCAGGCGATGAGCGAAATCGATTTCCTGCGGGCAGTCCTTGACGAGGCCGACTGCGACCTGTTGCTGGACATCAACAACGTGATCGTCAATGCCTGCAATCACCGGTACGACCCTGTCGATTTTCTCGCCCAGGTGCCAGCCCAGCGGGTGGTGTGCCTGCACGTGGCTGGGCATTACGACGAAGCGCCGGACCTTAAGATCGATACCCACGGCGCCAGCGTGCAGGCCGATGTCTGGCACCTGCTGGCCGCCGCCTACGCGCAGCTGGGCGCGTTACCGACCGTGCTCGAACGCGACTTCAATCTGCCGCCGCTGCCAGAGTTGCTCACCGAAGTGAGCTACATCCGTGACCTGCAACGTGGCCCACAGGCACGGGAGGCGCGCCATGGCTGATACCTTGCGCAAGCAGCAGTTGTGCATGGCTCGCTACATTCGCGACCCCCTGGCCAATCCGCCGCCACCCGGCATCGAAGCGCGGCGCCTGGCGGTGTACCGGCAGTTGTTCTTCGGCAACGTACAGTCGCTGTTGGCCGGCAACTTCCCGGTGCTGCAGGCTACCCTGCCGACCGCGCAGTGGCAGGCGCTCATCGAAGGGTTCTACGCCAACCATCGTTGCCATACGCCGCTGTTCACCGAGGTGGCCGGCGAGCTGGTCGAGTACCTGCAAAACCTTGCCGAGCTGCCTGGGTGGGTCGCTGAACTTGCCCATTATGAATGGATCGAGACGGCATTATTGCTCAGCGACGCCACCGAGCCAGGGCATGACCCCGAGGGCGATCTGCTCGAGGGCGTGCCGTTGCTGTCCAACCTTGCCGCGCCACTGGCCTACGCCTGGCCGGTCGATCAAATTGGCCCAGGGTTCCCGGCACTGCAGGAACCGGATGCACCGACACTGCTGTTGGCCCACCGCGACGCCGACCACACGGTGCAGTTTTCGCGCCTGGCGCCTTTGGCCCATGCATTGCTGCAATCGCTGCACGCGCAGCGACTGACGGGGCGCCAACACCTGGCGTTGCTGGCGGAGATGACCGGTGGCCAAGAGGCTGCGGTCCAGTCCCATGGCCTGGCGTTGCTGCGCAGGCTCAAAGGCCAAGGTCTCGTGCTAGGTACCTTGGCAACGACTCAGTGAGCCGCAGTACAGCCCCTGCATCAGGCCTCAGCACAAAGCTGCGCGGTTGAACAGGAAACCTTGTGACGGGGCCGGCCGCTCGTCGGCAACCTTGGCCCTCGACCAGCAACATTGGCGCGGGCCGGCGGCGTGCACTAGCGTTGATTTAATTCAGCCCGTGGCGTTGTCGCGCTGGATTAGCGGGATTCAAACGTTAGTCACACACCGACGCTGCGAGTTGACCACTACTATGGCGGATCTGCGACCGGACCCCACCCAGGGCTTGGAATACCGCGCCGAACGCGCGATTTTCAGTGCCTTTGTGCAACAGGCGGAGCGCACGCCTGAGGCGCCCGCCATCATTGGCGAAGCGCTAACCTGCAGTTATTGGCAACTGGAGCAGATCAGCCAAGGCATTGCCACGCTGCTGCTGGCCAGCGGGTGTTGCGGCTCGGATCGCGTAGTGATTGTCGCAAGCCGCTGCCCGAGCCTGGTCTATGCCATGCTCGGTGCCTTGCGTGCCGGGTTGGCGTTCACCGTGGCCGACGCTGCCTACCCCGCAGCACGGGTTGCACAGATTGTTCAGACCATGACGCCTGCCTTTGTCCTGCTGTGCGGCGACAGTCAGCACCTGCCTGAGCGGGACCTTTTGCGCCCGACAACAGGGGTAACGGATGAGTCGCCACAGGTAGTACGAGTGCCGCCAGCACCCGACCAGGCGCTGCGGCAATTCCCCTGCAGGCCTGCAGCCCTACCTGCCGTTGACCCCGGCCAGCCGGCCTATATCACCTTCACCTCCGGCAGCACCGGGGTGCCCAAGGGCGTCGTCACTCATCACGCGCCGCTGGTGCATTTCATCGAGTGGCACGTGCAGCGTCACGGGTTTACCCGGGACGATTGTTTTTCGTTACTGTCCGGCTTGGGACACGACCCCGTTTACCGGGATGTGTTCACGCCGCTGTCGATTGGCGCCAAGGTTGTCTGCCCGCCGCAATCGACCCTGCTCGACCCGGCGCGCCTGGCGGCTTGGATACACGGCCATGGCATCACCGCGATGCACCTCACGCCGCCTCTGGGCAAGCTGGTGGCAGCCGGCGCGGCCAGCAAGGCGCGTGTGTTCGAGCGGCTGCGTTATCTGTTCTGGGGGGGCGATGCGCTCAGCCCTGTGCTGTTCGAGCAGATACGTAGGGCAGCCCCCAATGCGACCCAGGTGAATTTCTACGGCACCACGGAAACCCCTCAGGCAATGGCCTTCCACCAGTTGGACGGGCCGCTGGAGCAAGGCAGAGCTCCGCTGGGCAAGGGCATCGACGGCGCCCAATTGCTGGTGGTCAATGGCGCCCAGCAGTTGGCGGGCGAGGGCGAGGCCGGGGAAATCCTGATTCGCAGCCCCTACCTGTCAATGGGTTACTGGGGGGATACCGCGCTCACGGCTGAAAAGTTCGTGATCAACCCGTTTACCGGCGCTCTGGGCGATCTCTGCTACCGCAGCGGCGACCTTGGCGTTTATCTGGCGGATGGCAGTGTGGCCTTCCTGGGGCGCGCTGATGCACAGGTAAAGATCCGCGGGCATCGCATCGAGCTGGCTGAGGTTGAGGGGGCGGTCGCTGGCCAGCCGCAGGTAGAGCAATGCGTGGTGGTGGCCAACCATGACAACGCAGTGCCACGGCTGGTGGCGTATTGCGTGACGGCATCGCCCGTGTCCCCCGCGCTGCTGCGTGAGGCAATTGCAGCGCAGTTACCGGAGTACATGGTGCCGGCGCTGTTTGTCTTCCTCGACGCGCTCCCGCTCACGCCCAATGGCAAGATCGACAAGCGAGCGTTGCCGCCCCCCTTCGACCACGGGATGCTGTCGGCCGACGATACCGACCTGGCCCTGACACCTCAGGCTCAGCAACTGGTTGAGGCGTGGGCGCAGATTCTGCAAGTGCCGCACATCGATACCCGCCTGACCTTCGTAGAGCTGGGTGGGGACTCACTGACGTTCGTCCAGGCCTCGATGGTACTGCAAGCGCTGCTTGGCCAATTGCCGCAGCGTTGGGAAGCCACGCCGGTGAGGGAGCTGGCCGAACTGGCCAGCCGACCCAAGGAGGCAAGGCAAACGCTGCGCGCCATGGAGGTGCCGGTGTTCCTGCGCATGGTCGCTATCCTGGTGATCGTGATGGGGCATCTTGGCCTGTATCCGCAAGGCATGATCGTGGGTGAAACGACGGCGCTGTTCCTGGTGTCCGGCATGGGCCTGGCCAGGTTTCAGGTCAATGCCATCGTTGAGCGCGGTGATGCGCGCTCGCTGTTCAAGTCCATCGCCGGTATCGCCGTGCCGACGCTGTTGTATACCTTGCTGGTGCAATCGCTGTTCGACAGGGTCCACTGGCAATCGCTGCTGCTGGTTTCCAACTGGTTTCCTGCCAGCGTCGTCGGCCACTTCAATTACTGGTATATCGAAGTGCTGCTGCAGATGGTCCTGATCATCGGCCTTGTGTTGTCGATCAAACGCATCCGCCTGATGATCATGGCCGAGCCGTTCCGGTGCCTGCTGCTGGCGGCCTGCGCACTGTTGGTGGCGGATGTGCTGCTGGGCCTGTGGGTGTTCGATGCCACGGCTCTGTTCAACCGGGTGCCACAGCATTACCTGGCGACCATGGTGCTTGGCATGGCGATGCACTACGCCGATACGACCGGTCGCAAATGGGCTGCCACCGGGGTGGCGGTGCTGGTGGTTGGGGAGATCGAAGCGGTAACCATTGCCGGTTACGGCTGGCACGCATGGTTCAGCGCGGTGCATATCGACATGGCGCTGCCGGCTGTGTGGGCACTGATCTGGCTCAGGTCGGTGCCTATGCCTGGCCTGGTGGCCAAGGGCGGCGCGGTCATCGCGTCCTCGACCCTGTACATCTACCTGACCCACTTCCAGTTTCAGTCACTGGCCCGGCGGGTCAGTGACCAACCGGTGGTTGCAGTCGCCTTTGCCATCATTGGCGGGGTGGCGGTGGCCTACGGTTGGAACACGCTGGTGCGGTGGGCCCTGGCACGCAGGAAGCGCCCGCTGCAAACCCTCGAGCGGGTTGCCTGAACGACGTGGCTGGCTAGCGGCTTGTCGGTGCCAGGCCATTGAGCAGCAAGCGTACCGAGGTTGCCGTTGCAGCCTGGTAGTCGATGCCCTGCTCAGCGCCGCTGGTGGCATAGCAACCCCTGTTGATGCAGGACTGGGCGATTGCCCACACCGACGGCAACACATGGTCTGGATTGACCGGTGCCAATTGCCCATTACTGATCCATTGGCGGATGCAGGCGGTGTTCTCCCGTGCCTGGCTGGCCCAGCGTTCCAGAAAGTCCCCGGGGATGCGACGGCCACCTTCCTTGAGTTCTTGCAGCAGCACTTTCGACGCGAAGGGGCGGCCCTCGAACAGGCCGATCATCGAGGTGACAGTGCGGCTGAGCGCCTCCAGCGGTTGGTCGTCACCCTGAAAGGGCGCGCAGGCTTGTAGGTAGCGGGGGGCAATGTCCTCCAGCACCTTGATGTAGATATTGGCCTTGGATTTGAAATAGTAGAGGACGTTGGACCTGGGCAGGCTTGCCAGGGCTGCGATGACCGACAGTTTGGTCGCAGCGTACCCTTGCTGGGCAAATGCCTCGCTGGCGGCGTTGAGGATGATCGTGCGGACGGGGTCGGCCAGCGGCTGGGTGGGTGCCTTTGGCGTTTCTCGTGGTAGGTCGAACGGCATGATGTACACGGCAGAACCCCTGAGACGGGTGGCGCGAAATATACAAAACTATACAACGATACGGTGCCGTGGTTGTACAAAAGCGTTCAGTGGGTCAAGCGAGCACTGGGGTAGCGGCGGCGGGCGTATTGATGGCGGTGCGTCACCTGAGCGAGATGCGCTTCAGCCCCCTTGGCGGTCGCCTGGCCGACCGCTTTGGCGCGCTGTGCATGTTGGTGGTGCTGCCGCGCTCACCTTGGCGCTCACTGCCCTGGGCTGCGGTTGGGCAAGGCGCGGCGCAGATCAGCGCCGGTAGTCGTGGTGATTGGCCTCATAGCGGTGGTGCAGGGCGCGGTCATGGTGGCGTTGCCAATCGCGGCGGCGCTCGGCTTCTCGCCACGCCTGCTCTCTGCGCCACTGCTCACGGCGCCAGTTTTCCCGGCGCCAGTCGTCTCGCCGGTCATGCCAGCGGCCGTCGTGCCGGTAACGATCGTCATGGGCGAGTAGCGTGCCAGGTTGCTGCGCCGCCCCGCGAGCCAGGTTTGGCCAAGGGGTGGCTGCGACTTTGTCTGGGGCCTGCAGCGCGCTCAGTTCACTGGCGTGAACAGGCGGTGAAGCCTTCATCTGTGTTGCCGATGCCGAGCCCATTGCCGCAAACGCGAACAGGCCAAGGAGCACTATCCGGGGGACAGGGATGTTCATGAGCGAAGACAACCTCTGATAGACAATTGGACGTTGGGCCACGGGCAGCGGGTAATGCGTGGGTGGCGATTGCCACGCGCCAGGGGCCTGTTCACATAGACCCGTAATCAGGAAAAAGTTCTAGAAAACCGTAACTTGTGGCGCCAGTGGTACAGCGCTGGCTGTTGGCCCGATGCAGCCATTGACCGCCAGGAGCGATATACTCCGTGCCTTTGCGCACGCCTGGAGACCTTCATGCGGCAGGTTCTGCTTATCGTCGATGTTCAGTCCACCTTCAGCCCGCCCGAGTGGCTTGTCGATGGTATACGCGCATTGTCCGCGACGATCCCTACCATTGCCTCGGTCGAACTGCACGATGAGCAGGTAACCCCGTTTGCGCGTCAGCTCGGCTGGCACCCCGCGGCGGAGGACGAAAGCCTGGTGGAAGCCGACAAGGTCTTCATCAAGCATGGCTACGGGCAGACCGGTGAAACCCTCGACTACATCCGTCAGTTGGGCGTGGAACGGGTACTGGTCTGCGGGCTGCAGACCGAAACCTGTGTGCTTGCCGCTGGGTTCGCCTTGTTCGATGCAGGCCTTTCACCGACGTTGATTACCGACTTGACGGTGGGCTCGTCGCTGGATAGGTCGGGGAAGCTGGGCATTGCGCTATGGCAGCATCACTTTGGCAGCGTCACCACCAAGGCCGAAGTGCTGGACGGGCTCAACCACTGAATCTGAAAGGGGGCGTGCCTTGCGCTCGTCCCCCTGTTGTGGCTTTTAGCGCCCCAGCATCACCGACTTCAACCGTGCCTGTGCCTGCTGCACGGTCTGGGCCTGGGTGTTGAGGTCGGCCAGCAAGGCATTCAGTTCAGCCTGGACCTTCGGGTCCGTCACCTTCACGATCGGCCCATTGATCTGGATCTGCGCCTTGTGCTGGTTCACGTAGTCGGCCACCTTCAGGCTGCTGTCGAGCGTGCCGTTGATCTGCGGCAGCACTTGCAGGAAGGTATCGGCCGGCACACTGACGGTGCGATCGTAGGCCTTGTCGTAGACGACCTTGAGGTCCTGCGGCTGTTTGAGCTGGGCATGGGCGCTGTCGGCCTTGGCCTTCTGGTCCTGGAGCTGGGTACCCATGTCGTTCAGGCCTGCCTGGACCGCCTTGAGGTCATCACGGCGCGCCGTCACATCCCCCAAAGAACGCACTGCGCCTTTCTGCAGCAGGCTGCCCAGGGGTTGCACTGCGGCATCCATGGCACCGTTGAAGTCGGTGATGACCGCATAATGCTCGCTGTAGGGGCCGAATTGCTTCGTTTCGTCCGCGCTGAGCTTGGGCACGTGAACCCCAGGCTTGTCGACGATGCGGGTTTGCAGGAACTCGCTGAAGGCGGCGCGTTGTTTAGGTTCGTTGTCACCGCAGGCGGCCAGGGCGAGGGGCAGGGCGAGGGCAAGCAGCCAGCGGGGCTGGAACGAGACGTTCATGTCGATTTATCTCCTGAGGGTAAGCGTGCAGACCACCAGGCCGTGACCGCCGGATGGCGGCCAAAGCATAGGGTTTTCCAGCGGGGTATCCAACCCTTGGCTAGCCGAACTGTGATGGTTGCACGGCTGCCTGCCGCGTTTGCCCCAGAAAATCAGATGACCCGCGCACTGTGCAACGCTTGCAGTGCTTCTGCGCGCAGGCGCGCCAGCCGATCATCGCGCCGTTCGCGTGGGTAACCCAGGCCCACCTGCAACTCACGGCAAACCGTACCAGGGCGGTTGCCGATCACCAGTACCCGGTCACTCAGGTACAGCGCCTCGTCCACATCGTGAGTCACCACGAGCAGGGCAATGCCATGCCGTCGCGCCAGCTCCAGCAGCAGGTCCTGCAACTTGAACCGGGTAAAGGCATCCACCGCACTGAACGGCTCATCCAGCAACAGCAACTGCGGTTGGCCAAACAACCCACGCGCGATGGCAACCCGCTGGGCCATGCCGCCCGACAAGGCCTTGGGCAGTGCATCGGCGAACCCGGTCAGGCCCACTTCTTCGATCAGCGCGGCCACCCGCGCGCGGTCGTAGCCCTTGTCCTCGCTGAAGCCGATGTTGTCGGCCACGCTCAACCAGGGCATCAGCCTGGGCTCCTGGAACACAAAACCGACCTGCTCCGGGCGCCGGTGCAAGCGGCCGGTAAAGCCCTGGTCCAGTTGCGCCACCAGGCGCAGCAAGGTGCTCTTGCCGCATCCGCTGGGGCCGAGCAGGCTGACGATTTCTCCGGGTTGCAACTGCAGCGCGATGTTGCCGAGCACCGGCGTATCGCCGAACGACTTGCTTTCAACCTGCAGGTCGAGCAGCGGGTCAACCAGCGGGGCAGGAGGGTGAATATGCAGCGGTTGGTTCATGGTTCAGCCCCTCGGGTCCGTGCCGTCGAATGTATCGCGCCACGCCAGCCAGCGTTTCTCCAGCCCGGCCAGCAGCCCGTCGCTGAGCTTGCCAAGCAGTGCCAGCACGATGATTGCTGCCAGCACCAAGTCTGGCCTGGATGTTTCGCGTCCGTCGCTGAGCAAGTAGCCAAGCCCGCGCGTGGCCGCGATCAGCTCGGCGGCGACCAGGAACATCCAGCTCAGGCTCAATGCGCTGCGCAGCCCGGTGAACACCCCGGGGATGGCCGCCGGCAGCAGCACGCGTCGGGCCAGGCGCAGCGGGCCAAAGCCGTACATGCGCGCGACCTCGACCAGCTTGCGGTCGATGTTGCGGATTGCTGCCACCCCATTGAGGTACACCGGGAAGAACGCACCGATGGCGATCAGCGTGACCTTGGAGGTTTCGCCTATACCCAGCCACAGCAGCAGCAACGGCACCCAGGCCAGGCTGGGGATCGCCCGCAGGCTCGCGAACGTCGGTTCGAGCCAGGCTTCGGCTTCGCGGCTCAAACCCACCCAGGCAGCGAAAAGCAAGCCGAGCACCGCGCCGATGGCAAACCCTGCAAGCACCCGCGAGAGGCTGGCGCCGATGTGTTTCCACAAGGCGCCGTCAGCCAGTTGCAACAAGGTTTGCGCCACTTCGCTAGGGGCGGGCATCTGGTAGGAGGGGATCCAGCCCAGGCGTACCACGGCTTCGAGCAGCAGGATGAGGCCCAGTGGCAGCGCCAGGCCCTTGAGCCGTCGCGGCCATTGCCGCTGCTGGCCAGGGCTTGCGGCCAGCAGGTTACTGTGGGTGTTCATCACTCGATGCTGGCCTTGCCGAAGGATGGATCGATCAACTGGTCGATCACTTGGTTGACGTCGACCCCGCGCTTGACCAGTTCCTCCGAGACCAGGATAGGGGCCGCAGCCTTGGAAGCAGTGACATCCTGGGCATTCAGTTGTGGCGCGGAAAGGTCGGTGCGCGACAGCTGCAGCTCGGCCACATCCAGCGGCAGCTTGGATTCGTCAGCCAGCAACTTGGCAAACGCCTCGGGGTGGGCGACGGCCCAGTGGCGTGCCTGCTCGTAGGCCTTGATCACTGTGGCGATGGTCTCTGGGTGCTGTTTGGCAAAGGCCTCGGTCACGCTGACGACACCGAAGCTGTTGAAGTCCTTGTTGCGATACAGCAGCCGCGAGCCGGCCTGCAGTTCGCTGGCGGCCATGTGCGGGTCCAGGCCGGCCCAGGCGTCGACGTCGCCTTTCTCCAGTGCGGTCCGGCCGTCCGGGTGTTGCAGGTGCAGCAATTCCACGTCGTCTTTTTTCAGGCCGGCCTTTTCCAGGGCACGCAAGGTGAACAGATAAGGGTCGGTGCCTTTGGTGGCGGCGATCTTCTTGCCCTTGAGGTCCTCGAGGGTTTTGAGCGGCGAGTCCTTGGCCACTACCAGTGCGGTCCATTCGGCGCGGCTATAGACGTACACCGACTTGATCGGGCTGCCGTTGGCGCGGGCTAGCACCGCCGAGAGGCTGGCAGAGGAGCCGAAGTCGACGCCGCCGCTGTTGAGGTACTCGAGCGAACGGTTGCTGCCCTGGCTGAATACCCAGCTGACCTTGGAGTCGGGCAGGGCTTTTTCTAGCCAGCCAAAGTGCTTGAGCACCAGGCTAACGGGTGAGTAGTAGGCGTAGTCCAGGCGCACTTCCTTGGGCGCGGTTTCGGCCTGGGCGGCCGGGTTCAGGCAAAGGGCAACCAGGCCGGCGGCGGCCAAGGTCTTGAGGCTACGGGGAAAGGCGAGGGCCAGGTCGGTCAGGCGCATTGCAGGTTCCAGTCGAATGAAGGTATGCACATTCGATTGCAGGGGGCATGCCAGATGGCCATACCCCCCGTGCTTGGGGGCTTCGCGGCTCAGGGCCGATGCGCAGGATGTGTGGCTGGCCACAGTCTGTTGATTCGCTGTTGCCCTGCCAACAGTCACCATCAGGCATGGGCTGACCGCAGCGGCACCTCCCGCAACAACCAGGACAACCCGAAGGCTACGCAGGTTACCCCCGCAGCCAGCAGAAACACCCCATGCATTGCCCCGGAGAACGCTGCAAGGTAGGCCTGCTGCATGGGCGCTGCCAACGCATGCACGGCGGTTGGCGACAGGCTGGCAGCACCACCGGCATGGGCGGCGAAATCGCCTGGTAGCCCCTTCAGTAACGCGTGGGAAAACACGGCGCCGAACACCGATACGCCAACCGAGCCACCAATGGAGCGGAACAATGTGGCCCCAGAGGTGGCTACGCCCATATGGCGCCGTTCGACGCTGTTCTGCACGGCCAGGATCAGGACCTGCATCACCATGCCCAACCCCGCGCCGAGCAATCCCATGTACAGGTTCATCTGCCACATCGGCGTGTCCAGGTCGAGCCGGCTCAGCAGGCCCAGGGCAATGACCTGCAACAGCGTGCCGGCGATCGGGAACACGCGGTAACGCCCCCAGCGGCTGATCAGCCGCCCGGTGATGGCCGACACCACCAGCAGGCCGCCCATCAACGGCAGCATCTGCAGGCCGGCGCTGGTGGGCGATGCGTTCTTGACCACCTGCATGTACAACGGCAGGAAGGTGACCGAACCGAACAGCGAAACCCCAACGATCAGGCCGATCAGCCCGGCAAGCACGAAGGTGCGGTGGCGGAACAGGTGCAGGGGCATGATCGGCTCGGGCGCACGGCGTTGTTCGAACACGAAGCCCGCCAGGCCGATCACTGTGAACAGCAGCAAACACAGGATGTCGAGCGAGGCCCACGGCAGCAAGCTACCGCCCAAACTGGTGACCAGCACCAGTGAGCCCAGGGTCACGGTGAGGTAGAAGGCGCCGATGTAGTCGACCACGTGTTTTACCGGGGCTACGTGCGGGCGGAACACACTGCCGATCACCACCACCGCCAGCAGGCCCAGCGGCAGGTTGATGAAGAAGATCCAGTGCCAGGACAGGTGTTCGACCAGAAACCCACCGATCAGCGGCCCAACCACCGTGGCCAGGCCGAACACACCGCCGAACAGGCCCTGGTAGCGACCGCGCTCGGCGGGGGGGATGACGTCGCCGATAGCAGCCATGGCCACCACCATCAGCCCGCCACCGCCCAGGCCTTGCAAGGTGCGGAAGAGGATCAGCTGGGTCATGTCCTGGGCCACCCCGCACAGTGCAGAGCCCAGCAGGAACAAGGCAATGGCGATCTGCAACACCCGTTTTCGGCCATACAGGTCACCGAACTTGCCGTACAGCGGTACCACCACGGTCGAAGCCAGCAAATAGGCCGTGACTACCCAGGACAACCAGCGCAGGCCACCGAGGTCGCTGACGATGGTCGGCAACGCCGTAGAGACGATGGTCTGGTCGAGCGCAGCGAGGAACATGACCAGCATCAAAGCGCCCAACAGCAGGGGGATGGAGGTTTGCGGTGGTGCTTCGGCGGCTGCGCCGGGGGTGTCGATGGACGTTTGCAGGGCGCTGCCTTGCACTGGAGAGTGGCGTTTGAGCACGGTCATTGGCCATTGCCCTGGGCAAAATGGCGCCCGGTTTCTTGCAGACCGGCCAGCGCAAAGCGGTACAGGTGGCCCGCTACTTCCTCCGCCGGCATACCAAGAATCTCGTGCAGCGCACCAGATGAGCCGCGTGGGCCAATCAGCAGCATGGCCCACGGTGCCGTGACGCACAGGATGCAGCGAGTCAGCGCCGGTTGCTCCGGCGCAATTGCCGTGATCTCGCTGAACAGGTTTTTTAGCAATGCCAACTTCAGCGGTGCCCCGGCCTGCAAGTGCGCTTGGCCGTGCGGGCTGGGGGCGAGGAGCTCGGCTGCCAGCACCCGGAGGTGCCAGTTGTCACGCACCTGCGATGCCTTGCACACCACCAGTTCGACCAAAGCACGAAGCTTCTCGGTTGCAGGTTGATCGCCGAGGGCGATCCGCTGCAGGTCGGAAATGTCCAGAAAACGCCGCCGTGCTTCGTCGAGCACCGCCAGATACAGGCCGTTGCGGCTGCCGAAGTGGTAGTTGATCGAGGCCAGGTCCACCTCTGCTTTGGCAGCGACGGCCTTGTTGCTGGCTTCGGCATAACCCAGCGCGGCGAACAGCTCGCCGGCAGCCTGGAGGATGCGAATGCGGGTGGCTGCGCCATCCTTGCGTGGCTCGCGTGGGGCCGTGGCCATGGTTGCACTCCTGAAGGTATTGGATGGGCAGAGCGTGATCGGCTTTTATCCTAAATTCAATTTAAATTTAATTTAGGTGACAGACGCGTTGAACCATACCGTCAGGTCGGCTGTTGTACCCGGATGGCGCAGGCCACTAGGGGGAGAGGCCATACCTATGTTATACAAGTCTATTACCGACACCGCCGCCGCCCATTGTGAAACGGAGATTCGAAGATGACCGCCACCGACCGTCTGAGCCTGCTTCAGTATGAGCACCTGGGCCTGGACGATGTTGCCGCTGCTGAATTCAAGGTGGCCCTGGACGAGCTGCGCAAGCTGAGCCTGGAAGACCGCTACGAGCATCCCGCAGCCTTGCATCTGGGCGATATCGCTGATGCTGTGAACCGCCAGGAAATGGCTGAGGTCAAGAGCTGGGGCATTGGCTTCCTGCAGGGGCTGATCTGTGCCAAGGCGTTGCCCAAAGAGCAGGTGGAGGCGATGCGCAGTGTATTCCAGGCGGCGGCTGAGCGGGCCTTGGGGCGTATGCCCAAGTGATCCGCGTGCCCCAGGCACCGAGGGTTCCAGATGGTCGAGCGCTGTTCAGGCCGGGCCTTGCTCCTGTCGTTTTGTCTGTTTCTGCTGCCCCAGGCCGCGCTGGCGCAGGAGGTGTGTCGTCAATTGACGGCCACTGGTAATCCGGAATATCCCCCGTACCTGTGGCGCGATCCGCAGAACCCCCAACAACTGATCGGCGCCAATGCCGACTTGCTCAAGCACCTTGGCCAGGCCCTGGGGCTGCAGGTGAATGTGGTGTACGGCGGGCCATGGTCGCGGGCTCAGGAGCAGGTGCGTACTGGCCGTATCGACATACTGGCCGGCTACTTCCTGACCGAGGCCCGTGCGCAACGGATGGATTTCGTCAGTCCGCCATTCCTGATGACCCCAAGCGTTGTCTGGGTGCGCCAGGACGCAGCCTTCACCTATCGCACCTGGGCTGACCTGCAGGGGCATAACGGCGGAACGCTGGTCAACAACAGCTACGGCCAGCAGTTCGACGACTACGCCAGGGGCAACCTCAAACTCGAAGCCGTGCCAAGCGCCAGGCAGGCCTTCGAAAAGCTGCTGCACAAGCGTAACGATTACGTGATTTACGAGCAGTACCCCGGCATGGCACTGGCGCGCACATTGGGCGTGGACACGCAATTGAGAAGCCTGGAGCCGCCGGTCTCCAGCGAGGGGCTGTACCTGGCGTTGTCCCACGCCTCGCCGTGCAACCAACCCAAGCTGCGTGAGCAGTTGGCGCAAAAAATGAAGGAAATCGTCGCCGGCCCGCTTCCAGCGCGGTTGCTGGCGCAGAACCTGGAGCGTTGGCATCGGCAGCAGGCCGGCGTGCAACCCTGAGACCATGGGTGGATTGGCCTAGCGCATATGCAGGATGATCGGGCTGCTGCTGGCCGGGTCGGTGTGCTCGCGCAGCTTGCCCACCGCCCGCGCATCCACGGCACCGCCCTGATTGCCCCAGGTGCTGCGCACGAAGCTCAGCACGTCGGCAATGTCCTGGTCAGACAGCTGCTCGCGAAACGCCGGCATGCGGTAGGCATCCGGTAGTCCGGCGGCAACGATCCGCTGCGAACCATTGAGGGTGATGTTGATCGCCGACGCGTCTTCCTTTGCCAGCGCTGAGGTGGCGCCGGCCAGGGGCGGCATCCATTCAGCCTGGCCCTTGCCGTCCAGGCCATGGCACGTGGCACAGCGGGTCACATAGGTATGGCCGCCGGAACTGCCCAGGTGTTCGTCGGCAGATACCGCTTGGTACTGCCACGGTGCGCCGTCGCGCTGTGGTTCACCAGGCAGTGTTTTCAGGTAGCGGGCAATCGCGGCCAGGTCGTCATCGTTCATGAACTGCGTGGAGTTGTTGAACGCTTCGGTCATCGAGCCATAGACCACCGCGTGTGGGTTACGCCCGTGTTTGAGAAATTGCACGATCTCGCCCTCGCTCCAGCGTCCCAGGCCGGTGTTGGGGTCGTCACGCAGGCTGGGGGCGTACCAGCCATCGAGCAGTGCGCCGGCGAGGAAGGGTTTGCCGCTTTCGTCCAGCGCCTTTTCATTGAACGCCAGGCCGCGTGGGGTGTGGCAGCTGCCGCAGTGGCCCGGGCCTTGGACAATGTAGGCCCCGCGGTTCCAGAGTGCGTCCTGCCCGGCCTTGGCGAGATAGGGCGTGGGAACGGTGAACAGGCCATTCCACAACGCGATAGGCCAGCGCAGGTTCAATGGCCAGGGGATGTCGCTGGGAATGTTGGCCTGTTGCGCAGGCTGGACGCCTTTCATGAAGAAGGCATACAGCGCCCGCACATCGTCATCGCTGAGTTTGGCATACGAAGGGTAGGGCATGGCCGGGTACAACCGCCTGCCTCCCGGCGCAACGCCATGCCGTACGGCACGGTCGAAATCCGCCAGGCTGTAGGCGCCGATACCGGTTGCCGGGTCGGGCGTCACGTTGGTGGCGTGGATCGCACCCAGCGGTGTGGCCATTTCCAACCCACCGGCGAAGGGCTTGCCATCGGGCAGGCTGTGGCAGGCGATGCAGTCGCCGAGGCGGGCGACATACTCGCCGCGGCTGACCAGCGCCGGGTCGAAGCTGGCCTGCTCAGCCTCGAAAGGCGAAGCGGGTTGGCGAGTGACGTACCAGGCCAGCAGGCCTGCGGTGATCAGGCACGCCAGCGCCAGCCAGCCTGCGGTTCTTGCCAAGCGTCGGTGGGTCATGGGGCGGTCCTTGTCCGGTCAGCTGAAGGTATGACGGCTCATCGGCAGGCTGCGGATGCGCTGGCCTGTAAGCTGCGCCACGGCGTTGGCCACTGCGGGCGCTACCGCAGGCAAAGGGGGTTCGCCGATGCCGCCCATCTTCGCCCCGCTTTCGACAATGCGCACATGCACCCGGGCCATGCGCGACGCCGGTAGGATCGGGTACAGGTCGTAATTGCGCGCACGTGGCTTACCCTCGAGGTACACGGCTTCCTCAACCAGCGTCTGGGACAGGCCGAGGGCCACGGCGCCATTGACCTGGGCTTCGATGATCGCCGGGTTGACGATGCTGCCGGGGTCGATCGCCTCCCAGATGTCGTGCACCTTCACTTGGCCTTGTTCAATCGACACCTCGGCGATCACTGCCGCTTCCGAGCCAAAGGGCGAGGCCATGGCCACGCCGCGTGCCCGTGTGCTGCCATCTTCGGCGGTGAACGGCCCGCGTTTCCAACCGCCGGACAGTTCGCCCACCGCCTGCAGCAGGGTGGTCAGGCGCGGGTTGTCGCGCAACAGGTGCAGGCGCAGTTCGAAGGGGTCCTTGCCGCCCTTGTCGGCCAGTTCGTCGAGAAACGCTTCGTAGAAAAAGTCGTTCAGTGAATTGCCCACCGAGCGCCAGTAACCCAGCATGGCCGGGCCTTTGACATAAATCTGCGCGATGCGCTTGTTGGCGATGGCGTAGGCCTTGCCCGATAGCCCTTCGAGCGCCGTCGGGTCATTTTTTTCGCCCTGCTTGCCCGCCAGGGCTTCCGTTGGGCCTTCGGTGGCGCTCACCGCCTCGATGGCCACGGGCAGCCCCTCGGCATCGAGCCCGGCGCGAAACTTGACCACGGCGACGGGCCGCAATACGTCACGCAGAAACTCTTCTTCGCGGCTCCAGATCAGCTTCACCGGGCGGCCGACGGCCTTGGCCAGCAAGATGGCCTGCGGGTAGGGGTTGGCCGAGTCATAAAGGAAGTGGCGGCCAAAGAAACCGCCCAATAGCGGCGAGTGCAAGGTGATTTGAGCAGGTGCAAGGCCGGTGCGTTTGGCGATGTCGTCGCGGAACATGTCGGGGGCCTGGTTGGGCAGCCACACTTCCAGCGAACCATCGGGGTTGAAACGTGCCAGCGCGGACGGCGGCTCCAGTTGGGCATGGTTGAGGTATTGGTTGTGGTACGTGGCCTGGACCGTGGTGGTGGCACTGGCCAGCGCGTTGGCGACATCTCCTTCGTTCTCCTCGTCACGGGCCGGTCCCTGTTGCGCGGCCAAGTGTTCGCGCCACGCGTCACTGGAGAAGTCCGCAGGCATGGGCCGGACCTTGCTGTCGGCGGCAGGCTCCCGCCAGTCTACCTGGATAGCCTCGACTGCACGCTTGGCGTGCCACCAGCGTTCGGCTACCACTGCTACCGCGCCCGGTAGCTGATGCACTGAGTGCACACCGTTCATGGCCTGGACCTGCGCCTCGTTGCGCAGGCTGCCCACCGTCATGCCCAGGCGGGGCGCGTGCTGGACGGCGGCATGGAGCATGCCGTCAACCTTGATGTCGATGGTGTACAGCGCCTTGCCGGTGGACTTGTCGTAGGCATCGAGGCGCCGTACCGGTTTGCCGATCCAGCGGAACTGGCTGGGGTCACGCAGTTTCACGCGGGTCGGGTCTGGCACGGGCAGGTCCATGGCGCGTTCGGCCAGTGCTCCATAGGGCAACGCGCGGCCTGAGGCAGCATGCACGACTTTGCCTGGTTCGCTGCTCAGCTCGCTGAGGGGTACGCCGAGCTGCTCGGCCGCCGCTTGCAGCAACATGGCCCGGGCCAGAGCGCCGAGACGCCGCATGGTCGGGTAGCTCATGCGTACCGACATGCTGCCCCCGGTGATGCGCAGGCCGTTTTCCATCACCACGTAGGCTTCGCCAGGTGGTGCGCTATCGACCAGAAATGTCGCTGGGTCCGCATCGAGCTCCTCGCCGACGATCTGCGCCATGGCGGTGTAGGTGCCTTGACCCCCTTCCATGAACGGGCACAGCAGGCGCACCGTGCCGTCCGGGCGTATTTCCAGGAAGGCGGGCACCTGGGTGCCGCGCTCCGCTGTGGTTGCCGTAGCCGCGTGCACGCGGCTGGCGCCCAGCGGCAGCCCGAAGCCGAGCACCAGCGCGCCGGCTGTGGCACCGACGAGAAAGCGCCGCCGCGACAGGTTGACCATTTCACCCGGCGGCAGGCTGAGCACCTGCGTGGGCACCTCGACAGGCGTATTCATCAGGCGTTCTCCCCTTGAGCCAGCGCGTGAACGGCCGCATGAATGGCGTTGTAGGTGCCACAGCGGCACAGGTTGACCATCGCCGCATCGATCTGCGCATCGCTGGGGGAGGGGGTGTGTTTGAGTAACGCGGTGGCGGCCATCACCTGACCAGACTGGCAGTAGCCACACTGCGCCACCTGGTGCTCGACCCAGGCGGCGACCACGCGCTTGCCCACCGTATCGGCCTCGATGGCTTCGATGGTGGTCACTTCACGGCCAACCACGCCCGCCACCGGCGTGACGCAGGCGCGCACCACACTGCCGTCCACCAGCACCGAACAGGCGCCGCACTGGGCCAGGCCGCAGCCGTACTTGGTACCGGTAAGGCCCAGGTCATCGCGGATTACCCACAGCAATGGCGTGTCGGCGTCCGCCTCGACCTGGTACGTCGTTTGGTTGATGCGAAGTTCCATGGCTCACCTGCTGATCGTCGGTTGTGGTCGTTTTGTCGTCATGCAGGGAATGCGTCGTTCCCAATTCAGAAAAGCTAGCACAGGGCGATGACCGTCGGTCCGTCAGGCCCTGTGGCCTCGGAGGATCAGGCAAGCAATCCGCTGGAATGCGCAACTCACCGTGGTTCGCGCCAGTCCACGAAGGCAAACAGGACTTCCAGGGCAAAAAACCGGATAATGCCGGCCAATTTCGTTTTGCACGCTTAAATCACGGTGTTCCCGCATGGAAATCAAGGTCAACTTTCTCGACAACCTTCGTCTTGAAGCCAAATTCGACGACTTCACGGTGATCGCCGACCAGCCGATCCGCTACAAGGGCGATGGCTCGGCCCCGGGGCCGTTCGACTATTTCCTTGCCTCGTCGGCACTGTGCGCCGCCTATTTCGTCAAGCTGTACTGCCAGACGCGGGATATCCCCACCGAGAACATCCGCCTGTCGCAGAACAACATTGTCGACCCCGAGAACCGTTACAACCAGATCTTCAAGATCCAGGTCGAGCTGCCTGAAGACATCTCCGAGAAAGACCGCCAGGGCATTCTGCGTTCCATCGACCGTTGCACGGTCAAGAAGGTGGTGCAGACCGGGCCCGAGTTCATCATCGAAGAGGTCGACAACCTCGATGCCGATGCCCAGGGCCTGTTGATGCCGGTGGCCGACACCACCACCTATATCCCGGGCAAGGACCTGCCGCTGGAGCAGACCATCGCCAACATGTCCGGCATCCTCGCTGGCCTGGGCATGAAGATCGAGATCGCCTCGTGGCGCAACATCGTGCCTAACGTGTGGTCGCTGCACGTGCGCGATGCGCAGTCGCCGATGTGCTTCACCAATGGCAAGGGCTCGACCAAGGAGGCCGCGCTGGCCTCCGCGCTGGGGGAGTTCATCGAGCGCCTGAACTGCAACTTCTTCTACAACGACCAGTTCTGGGGCGAGGACATCGCCAACGCGCCGTTCGTGCATTACCCGAACGAGCAATGGTTCAAGCCAGGCCCGCAGGATGCGCTGCCCGCCGAAATCCTCGACCAATACTGCCTGCAGATCTACAACCCCGATGGTGAGCTGCGTGGCTCGCACCTGTATGACACCAACTCGGGCAATACCGCACGGGGCATCTGTTCGTTGCCATTTGTGCGCCAGTCGGACCAGCAGGTGGTGTATTTCCCGTCAAACCTGATCGAAAACCTGTTCCTCAGCAACGGCATGAGCGCCGGTAACACCCTGGCTGAGGCGCAAGTACAGTGCCTGTCGGAAATCTTCGAGCGGGCGGTCAAACGTGAAATTCTCGAAGGTGAACTGTGCCTGCCGGATGTGCCACAGCAGGTGCTGGCCAAGTACCCGGGCATCGTCGCCGGTATTCAGGGCCTGGAAGAGCAGGGCTTTCCGGTGCTGGTCAAGGATGCTTCGCTGGGTGGCGAGTTCCCGGTGATGTGTGTGACCTTGATGAACCCGCGCACCGGCGGCGTGTTCGCCTCGTTCGGCGCGCACCCAAGTTTTGAGGTCGCGTTGGAGCGCAGCCTCACCGAACTGCTGCAGGGCCGCAGCTTCGAGGGCCTCAACGACCTTCCGCAGCCTACCTTCGAGAGCCATGCGCTGACCGAACCGAACAACTTCGTCGAGCACTTCATCGACTCCAGCGGTGTGGTGTCGTGGCGCTTCTTCAGCGCCAAGGCCGATTTCGAGTTCGTCGAATGGGACTTCTCCGGCCATGGCGATGACTCCAACAGTCAGGAAGCCGCAACGCTGTTCGGCATTCTTGAGGGCCTGGGTAAAGAGGCGTACATGGCCGTGTACGACAATCTCGGTGCCACCGCTTGCCGCATCCTGGTGCCGGGGTACTCGGAGATCTACCCTGTCGAGGACCTGATCTGGGACAACACCAACCGCGCGCTGATGTTCCGCGCCGACATCCTCAACCTGCACAGCCTCGACAACCGGGCATTGCGGGCGCTGCTCAAGCGCCTGGACAACTGCGAGGTGGACGACTACACCACCATCACCACGCTGATCGGTGTGGAGTTCGACGACAATACGGTGTGGGGACAGTTGACCATCCTTGAGCTGAAGCTGCTGATCTGCCTCGCGCTGCGCCGTTTCGAGGATGCCAAGGAGTGGGTCGAAGCGTTCCTGCAGTTCAATGACAACACCGTCGAACGCGGTTTGTTCTATCAGGCGCTGAATGTGGTGCTGGAAGTGGTGCTGGACGATGAGCTGGAGATGCAAGACTACGAGGCCAACTTCCGGCGCATGTTCGGCAACCCGCGCATGGATGCGGTGCTCGGTTCGGTAGACGGTACGGTGCGCTTCCACGGCCTGACGCCAACCAGCATGAAGCTCGAAGGCTTGGACCGCCACCTGCGCCTGGTCGAGAGCTACAAGAAACTGCACGCTGCACGCGCCAAGGCGGTGTGACGGTTGCCAAGGGGCGCCTGGCGCCCCTTGGAGGGCGCACGATGTGGGGCGCTGTAGCCGCTAGTTCTTGCACTTGGCCATGACCACCTGGCAGGTGTTGGGTGTGCCTCCCGACCTGCCCGCATAACGGATGCAATTGTTCATCGATTTCTGCCGGGCGATGCTCAGCGTATTGCCCCAGGCCAGTCCACCTTCCCCCAGGCTGGGCACCGCTTTGGCGAAGCAGTTCGAGCCGGCTGCCGCCGCGTAGTAGCGCGTCTGGCTGTGCCTGTTCGAACACCCGGCAGTCAGCGCGAGGGTAACGGCCAGCAGGGCATGCGCGGCCCACAGCGTGTACGGTCGTGCGGTATGAGCACTCATGCCCTGGGTTCCTTGCCTGGTTGAAGCGTTCGATGGTTAATGCTTTCAGGATATGTCAAACAAGCCAAACGGTGAACTTATCGGACACCGAAGCGATCCTTTGCTAGGCGCACACCGCGCAAGCCTGACGGACCGGGCCTTCGTGCCAATCCCTCAGCCATGGGTCACTGAATGATAAGGGAGGCACCGTGACCGCTACCGACCCCATCCTCTACCGACGCACGCCCAGCCCGCTGCATGCGATCCTGCTGGCCGGCACGGTACCGCTGTTTCTCGGCGCCTTGCTGAGTGACATTGCCTACTTCAAGAGTTACCAGATCCAGTGGAGCAACTTCGCCGCCTGGCTGATCGCCGGTGGCTTGTTGTTCTGCGGGCTTGCATTACTGTTTGCACTGGTGAACCTGATCCGCGCCGAGCGCAAGGGCGGGCGGCCGACGTTGTACTTTCTGCTGTTGCTGGTGACGTGGGTGCTGGGGCTGGTCAACGCCTTCGAGCACGCCAAGGACGCCTGGGCCGTGATGCCCGCAGGCCTGGTGCTGTCTGTGATCGTGACGATACTGGCCTGTGTGGCGGCATGGCTCGGCATGAGCAATCTGCGTTCGGGAGGTGCAGCATGAAGCCTTTGCATGCCTTGTCAGCATTGAGCGTGGCGCTGCTGTTGAGTGCCTGTGGCGGTGACGGTGAAGCCACCCAGTCGCTGGGGCCTGACCCGAAACTGCCGACCCCCGAGCGTGGTCTGCTACCCAGCATGAAGATCGCCCAGCCTGCCCAGTGGGGCCAGCAGACCCCGAACGTGCCCGAAGGCTATCGGGTTACCGCGATTGCCACTGACCTGAAGATCCCCCGTCAGAGCCTGGTATTGCCCAACGGTGACATCCTTGTGGCCGAAGGCCGTGGTGGCAGCGCTGCCCAGCTCAAGCCCAAGGACGTCATCGCCAGCCAGATCAAGGCCAAGGGCAACACCCAGGTCAAGGGCGGGAACCGTTTGACCCTGCTGCGCGATGCCGATGGCGACGGCACCTATGAGCTGCAGACGGTGTTCGCCGAAAACCTCAACGCCCCCTACGGCCTGGCCTTTGCCGATGGCAAGCTGTACGTGGCCAACCAGGATGCCCTGGTGCGTTTCGACTATCAGGACGGCCAGACCAAGGCGGACGGCCCGCCGACCAAGGTCACCGACCTGCCAGGCGAAATCAACCACCACTGGACCAAGGCGCTGACCATCAGCCCCGATGGTCGCTACCTGTACGTTGGCATCGGCTCCAACAGCAACATCACCGAGCGCGGCATGGAGGCGGAACTCGATCGCGCCAGGGTGTGGCAGGTGGACGCGGCCACCGGTGCGCACAAACCCTACGCCACCGGCCTGCGCAACCCGACTGCGCTTGCCATCCAGCCGGACACCGGGCAATTGTGGGCCGTGGTCAACGAACGTGACGAGCTGGGCCCGGACCTGGTGCCGGACTACCTCACGTCGGTTCGTGAAGGGGCCTTCTACGGCTGGCCCTTCAGTTACTGGGGACAGAACGTCGATGAGCGGGTGAAACCGCAAAACCCCGACAAGGTAGCGGCTGCCATCAAGCCTGATTACAGCCTCGGTTCCCATGTCGCCGCGCTGGGCGTCGCTTTTTCCCTGCCGGCCATGGGCGAGCGCTTCGCCGAGGGCGTGTTCGTAGGCGAACACGGCAGTTGGAACCGGCCGAACCCTGTGGGTTACAAGGTTATCTTCGTCCCGTTCAGCAACGGCAAGCCGGCAGGCGAGCCCATCGACTTCGCCACCGGCTTTCGCGGCGACGATGGCAAGACCCGCGGCCGGCCAGTGGGTGTCACGGTAGACCCCCGCGGCGCCTTGATCATTGCCGATGACCTGGCCAATACCGTGTGGCGGGTCACGCGCAATCAGTAAGTCCAGCTATGGTGTAGGAGCGGCGCGCGAACCGTTCGCGCGCCAATCCGGTCTTGATAACAGGGAAGCAGGCCTATATGAATGTTCTTAGCACACTCGCTCGTGCCGTAGCTCTTGCCACGCTGGTGGGTACCGCCAGCTTCACGGTACAGGCTGCCGACATACCCATCGCCAGCGAAGCGCTGGAAAGCCATGTGACGACAGAGGTCACCGCCATTGATCTGGCGAGTCGCCAGGTAACGGTGAAAGGGCCGCATGACAAGGACGTGACCTTCCAGTTCACGGAAAAGGCCAAGGCGCTGCCCAACCTCAAGGTGGGTGACCAAGTCGATATCTATGTGACCCGTGCGGTGGCCTATGTGCTTAACACCGACGTAGGTGGCGCCCCTAAGGCCACCGAGGAGTCGGGCACTATTCGCGCTACCCAGAACAACCCCAACCCTGGGGGCGAGGCCTTCCGCCAGGTCAAGGTCACGTCGCAGATCAAGAAGATCGACCTCAATACCCACGAGGTAAGCCTGCTGCCGCCAGAAGGCAAGCTGCAGGTGGTCAAGGTCGAGGACCCTGAACTGCAGGCACGCATGAAGAACCTCAAGGTCGACCAGACGGTCGATGCGATCTTCACTGAAGTGCTGCGGGTAGAAACGTCGCGCTAATCGTGCGGGCTTTCGCGGTGGCCACCCTCGGTTTGAACCCATTAGGGCGGACTGCACCGCGAAAGGCCGATCGCACGCATCATCCATGCCACGAATAAGTAGGGTGCACCGGTTCGATTTCCATCAAGCGTGTCGATTGTCGATCATGTGCCCATCCTGTCCTTCGATGAGTGCATTCATGGTCAACAAAGCCCTGCTTATTGCCTTCCTTCCTCTTCTGCTCGCCCTATTCGCGGGTATCGTGCTGCCCTATCAGGCCGCCAGCAACGCAGCCGTAGGCCGCGCCCTGGGGCACTGGCTATGGGGGGCGTTCACCTCGCTTACCGTTAGCTCAGTGGTGGTCATTGCCGCACTGCTGATCCTGCGGGTGCCGATGCCAGACCTGGGCAAGGCCCTGCAAGGGCCCTGGTGGCTGTGGATCGGCGGTGTGTTGGGCGCACTCTATGTGGCCGCAGCGGCGGCGCTGACGCCCAAGCTGGGGGCGGCGGGCTTTCTGGTGCTGGTGGTGGCAGGGCAGATCCTGACCTCGGTGGTCGTTGACCATTTCGGCTTGCTAGGCGTTACCAGCAAACCGGTGAGCCTGCCTCGGGTCGCAGGGGTGATCCTGATTCTGGTCGGGGTGTTCCTGGTCCAGGGCTCCTGGGCGGCCGACACGTCCAGCACTGCGTCGAGTATCGTCAAGCCGCCCGAAGGCTGATCAATTGCCCGGCTGGCTGCACGCCCACACGGCTTCACGGAGCCAACGGTGGCCGGGGTCACTGTTCTTTCTGGCGTGCCACGCCTGGTGATAGGCCAGGGCAGGGATCGCCAAGGGAGGGGCGAACTGACGCAATGCCTTGTGTGGCTGCATCGGGCCTACGGCGCGCCTGGCCACGGTGAGGATCAGGTCAGTGCCCTCCAGTACGTCAACGGCAGCGCTCCAGTGCGGCAGTGCCAGGGCTATGCGCCGGCGCAACCCCTGCGCGGCCAGCGCGCGCTCGATCTCGTCATGGGCATCCGGGCGCATGGCCATGAGCACGTGAGGGCGTGCCAGCCAGTCGTCCAGGGCAAGGCCGCCGGTGGCGGGCAGCACACGGCGGTCGGCAACACTGATGAAACTGTCCTCGAAGAGGGTTTGCGCGCAGATGTCGTGGGGCAGCTCAGGGAAGATACCCAACGCCAGGTCCAGTTCTCCGTCCAGCAACTGCGCCAGCATGGTCTCGCGGCTGGCCTGGCTGATGGCCAGGTCGATGCCAGGGGCCACCTGACGCAGGTGGCGCACCAGGGGCGGCAGGATGATGCGCGAAGCGTAGTCGGATAACGAGAGCCGGAAACGGCGCTGGGTCTGGGTCGGCTCAAACCGCGGAGCGGCCAGCAGGCCGTTGAGGCTGCCCAATGCATCGTGCAGCGGCTTGACCAGGGCCTGGGCGCGGGCCGTGAGGGCCATCTGGCCGTTGTGGCGAACCAGCAGCGGGTCATCGAAATGCCTGCGCAGCTGCGCCAGGGCGTGGCTGACCGCTGGCTGGCTGCGGTGCAAACGGACGGCGGCACGGGTCACGTGCTGCTCGCTCAATAGCGCGTGCAGGGCAAGCAGCAGGTTGAGGTCAATCTTGCGCAATTCATCCATGGGGCGAATGGTCGGGTGGGCTGACGAAGGGTTGTATCAGCCTAACAGATGCGCCGGGCTTTTCGCGGGCAGCATTGATCAACCTCCGGCGCTATAATCGCCGCCCGTTTTAACTGTAATCCGAGCATTCCAATGGGTCTCTCCACCATCGCCACACCCGAACCGCGCCGCCTCGGCGCGCCCCTCATTGCCTTGGCCCTGTTGCTGGCCGGCGCCTGGTTCCTCAACCTGAACGCCGGCTTCAAGCAGGTGCTGCTGCTGATCGTCGGTGCCGCCATGGGCTTGACGCTTTATCACGCTGCCTTTGGCTTCACCTCCGCGTGGCGCGTGTTCATCAACGAACGGCGCGGCGCAGGCCTGCGTGCCCAGATGGTCATGCTGACATTGGCCGTGCTGCTGTTCTTCCCGGCCTTGTCGGCCGGAACCCTGTTCGGCAACCCGGTCACCGGGCTGGTGGCGCCGGCCGGTGTGTCCGTGGTCTTCGGAGCCTTCATCTTCGGCATCGGCATGCAGTTGGGCGGTGGTTGCGCTTCGGGCACTTTGTTCACGGTGGGCGGCGGCAACGCCCGGATGCTGGTGACCCTGCTGTTCTTCATCATCGGTTCGGTCACCGCCACGCACCATGCCGACTGGTGGTTCGCATTGCCGTCCTTCCCGGCTACCTCGATCGTCCAGGCGTGGGGTGTCGGTCCGGCGCTGCTGGCAAGCGTGGCGCTGTTCGGGCTGATCGCCTGGGTGACTGTGCTGCTGGAAAAGCGCCGCCATGGTGCCCTGCAAGCCCCGGCAAGCAGTGACCACCACGGCCTGCGCCGTTTCCTGCGTGGCCCATGGCCGCTGTTGTGGGGCGCCATTGCCCTGGCCCTGCTGAACTACGCTACGCTGGCCCTGGCTGGGCGCCCTTGGGGCATCACTTCTGCCTTTGCCTTGTGGGGGGCCAAGACCCTTTCCAGCGTTGGCGTGGACGTGGGCAGCTGGGTGTTCTGGCAGGCACCGGCCAACGCCAAGGCCCTGGCCGCGCCACTGTGGCAGGACATCACCACGGTGATGGACCTTGGCATCGTGCTTGGCGCGCTGCTGGCAGCAGGCCTGGCCGGTCGCTTTGCACCAAGCCTGAAGATTCCGCTGCCGTCGCTGATTGCCGCCATCATCGGCGGGCTGCTGCTGGGCTACGGCTCGCGTCTGGCTTATGGCTGCAACATCGGCGCCTACTTCAGCGGCATTGCCTCGGGTAGCGTGCATGGCTGGCTGTGGCTCGTTGCGGCCTATGCCGGCAATGTGATCGGCGTGCGCCTACGCCCCCTGTTCTTTGCTGGCGAGCGCCAGCCTGTGGCGCTTACCGGTTGCTGACAGAGGGTTCAGCTGGGTGCAGAAATTATCTGCACCCGTTCGATGCCGCCCGCAGTGCACGAAAGCACGCTTTCGTAAAACTAAAATGTAAAAACCATGAAAATCAGTGGTTTAAGATCAGAATCTAAATATTTTCTGAAGTATTAAGTCCAGAAGGTGAGCACGAGGCGACCTATTGAAGGTGGCCCCGCTGCTGAGCTCAAATTTGCTGAATCCACATTAGATCTAGTTGCTAACCTACTGATAAACAACAGTTAACGCTTTGCAATTGCGTGTTGTACACACTGCTCATAATAGGTCTGCTTAATCGCAGCCGGTTGCAGCCGCGAGCGGCTGTTGTAAGTCTGTTCGGTGATGCCGAAGGCGGTCATGCGCATCCACGGCTTGGCGAACCTGCGTACCTGCAACTTCTTGCGGGTGGCGTACAGCGTCACCCCGGACAGCTTTGCCTGCTGAGCTTCGGCGGCAATTTGCGAACCCCATCCACACACCGTGCGATCGTTCTGGCTCAACGCTCTGGCCTGAGCGCCGAAGGCTGTCGTGGCCAGCAGGCAGCCGGCCACCGTTGCTAGAAATACTCGCATGTTGCTGTCCTAAGCATTTGACGGAAAAAGAAGTTTGCCTTCGCTTCAAATGCTTGGGGGCCAGCATTTTGAATTCAGGTGGTGGCGATGCGCAGGCTATTTGCCAGTGCCGGGGGCAGGCTAATACCGCTGCCCTATCGCTTGGGTGAAGGGGAAAACGATCGCGGAGACAGGCACAAGCCCGCCGCCCGCGTCCACGGGAAATGTTCTGGGACCAGCAGAGGGTGACCGAGGAAGCGGGGGCGACCTTGCGCCGCCCCGCGATCAAAACTGACGAAGCTGGGGTCAGGCGGCCTGTTGGCGCTTGATCTGGGACTTGCGCACCTGGGCGCGGCAGGCATCGCCGAAGGCCTGGAAGATCTTGATCGAATCAGGGTTCTTCGCCGCCTGCCATTCTGGGTGCCACTGCACCGCAAACAGGAAAGGCGAGATGCTTGGGGCGTGAATCGCTTCGACCAGGCCATCTTCGGCGTGGGCGATCGGTTCGATGCCGGCACCGAGGTTGCGCAGGCCCTGGCCATGCAGCGAGTTGACGCGGATCTGATCAGTGCCGAGGGTTTCGCGCAGCCAGCTGCCCGGCTTGATCTTGACGCTATGCACCTGGGCGTATTGCACCTCGACCGGATCTTCCGGGTTTTCCCGGTGGTCGTTGAAGCCAGGCTCGGCGTAGACCTTCTGGTAGATGTCGCCGCCCAGGGCCACGTTGATTTCCTGCATCCCGCGGCAGATGCCGAAGATCGGCAGGCCACGCTTGAGCGCTGCCTTCACCAGCGGGATGTCGAACAGGTCGCGGTTGACGTCCTGGCCTTTGCCGGGGGTCTGGTTTTCCTGGCCATACAGGCTTGGCTCGATGTTGCTGCCGGCACCGGTCAGGTACACGCCGTCGGCCATGTCCAGATAGGTCTCGAGGTCTTCGGTGCCGCAGCACGTGGGTACCAGAACCGGGACGCAATCGGCGAAGTCGACCAGCGGGGTGATGTATTTGTGGGTCATGACCTGATAGTCATGGCCTTTGCGCTCTTGGCTGCCCATGGTCATCAGGACGACGGGTTTGCGCAGGGAAGGTTGCTTGTTGCCAATGTTGCTGTTGGACATATGTCACCTTATGACAGGTTCGACCTGTCGTTGTTGTGCAGGTGCACGGCCCGGGGCCTGATGTGCTACCTGAAGTCCCGAGCACTGCCGGCTCGTCAGAGGCGACGATTCCGGTCGGGACTTGTAGATAGCTTGCCAGAGCCGTTCGATATGTCAAACGGCCGAAGGGGGCGTCGGAAGGGGATTTGCGCCAGAATTTGGGGTGTCAAACCCTTGCGAGCCTGAGGCGGCAAGGGTTTGGCGGGCGGGCAGGTCAATTATATTTAACGATGCAGTTGGATCATTGCAGCGCTGCAATGAAGGGACCTTGCGCCTGCGGCCTTCAATGAAGGATCTGAGCCAGGAAGCCCTTGGCCCGCGCGGTACGCGGCTGATTGAAGAACACCCCTGGCGGGCTGTCCTCGATGATCTGCCCAGCTTCCAGGAACAGCACCCGCTCTGCCACCTGCCGTGCGAAGCCCATCTCGTGGGTGACGCAGAGCATGGTCATGCCTGTGCCTGCCAGTTGCACCAGCACATCCAGCACTTCAGCGACCATTTCCGGGTCGAGCGCCGAGGTCGGCTCATCGAACAGCATGATCCGCGGCTTCATGCACAGCGCCCGGGCGATCGCCACGCGTTGCTGCTGGCCACCGGAGAGCTGGCTGGGGTACTTGTGCGCCTGGCTTTCGATGCCGACCTTGTTCAGGTACATCCGCGCCCGCTCCTCGGCATCCTTGCGCGTCAGGCCGCGCACGCTGGTGGGTGCGAGCAGGCAGTTGTCGAGCACGCTCATGTGCGGGAACAGGTTGAAATGCTGGAACACCATGCCGATTTCGCTGCGCACCTGGGTGGCCTGTCGGCTGTTGGCCGCCAGGTCGATGCCGGCTACCTGGATGCTGCCCTGTTGCGCGATTTCCAGGCGGTTGATGCACCGAATCAGAGTGGATTTGCCGGAACCGGACGGGCCGCACAGGACAATGCGCTCGCCTTCGCGCACCTGCAGGTCGATGTCGCGCAGCACATGGAAGGCGCCATAGTGCTTGTTCAGGCCCTCGATGCGGATCAGCACCGGGCGCGGGTCGGTCTCAGGGGCAAGGCTGGCAACGCTCAGGGGGGCGGTCATGTTGTTGTTCTCCCGCGTGGTTTCAGTCGAAACGTGCCGCGCTGTAGGGCGCAGGGTCAGTGAAGGGGGGCTCGCCAGTGAGCAGTTCCGCCAGCAGGCGACCGCTGACCGGGCCGAGGGTCAGGCCGTGGTGCGCGTGGCCGAAGTTGAACCACAGGCCCTTGTGCCGAGGCGCCGGGCCAATTACCGGGCGCATGTCTGGCAGGCAGGGGCGTTGGCCCAGCCAGGGGCTGTCATCCAGGCGTTGGCCCAACGCGGGGAACAGCTTGCGTGCCAGTGCTTCACAGCGCTTGAGCTGGATTTCGTTGCCCGGCGCGTGGCTGTCGGCAAACTCGATGCCCGTCGTCAGGCGCACGCCCCGGGCCATGGGCGCCAGCACGTAGCCGCCCTGGGTGTCGCAGATCGCGTGCTGTAACTGCGCGCCCTCACGGGTGCTGTAATGCATGTGGTAGCCACGCTTGATGCCCAGCGGAATGCGGTAGCCCAGGCGCTCATAAAGGTCAGCCGATTGCGGGCCAAGGCACGCCACCACTTCATCGGCCGTAACAGGACCACGCTGGCTGTCGACCTGCCATTGGCCGCCGGCCTGGCGCAGGCTGCGCGCATCGCCATGCAGGAACTGCCCACCGCGCTGGACGAACAGCGCTGCGTAGCCGCGGGTGAGGGCACCGGGGTTGTTCACGGTTTTCGGGTCAAGCCAGTGAATGCCGCCGACCACGGCGCTGTCGAGCTGATGCTCACGGGCCTGCAACTGGCCACGCTTGAGGATTTCGTACTGCAGGCCATAGCGGGCCAGGTGCTTGAGTTCAGCCTTGGCCTGTTCGAACAGCGCCGGGTCCCGGTAGACCTCGATCCAGCCTTTGGCCTGTACCAACCCTTCAAGGCCGGCCGCCGCGACGAAGGCATCATGCTCTTCAACGCAGCGCTGCACCAGTGGCAGCATGTCGGCGGCAGCGCCGGCCAGGCGCCCGGGCGCCGATTGGCGCCAGTAACGCAGCAGCCAAGGCGCCGCTCTAGGTAGATGCAGCAGGCTGTAGCGCACATCCGGTTGGCGATTCAGGCCATAACGCAGCAGTGCACCGAACCGGCGAGGGAAGGCGTAGGGAATCACGCTGGAGCGCTCGATCAGCCCGGCATTGCCATGGCTGGTGCCGCTGCCGGGGTCGTCGCGGTCAAGCAGGATGACCTGCCGCCCGCGCGCCTGCAGGTGCAGCGCGGTGCTGACGCCGACGATGCCGGCACCAAGAACAAGGGTCTGGCAATGCATGACAATATCCTTCGGTCAGTTCAAATGGCGGCCCAGGCGGGCCTCCAGGCGTTTGAGCAGGCGCCGTACCAGTTCGACGATCAGCAGGTAGAGCACTGCAGCCCACAGGTAGATCTGGAAGTCGAAGCTGCGCGAAAAGGCCAGCTTGGTCACACCCATCAGGTCGTAGAGGGTTACCAGCGAGGCGATGGCGCTGGCCTTGATCATCAGGATCAGTTCATTGCCCAACGGGCCGATAGCCACCAACAAGGACTGGGGCAGGATCACCTTGAAGAAGGTGGTCGAGCGCTTCAGGTTCAGCGCCTGTGCCGCTTCGTGCTGCCCTGGCGCGACGGCCATCAGGCTGCCGCGGAAAATCTCGGCCTGGTAGGCAGCAGTGTTCAAGGTGAAGGCCAGCAAGGTGCAGAACCAGGCTTCGCGGAAGAACCACCACAGGCCCACGTCCTGCCAGAAACCCTTGAGCGAGCCCAGGCCGTAATAAAGCAGGAACAGCTGCGCCAGCAAGGGCGACCCGCGAAAGAAGTAGATATAGCCGGCGGCCAGGCGCTGCAGCAGCAGGTTGCGGGACATGCGCGCCAGCGCCAGCAAAAGGCCTAACACGGCGCCCAGGCTGAAGGAAATCACCACCAGCTTGGCCGTCACCAGCAGGCCATCGATGAAGCGCGGACCGTAGCGTTCCAGCAGGTCCAGGTCCAGTACCATGCCCAACAGCTGTTCGGCGCTCATGCGCGTGCTCCTTGCAGGTGACGGTTGCTACGCCGTTCGATATAGGCAAACACCCGCCCCGACACCGCGGAGAACAGCAGGTAACCCACGCAGGCGACGCCATAGAAGAACATCGGCTCCTTGGTCACGCTGACGGCCAGGTTGGTCTGGCGCATCAGGTCGACCAGCGAAATGGTCGACACCAGGGAGGTGTCCTTGAGCAACGACAACCAGTTGTTCGAAAGCCCCGGCAAGGCAATGCGCGTCAGTTGAGGCAGCACCACCTTGAAGAACGCCGTGCGTTGGCTCAGGCCCAGGGCCGAGCAGGCTTCCAATTGCCCTTTGGGCAAGGTCTTGAAGGCCGCCAGCCAGATCTCGCTGGAGAACGCGGCGAACACCAGGCTGAAGGCGATCATGGCGGCGAGGAAGGTGTTGATCAGAAACTCGCCTTGATAGCCCAATGCGGCGAGCAGCTTCTGCGCGGCGATCTGGCAGCCGTAGTAGATGATCAACAGAGTCAGCAGTTCGGGCAGGCCGCGGAACACGGTGGAGAAGGTGGTTGCCCAGGCCCGCGGCAGACGCTTGCGCGAACGCGCTGCCAGGGCGACCAGCAGGCCAAGCGGCAGGCCGATGGGCAGGCAGGCGAGTGCCAGGGAGAGGGTCACCAGGGCGCCGGCCAGCAGGGCCTGGCCCCAGCCGCCGCTGGCAAAGGACAGCAAGGACAATTGATCGAGCATGACGTACCCCTTGTGCAGACGGGTCTGGCCCGGTCGCCCGCAAGCCGGCTCACACAGGTTGCTCACTGAACCTGAGCAGTGGCTGTACCTGTGAGGCCGGCGTGCCGGCGATTGAGCCGCAAGTCAGTTGTAGATGTCGAAGGCGAAGTACTTGCTGGCGATCTTCTGGTAGGTGCCGTTGGCGACGATCTCGGCCAGGGCAGTGTTCAGCCGCTGACGCAGTGCGTCGTCGTCCTTGCGTACGGCAATGGCGGCATCGGCCTTGGTCCCGGCCACATCACCCAGTACCTTGCAGCAGTCCTGGCCGTTCTTGTCCATCCACTCGTGCAGCGGGAACTTGTCGGCGATCACCCCGTCCAGGCGACCGGCGGCAAGGTCGGCGTTGGCTTCGTCCATGGTCGGGTACAGCTTCACGTCGGCACCTGCCTTGGCGTAGACGTCCTCGGCGTAGATGGCCTGAGTCGAGGACGACTGGGCGCCCACGGTGTAGCCCTTGAAGGTGCTCTGGGCATCGCTGATCTTGCTGTCCTTGGCCACGGCGACGGTCAGCGGCGTGCGGTAATAGTGGTCGGTGAAGGCGATCTTCTTGCGCCGTTCCTCGGTGTCGATCATCGAGGCGACCACCGCATCGTACTTGCGCGCCATCAGCGCCGGGATGATGCCTTCCCAGTCCTGGGCGACCAGGGTGCACTCGACCTTCATCTGCTCGCACAGGGCGTGGGTGATGTCGATGTCAAACCCGTGCAACTGGTTCTTGGCGTCGACGTAGTTGAAGGGCGGATAGGCCCCCTCGGTGGCGAAGCGCAGGGTTTCGCCGTTGGCCGCACCGGCCAGCAGCAGCGCACATGC
Source organism: Pseudomonas sp. NBRC 111131 (assembly GCF_001320525.1). NCBI lineage: Bacteria > Pseudomonadati > Pseudomonadota > Gammaproteobacteria > Pseudomonadales > Pseudomonadaceae > Pseudomonas > Pseudomonas sp. NBRC 111131. Next base: position 90,633 of record NZ_BCBH01000002.1, on the reverse strand, counting down.
ACCCACCATAGCCATGGTCTTGTTCATCTTGCACCTCTTGCACTCTTGCTATTGTTGTTTGCCCGCCGTGTAGCCGACGAACTCGTTATGTAGAGCGGCAGTCGCTTCCAAGCGTTTTTCAACATCAGGCCCGAGTTTCTTGCAGACCTCGTTGACCATCAGGTGCACCCACGACAGCATTGCCGAGGTGGATTCCCAGAACAGATTGAATTCGGTGGGGATGCGGAACACCTCGTCGGCATTGGCATCGGCCCAGTCACAGAAGGTGTCGGTCACCAGCGTGACCGGGATGCCCGCCTGGCGCGCCTTATGGCACAGCAGCAGGGCATGACGGGAATAGCGGCGCGCCTCGAAGACCACCAGGGCACTGTGTTCCGGGCGGCCGAGCAGCACTTCGCCGAAGTGCCCGGCGCTGCCGTCCACCGCCTGCACGCCATCGCGCAGGTAGTGCAGCAGGTGGGCCATGCACTGGGCGATGCCGCGCTCGGTCTGAAAGCCGGCGATGAACACCCGTGGCCGCTCTGCCAAGCGCTGTGCCGTGCGGTGCCAGGCCTCGCTGTGGCTGTACTCATGCACCCGCACCAGCGCGGCGATCTCCAGCTCCAGGCTGCCAGCGCGGGTGCGGTCGTCGTGCTGCTGGCGGTATTCCTGCAGGCGATCCCCCACCAGCCATGGGCCATCGCCGAGGTCGTTCTGCAGGTCTTGCTTGAGTGCCTTGAGATGGGCATAACCCAGGGAGCGGCAGAAACGCCCGACACTGGATTCGCTGACGCCCAGTTTGGCGGCGATACTGGCCGAGGTCTGGAACGGCAGTTCGTGCAGGTTGGCGAGCATGTAGCTGGCGATCTTGCGGCCCGAAGCAGCGGCCCCTTGCAGGCTGTTTTCCAGGCGTTGCTTGATCGGCTGGCTCATGGTGCTGTTCCAAGTGAGGCGTGTTCTAGAAAATGGCTGTTTTCTGTCATCAAGTCAATATTTGACAGATAGCTGTCATTTGCAGGACAGTTTTTGTCATTGCCAACGCTGTTGCCATTCCAATTCCAAGAAAGGAGCTTCAGATGTCTGCACCTTCCAACCGTCCGGCCATGCGCATGCCTTTTGCCGAGCTGCAGGGTCTTTTGCAAACGGTTTTCCAGCGTCATGGCTGCAGCGAGGCGGTGGCCCGCGTGCTGGCTCACAACTGCGCCAGCGCCCAGCGCGATGGTGCCCACAGCCACGGCGTGTTCCGCGTTCCGGGTTATGTCTCGACCCTGGCCAGTGGCTGGGTAAATGGCCGCGCCATACCCCAGGTCACCGATGTGGCGCCCGCGTTTGTGCGCGTAGACGCCGGCGGTGGCTTTGCCCAGCCGGCCTTGGCGGCGGCGCGTGCATTGCTGGTCGAAAAGGCGCGCAGTGCCGGCATCGCGGTGCTGGCGATCCACAACTCGCACCATTTCGCCGCGTTGTGGCCTGATGTCGAGCCATTTGCCGATGAAGGCCTGGTGGCACTGAGCGTGGTCAACAGCATGACCTGTGTGGTGCCCCATGGTGCGCGCAAGCCGTTGTTCGGCACCAACCCGATCGCCTTCGCCGCGCCGTGTGCCGGACATGCCCCGATCGTGTTCGACATGGCCACCAGCGCCATGGCCCATGGTGACGTGCAGATCGCCGCCCGCGCCAGCCAGCGGTTGCCTGACGGCATGGGGGTAGGGGCCGATGGCCAGCCAACCAATGACCCTCAGGCGATCCTCGACGGCGGGGCGTTGTTGCCGTTCGGCGGGCACAAGGGCTCTGCGCTGTCGATGATGGTGGAGTTGCTGGCAGCGGCGTTGACAGGGGGGCACTTCTCCTGGGAGTTCGACTGGTCGAACCACCCAGGCGCCAAGACCCCGTGGACCGGGCAGTTGATCATCGTGATCGACCCGAGCAAGGCCGAAGGCGAGCGTTTTGCCTTGCGCAGCCGCGCGCTGGTCGAGCAGATGCAGGCCGTGGGCCTGTCACGGATGCCGGGTGAGCGACGTTATCGCGAGCGGGCAGTGGCCGAGCGGGACGGGGTGGCACTGACCGATCAGGAGTTGCAGGAGCTCGAGGCGCTGGCTGTCTGAACGGCGAGCCCTATAGTGCGCCACCGCGCAGGGCGTCATGCAGGCGTGCATAGACACCCTTGCACATTTGGTGATGTGCTTCGGTGCGACTCCGGGTATCCTCAGGGCAGCCTTTCCGAACTGTCCTGATCCAAGGAGCTGCACGCTGTGTTCAAACATGTCGATGCCTATGCCGGCGACCCGATCCTCTCGTTGATGGAAACCTTCAAGGCCGATCCGCGCGCTGACAAGGTCAACCTGAGTATCGGCCTGTACTACGATGAGGCCGGCGTGGTGCCACAGCTGGCGGCGGTGGATGCGGTGGAGAATCGCATCGCCGGCCAGGCCCACGAGGCCTCGCTGTACCTGCCGATGGAAGGCCTGGCCAGTTACCGCCAGGCGATCCAGGCACTGCTGTTCGGTGCCGACCACCCGGCCGTGACCGGCAAGCGCGTGGCAACCGTGCAGACCGTCGGCGGCTCCGGCGCGCTCAAGGTAGGTGCTGACTTCCTCAAGCGCTACTTCCCGCAGTCCGAAGTCTGGGTAAGCAACCCGACCTGGGACAACCACCGCGCCATCTTCGAGGGTGCCGGGTTCAAGGTGCACAGCTACCCGTACTTCGACCAGGCCAGCCGTGGCGTGGACTTCGACGGCATGCTCGCCGCCCTGCAGGTACTCCCGGCCCACAGTGTGGTGCTGCTGCACCCGTGCTGCCACAACCCTACCGGTGCCGACCTGACTCAGGATCAGTGGCAACACGTGGTGGAGGTGGTCAAGGCGCGCCAGCTGATCCCGTTCCTCGACATCGCCTATCAAGGTTTTGGCGAAGGGTTGGTGGAAGATGCCTACGCCATCCGCGAAATGGCCCGTGCCGGCGTGCCGTGCCTGGTCAGCAACTCCTTCTCGAAGATCTTCTCGCTGTATGGCGAGCGGGTAGGGGGCCTGTCGGTGGTCTGTGACGACGAAACCACCACCCAGAGCGTACTGGGCCAGCTCAAGGCGACCGTGCGCCGCAACTATTCAAGCCCGCCCAACTTCGGCGCACAACTGGTGGCCGGCGTGCTTGGCGATGAGGCCCTGAGCGCGCAGTGGGCGGCTGAAGTGGAGGTGATGCGCAAGCGTATCCTCGACATGCGCCAGGCGTTGGTCGATGCGCTGGCGGTTCTGCTGCCAGGCCAGGACTTCCAGTTCTTCCTGCGCCAGCGTGGGATGTTCAGCTACACCGGTTTCAGCGTCGAGCAGGTCCGTCGCCTGCGTGACGAGTTTGGTGTGTACCTGATCGACAGCGGCCGGGTGTGCATGTCCGGCCTGCGTCCGGCCAACCTGCAACGGGTTGCCGAGGCATTCGCGGCCGTTCAGAAGTAATCCCGCACGGGGCCGCCTTGCGGCCCTTTCGCCGGCCAGCCGGCTTCTACAGTTACAGCGCAGGGCTTGAATTGTGCGCGGTCGCTGTAGGCGCTGGCGTGCCCGCGATGGGTTGCACAGCAGCCCCAAGGTGCAACCCTCCTAGTAAAGGCCAGTGCAACCGTCCCTCGGACGGGGCTTCGCAACCGCCCACTTTCAGTGCACAATCGCGCCCCTCTTTTTGGTTGGGTTGCGCGAAGCGTCTGTTTCGCCATTCCCAGCCCTGTTGCAGTCTTGCGAGTGGAGCTACACCCGGAATGAATGAGCAGGCCCCAAGCGTCGAACGGCGCTATGAAGAATCGAGCCCGGCAGCCCTGGGCCGCTGGTCGCGTCAAGACACCACCTGGATGCTGGGTCTGTTTGGCACCGCCATCGGCGCAGGGACCTTGTTCCTGCCAATCAACGCTGGCCTGGGCGGTTTCTGGCCGCTGTTGATCCTCGCCGCGCTGGCGTTTCCGATGACCTACTACGCCCACCGCGGCCTGACCCGATTTGTCCTCTCCGGGCGCAATGGCGGCGACATCACCGAAGTGGTCGAAGAGCACTTCGGTATCAAGGCCGGCGCACTGATCACGGTGCTGTACTTCTTCGCCATCTTCCCGATCCTGCTTATCTACAGTGTGGCCCTGACCAACACCGTCAGCAGCTTCATGGAACACCAGCTGCACATGGCCCCGCCACCACGGGTCATCCTGTCGTTCGTGCTCATCCTCGGCCTGCTGGCGATCGTGCGCTGCGGCGAACAGGCCACGGTGAAGGTCATGAGCCTGCTGGTCTACCCGTTCATCGTCGCCCTGGCGCTGCTGGGCCTGTACCTGGTACCGCACTGGACCGGCGGTATCCTCGACAGCGCCAACCAGCTGCCGTCGGGTTCGGCGTTCCTGCACACGGTATGGCTGGCGATCCCGGTGATGGTGTTCTCGTTCAACCATTCGCCGATCATTTCGGCCTTTGCCGTTGACCAGAAGCGCCGTTACGGCGAACACGCCGACGAGCGCAGCGGGCAGATCCTGGCCCGTGCCCACCTGCTGATGGTGGCCATGGTGCTGTTCTTCGTGTTCAGCTGCGTGCTGACCCTCGACAGCACACAGCTGGCCGAAGCCAAGGCACAGAACCTGTCGATCCTGTCGTACCTGGCCAACCACTTCAGCAACCCAACGATCGCCTTCGCCGCGCCGTTGATTGCCTTCATCGCCATCGCCAAGTCGTTCCTGGGCCACTACATCGGTGCCAGCGAAGGCCTCAAGGGCATCATCGCCAAGACGGGTGCGCGCCCGGGTGCCAAGGCGCTGGACCGTATGGTTGCCGCGCTGATGCTGGTGGTGTGCTGGATCGTCGCCACCCTCAACCCAAGCATCCTCGGCATGATCGAATCGCTCGGCGGGCCGATCATCGCCGTGCTGCTGTTCCTCATGCCGATGTATGCCATCCGCCGCGTGCCGTCGATGCGCAAGTACAGCGGCGCGCTGTCCAACGTGTTCGTCGTGGTGGTCGGCCTGGTCGCGCTGGCGTCTGTGGTGTACGGCCTGGTGGGCTGATGTTGCGCTGGCGGTAAGACGTGTCCGGGTCGGCTGTCGCCACCCGGGCATTTTTTTGTCCACAAGAAGTGTCCGGCAATCGAACAATTTCACGTTACCCCATAGGCACCCGCCCGCCTTCATGCTTAACTCAGGGTCCTTTTCAAACCCCATACAAGGATTTCGTCCATGGCTCAAGTGACTCTCAAAGGCAACCCGGTTCAGGTCAAAGGCGAACTGCCAAAAGCCGGTGCCCAGGCACCTGCCTTTTCCCTGGTCGGCGAAGGCCTGGCCGACAAGTCGCTGAAGGACTTCGCCGGCAAGCGCAAGGTGCTGAACATCTTCCCGAGCGTCGACACCCCGACCTGCGCCACCTCCGTGCGCAAGTTCAACGCCCAGGCCAACGATGTGGCCAACACCGTGGTGCTGTGCATCTCCGCTGACCTGCCATTCGCCCAAGCGCGCTTCTGCGGTGCCGAAGGCCTGGAAAACGTGAAGAACCTCTCGACCCTGCGCGGCCGTGAATTCCTCGAGAACTATGGCGTCGCCATCGCCGACGGCCCTCTGGCCGGCCTGGCCGCCCGCGCCGTAGTGGTACTGGACGAAAACGACAACGTGCTGCACAGCGAGCTAGTGGGCGAAATCGCTGAAGAGCCGAACTATGAGGCAGCGCTGGCTGTCCTGAAGTAAGGTTGCCGTGAGGGCAGGGCGGTTCAGTGCCGGCCGCGCGGCCTCCCGCCTATCACGCAATACCCTGTAACGGCCCGGAACCCTTTCCGGGCCGTTTTCATTTAAAGTTCAACCTGTTGACAACGTCAGGCAAAGGTAAACCTCTGGTAAAGGGCCTTTGCTAAAACGGTGCCAGTGCTTATCGTTCACCCTCCCCAAGTCGTCACTCCGAACAAGGTTCGTTCAACCCATGCAAGCTTCTGTCTCCCGATCCCCCCGTCGCTGGCTCGTCGGCCTGCTGATCCTGCTGCTGGTGGCCCTGCTGGCCTGGTGGCTGTGGCCCGCCGCAACGCCTGCCCATAAAGAGGCAGGCGGGGGGCGCCCGGGTAAAGGGATGGGCATGGGCGGGCGCCCGGGCTTCGGTGGGTCTACCGACCCGGTGCCGGTGCGGGTCGAGCCGGTGCGGGTGGGCGACTTCCCGCTTTATTACAAGGCCCTGGGCACTGTGACTGCGACCAACACGGTCAATGTGCGCAGCCGGGTGGCCGGTGAGCTGGTGAAGATCCACTTCAAGGAAGGCCAGCAGGTCAAAGCCGGCGACTTGTTGGCCGAAATCGACCCGCGCACCTATCGCATTGCCTTGCAGCAGGCCGAAGGCACCCTGGCGCAGAACCAGGCGCAATTGAAAAACGCCCAGGTCGACCTGGCTCGCTATAAAGGCTTGTACGCCGAAGACAGTATCGCCAAGCAGACCCTCGATACGGCCGAAGCCCAGGTGGCTCAGTTCCAGGGGCTGGTGAAGACCAATCAGGCCCAGGTCAACGATGCGCGCCTGAACCTCGATTTCACCCAGATCCGCTCGCCGATCAGCGGGCGTGTGGGCCTGCGCCAGCTCGACCTGGGCAACCTGGTGGCGGCCAATGACACCACTGCGCTGGTGGTCATCACCCAGACCGAGCCGATCAACGTCGCCTTCACCCTGCCGGAAACTGAGCTCAGCACCGTGCTCGAACGCTACCGCAGCGGCGCCATTCTGCCGGTTGAGGCCTGGGACCGCAGCGATAGCAAGCTGCAGTCGACTGGCGTGCTCGGCAGCATCGACAACCAGATCGACACCACCACCGGCACCCTGAAGTTCAAGGGCCGCTTCGAGAACAAGGACCTGGCCCTGTTCCCCAACCAGTTCGTCAACGTGCGCCTGTTGGCCGACACCCTCAAGCAGGTGGTCATGGCCCCGGCGGCAGCGATCCAGTTCGGCAACGATGGCACCTTTGCCTATGTGGTCAACGCCGAGAACACCGTCAACATCCGCACGCTCAAGGTGGGTGCCAGCGACGGTGAGAACAGTGTGATTCTGGAAGGCCTCAAGGCAGGCGACCGCCTGGTGCTCGAAGGCACCGACCGCCTGCGCGAGGGCACCAAGGTGGAGGTCGTTGAAGACAGCTCGCAAGTGCCGACCACGCCCGGCCAGCACCTGCAGGGCCAGGAGGCCAAGGGCTCGGCCCAGGCCGGTGAAGCGGCAGGTAAGGCGGGCGCATGAACCTGTCACGCCTGTTCATTCTTCGCCCGGTCGCCACCACGCTGAGCATGCTGGCCATCGTCCTGGCCGGCCTGATCGCCTATAAGTTGCTGCCGGTCTCGGCACTACCACAGGTCGACTACCCGACCATCCGGGTCATGACCTTGTACCCGGGCGCCAGCCCTCAGGTCATGACCAGCGCGGTCACCGCGCCGCTGGAGCGCCAGTTCGGGCAAATGCCTGGCCTCACCCAGATGGCCTCGACCAGTTCCGGGGGGGCCTCGGTACTGACCTTGCGCTTTAGCCTGGACATGAACATGGATGTGGCCGAGCAACAGGTGCAGGCTGCGATCAATGCGGCCAGTAATCTGCTGCCCAGCGACCTTCCGGCACCCCCGGTGTACAACAAGGTCAACCCGGCAGACACACCGGTGCTGACCCTGGCCATCTCGTCCAAGACCATGCCGTTGCCCAAACTCAACGACCTGGTGGACACCCGCGTGGCGCAGAAGCTTGCCCAGATCAGCGGTGTAGGTATGGTCAGCATTGCCGGCGGCCAGCGCCAGGCCGTGCGGATCAAGGTCAACGTCGATGCACTGGCCGCCAACGGCCTCAACCTTGACGATGTGCGCACCCTTATCGGCGCCTCCAACGTCAACCAGCCCAAGGGCAACTTCGATGGCCCGACCCGTGTGTCGATGCTCGACGCCAACGACCAGCTGCGTTCCCCCGAGGAGTACGCCAACCTTATCCTGGCCTACAACAACGGTGCACCGCTGCGCCTGAAGGACGTCGCCGAAATCGTCGATGGAGCAGAGAATGAACGCCTGGCAGCCTGGGCCAACCAGAACCAGGCGGTGCTGCTGAACATCCAGCGCCAGCCGGGAGCCAACGTCATCGAGGTGGTCGACCGTATCAAGGAGTTGCTGCCGTCGATCACCGACAACCTGCCGGCTGGGCTCGACGTGTCGGTGCTCACCGACCGTACCCAGACCATCCGCGCTGCAGTCAAGGACGTGCAGCACGAGTTGCTGATCGCCATCGCCCTGGTAGTGATGGTCACGTTCGTCTTCCTGCGCCGCTTCAGCGCCACCATCATTCCCTCGATTGCCGTACCGCTGTCCTTGGTCGGTACCTTCGGTGTGATGTACCTGGCCGGTTTTTCGATCAACAACCTGACCCTCATGGCGCTGACCATCGCCACCGGTTTCGTGGTCGATGATGCCATCGTCATGCTGGAGAACATCTCGCGGCATATCGAGGAAGGCGAGACACCCCTGCAAGCCGCGCTCAAGGGTGCGCGGCAGATCGGCTTCACCCTGATATCGCTGACGTTCTCGCTGATTGCCGTGTTGATTCCGCTGCTGTTCATGGCCGATGTGGTCGGCCGGCTGTTCCGTGAGTTTGCCATCACCCTGGCGGTGGCTATCCTGATTTCGCTGGTGGTTTCGCTGACCCTGACGCCGATGATGTGCGCGCGCCTGCTTAAGCGCGAACCCAAGGAAGAAGAACAGGGCCGGTTCTACCGGGCCAGTGGCGCCTGGATCGACTGGTTGATCGAACACTACGGCCGTGGCCTGCAGTGGGTGCTCAAGCATCAGCTGTTGACGCTGCTGGTGGCGGTGGCCAGCCTGGCACTGACCGTGATCCTGTACATGATGGTGCCCAAAGGCTTCTTCCCGGTGCAGGACACCGGGGTGATCCAGGGGATTTCCGAGGCGCCGCAATCGACCTCGTTCGCCGCCATGAGCGAACGTCAGCAGGCCCTGAGCAAGGTGATTCTGCAGGACCCGGCGGTGCAGAGCCTGTCTTCCTACATCGGCGTGGACGGTGACAACGCCACGCTGAACAGTGGCCGCCTGCTGATCAACCTCAAACCCCACGGCGAGCGCGACGTCACCGCCGGTGAAGTGATCAGCCGGTTGCAACCGCAGCTGGACAAGCTGGTCGGTATCCGGCTGTTCATGCAGCCGGTACAGGACCTGAGCATCGAGGACCGGGTCAGCCGCACTCAGTACCAGTTCAGCCTGTCGTCGCCCGACGCCGACATGCTCGCGCAGTGGAGCGGCAAGCTGGTGCACGCGCTGCAGCAGCGCCCCGAGTTGCAAGATGTGGCCAGCGACCTGCAGGACAAAGGCCTGCAGGTGTACCTGGTGATCGACCGGGACATGGCCAGCCGCCTGGGCATCAACGTCGCGCAGATCACCAACGCCCTGTACGACGCCTTCGGCCAACGGCAGATCTCGACTATCTATACCCAGGCCAGCCAATACCGCGTGGTGCTGCAGTCGCGCGATGCGTCGAGCATCGGCCCGCAGGCGCTGGAGTCGATCCATGTCAAGGCCAGCGACGGCGGCCAGGTACGCCTGTCGGCACTGGCACGGATCGAGCAGCGCCAGGCGCAGCTGGCGATTTCGCACATTGGCCAGTTCCCGGCGGTGATGATGTCGTTCAACCTGGCCCATGGCGCCTCACTGGGCGAGGCGGTCCAGGTGATCGAGCAGGTGCAGCAGCAGATCGGCATGCCGATCGGTGTGCAGACCAAGTTCCAGGGTGCCGCCGAAGCCTTCCAGGCATCGCTGTCGAGCACCTTGCTGCTGATTCTGGCCGCTGTGGTGACCATGTACATCGTGCTGGGCGTGCTGTACGAAAGCTACATTCACCCGGTGACCATCCTCTCGACCTTGCCGTCGGCTGCGGTCGGCGCCTTGCTGGCGCTGATACTCAGTGGCAACGACCTGGGCATGATCGCCATCATCGGCATCATCCTGTTGATCGGTATCGTCAAAAAGAACGCGATCATGATGATCGACTTCGCCCTCGAGGCTGAGCGTCACCAGGGCATGACCCCGCAGGATGCCATCTACCAGGCGGCGCTGTTGCGCTTCAGGCCGATTCTGATGACCACCCTGGCGGCCTTGTTCGGTGCCGTGCCGCTGATGCTGGCCACCGGTTCGGGCGCCGAGCTGCGCCAGCCGCTGGGCCTGGTGATGGTCGGCGGACTGCTGGTCAGCCAGGTGCTGACCTTGTTCACCACCCCCGTCATCTACTTGTACTTCGACCGCCTGGCACGCCGCTGGCGCCCGGCCCCCGATACCCAGAAGGCCCAGGCATGAACCTGTCCGGCCCGTTCATTCGCCGGCCGGTGGCGACCATGCTGCTGAGCCTTGCGATCATATTGCTCGGCGGCGTCAGCTTCGGCCTGTTGCCGGTGGCACCCCTGCCGCAGATGGACTTCCCGGTGATCGTGGTGCAGGCCAACCTTGCGGGGGCCAGCCCCGAGGTCATGGCCTCCACGGTGGCTACACCCCTGGAGCGCAAGCTCGGCACCATCGCCGGTGTCACCACGCTGACCAGCAGTTCCAACCAGGGTTCGACCCGGGTAATCATCGGGTTCGAGCAGGGGCGCGACATCGATGGCGCGGCGCGTGAGGTGCAGGCAGCCATTAATGCCACCCGCAACCTGCTGCCCAGTGGCATGCGCAGTATGCCCACCTACAAGAAGATCAACCCGGCGCAGGCGCCGATCATGGTGCTGTCGCTGACCTCTGACGTGCTGCAGAAGGGCCAGCTGTACGATCTGGCCGACACCATTCTGTCGCAGAGCCTGGCCCAGGTGAGTGGCGTAGGCGAGGTGCAGATCGGCGGCAGCTCGCTGCCGGCCGTGCGTATTGCCGTCGAGCCACAACTGTTGAACCAGTACAGCCTGTCGCTGGACGACGTGCGCACGGCGGTAGCCAACGCCAACCAGCGTCGGCCCATGGGCTTCGTCGAGGACAGCGAACGCAGCTGGCAGGTACGCGCCAACGACCAGCTGGAAAAGGCCAAGGACTACGAGCCGATCGTTATCCGCCAGCAAGACGGCACCATTCTGCGCCTGGGAGACGTGGCGACCATCACCGACGGCGTCGAGAACCGCTACAACAGCGGCTTTTTCAACGACCAGAGTGCCGTGCTGCTGGTGGTCAATCGCCAGACCGGCGCCAACATCATCGAGACGGTCGACCAGATCCACGCGCAGTTGCCGGCGTTGCAGTCGCTGCTGCCAGCCAGCGTCCAGCTGAACGTCGCCATGGACCGCTCACCGGTGATCAAGGCCACCCTCAAGGAGGCCGAGCACACCCTGCTGATCGCCGTGGTGCTGGTGATCCTGGTGGTCTACCTGTTCCTGGGCAGCTTGCGCGCCTCGTTGATCCCGAGCCTGGCAGTGCCCGTGTCCCTGGTGGGCACCTTCGCGGTGATGTACCTGTGCGGGTTTTCCCTGAACAATCTGTCGCTGATGGCGCTGATCCTCGCCACCGGCCTGGTGGTGGACGATGCCATCGTGGTGCTGGAGAACATCTCCCGGCACATCGAGGACGGCCAGCCACCGATGCGCGCAGCGTTTCTCGGCGCCAAGGAAGTCGGCTTCACCTTGCTGTCGATGAACGTTTCGCTGGTGGCCGTGTTCGTTTCGATCCTGTTCATGGGCGGCATCGTGCGCAACCTGTTCCAGGAGTTCTCGATCACCCTGGCGGCGGCGATCATCGTTTCGCTGGTGGTATCGCTGACCCTCACGCCGATGCTCTGCGCCCGCTGGCTCAAGCCGCACCGCGCCGAGCCTACCCGGCTGCAGCGCTGGAGCGACAGGGTGCACAAACGCATGGTGGATGGCTATGACCGCAGCCTGGGCTGGGTCTTGCGCCACAGGCGGTTGACCTTGATCAGCCTGCTGGCAACCATCGGCATCAACATCGCCCTATACGTGGTGGTACCCAAAACGCTGATCCCCCAGCAGGACACGGGCCAGCTGATGGGCTTTATCCGCGGTGACGACGGCCTGTCGTTCAGCGTGATGCAGCCGAAAATGGAGATCTACCGCCGCGCCTTGCTGGCCGACCCGGCCGTGCAGAGCGTTGCTGGCTTCATCGGCGGTAACAGCGGCACCAACAATGCCATGGTCCTGGTGCGCCTGAAGCCGATCAGCGAGCGCAAGCTCGACGCACAGAAGGTCATCGAGCGGCTGCGCAAAGAAATGCCCAAAGTGCCTGGCGGGCGGCTGTACCTGATGGCCGACCAGGACCTGCAACTGGGCGGTGGCGGCCGTGACCAGACCTCCTCGCAATACCTGTACACCTTGCAGAGCGGCGACCTCGCAGCCCTGCGAGAATGGTTCCCCAAGGTGGTGGCCGCAGTGCGTGCGCTGCCTGAGCTCACGGCCATCGACGCCCGCGACGGCTCCGGCACCCAGCAGGTGACCCTGGTGGTCGACCGTGACCAGGCCAAGCGCCTGGGCATCGACATGGACATGGTCACCACGGTGCTCAACAACGCCTACAGCCAACGGCAGATCTCGACGATCTACGACAGCCTCAACCAATACCAGGTGGTACTGGAGATCAACCCCAAATACGCCTGGGACCCGAGTACCCTGGAGCAGGTGCAAGTGATCACCAGCGACGGTGCGCGCGTGCCGCTGTCGACCATCGCCCACTACGAGAACAGCCTGGCCAACGACCGCGTCAGCCACGAGGGCCAGTTCGCCTCCGAAGACATCGCCTTCGATGTTGCCGAAGGCTACAGCCCTGACCAGGCCATGGCCGCAGTGGAGCGGGCAGTGGCCAAGCTCGGCCTGCCTGAGGAAGTGATCGCCAAGCTCGGCGGTACCGCCGACGCCTTTGCCAAGACCCAGCAAGGCCAGCCATTCATGATCCTCGGCGCGCTGGTGCTGGTTTACCTGGTGCTGGGCATTCTGTACGAAAGCTACATCCACCCGCTGACCATCCTTTCGACCTTGCCCTCGGCGGGGGTCGGTGCCTTGCTGGCGCTGTACGTCACCGGCGGCGAGTTCAGCCTGACCTCGCTGCTGGGGCTGTTCCTGTTGATCGGCGTGGTGAAGAAAAACGCCATCCTGATGATCGACCTGGCCCTGCAACTGGAGCGCCACCAGGGCATGACGCCGGAAGAGTCGATCCGCCGGGCTTGCCTGCTGAGGCTGCGGCCGATCCTGATGACCACCCTGGCGGCCATCCTCGGTGCCTTGCCGTTGCTGCTCAGTCGCGCCGAGGGTGCAGAAATGCGCCAGCCGCTGGGTTTGACCATCATCGGCGGGCTGGTCTTCAGCCAAGTCCTGACCCTTTATACGACGCCGGTGGTGTACCTGTACCTGGACCGCTTGCGTCACCGATTCAACCATTGGCGCGGCGTGCGCACCGATGCCGCTCTGGAAACTCCGCTATGAACTTTGCCCAGACTCCACTCCACCGTGCCCTGCAACTGCTGACCCGTGGCCGCGGTTCGCGCCTGGTTGGCGCCGGGCTGTGTGTGGCGCTGCTCAGTGCCTGTACCCTGAGCCCGGACTACCATCGTCCTGAACTGAGCACACCTGCGCAGTACAAGCAGGCCGAAGGCTGGACCCAGGCCAACCCGTCCGATGCCATCACTCGGGGTGCCTGGTGGGAAGTCTATGGTGATGCCGGGCTTAACGCGCTGGTTGAGGAACTCAACCGCAGCAACCAGACTGTGGCGCAGTCCGAAGCCCAGTACCGCCAGGCCCAGGCGCTGGTGCGCAGCAGCCGTGCTTCGCTGTTCCCCAGCCTCGATTTGAGCGCCAGCAAGAACCGTTCGGCGCAAGGCACCGGCAGCTCCAGCTCGAGCCTGTCCAACAACAGCAGCGGTATCCGCAACACCTACAACGCGCAGCTCGGCGTGAGTTGGGAAATCGACCTGTGGGGCAAGCTGCGCGAGGCCATGAATGCCAATGAGGCCAGTGCCCAGGCCAGTTTTGCCGACCTGGCCGCGATCCGCCTCAGCCAGCAGTCCGAATTGGTGCAGAACTACCTGCAGTTGCGCGTGATCGATGAGCAGAAGCGCCTGCTGGAAGCCACCGTCGCGGCCTATGAGCGCTCGTTGCGGATGAACCAGAACCAGTACCGCGCTGGTGTGGCCGGTCCCGATGCCGTGGCCCAGGCCCGTACCCAGCTCAAAAGCACCCAGGCCGATCTGATCGACCTGATCTGGCAGCGTGCCCAGTTCGAGAACGCCATTGCTGTGCTGCTGGGCAAGGCGCCTGCGCAATTTTCGCTGGCAGACAGCAAGACCATTCCCGCCTTGCCGCAGGTACCGGTCACGCTGCCGTCGCAATTGCTGGAACGGCGCCCGGACATCGCTTCGGCAGAACGTAATGTCATGGCTGCCAACGCGAACATCGGTGTGGCACGTGCCGCCTACTTCCCGGACTTGAGCCTGAGCATGAATGGCGGCTATTCCAGCAGCAGTTTCAGCAACTGGATCGAGCTGCCCAACCGCTACTGGTCGGTCGGCCCCCAATTGGCCCTGACCCTGTTCGATGCCGGCAAGCGCAGCGCCGAGGTGGACCGCACTGTCGCGGTCTATGACCAGACGGTGGCGCAGTACCGCCAGACTGTGCTCGATGGCTTCAAGGAGGTAGAGAACTACCTCGTTCAGCTCAAGGTGTATGCCGATGAGGCGGTGGTGCGCCAGGAAGCCCTGGATGCCGCCCGCGAATCGTTGCGCCTGACCGAGAACCAGTACCGTGCAGGGCTGATCGGCTATCTGGATGTGGTCAATGTGCAGACCACGGCGCTGAGCAACGAGCGCAGTGCGCTGAACCTGCTGCAGGGGCGGTTGGTGGCGAGCGTGCAACTGATCGCCGCGCTGGGCGGCGGTTGGGATGCAGAGCAGGCATTTTCCCAAGAAGGTCGTTGACCAAAGGTGAGGGCATGGGCGGTCTCCTCTGGGGGCTGTCTGTTCGCAAAATCCCGTGCGTTTCGCCAACGCTTGAGTACAATCGTCAGCTTTTCGCGGGCCCCCTGTCCCGACGCTGGAACTTCCAATGCTGACCGGTAGTTACTCCTCTTCGCTGGTGTTGATTTCACTGTGCGTGGCCATTCTTGCCTCCTATACCGCCCTTGACCTGTCCGGCCGCATTGCCACGGCCAAGGGCCGGGCCGTCTACCTCTGGATGGGCGGGGGGGCATTGGCGATGGGGATAGGGGTGTGGTCGATGCACTTCATCGGCATGCTCGCCTTCAGCCTGCCGGTGGATCTGGGCTACGACATTGGCCTCACCGCATTTTCATTACTTATCGCCATACTGTCGTCAGGGTTCGCCCTATGGTTGGTGAGTCAGCCACGCCTGCCGCTGTTGCAGCTGGCCTTTGGCGCGCTGGTCATGGGCGCCGGTATCGCCTGCATGCACTACACCGGCATGGCGGCGCTGCGCATGCTCCCGGGGATCGATTACGACCCGGGACTGTTCGGGGCGTCGCTGGCCATCGCCGTGGGTGCATCGGCGGCCGCCTTGTGGATCGCCTTCCGCCTGCGCCAGCACACGCCCTATGTCCGGCAGATCCGTGGCATGGCGGCGGTGCTGATGGGGCTTGCCATCGTCGGCATGCACTATACCGGCATGGCCGCGGCGAACTTCCCTGAGGGCAGCTTCTGCGGTGCCCTGGCGGGTGGCTTGCGAGGCGAGGGCCTGGTCTATCTGGTGCTCATCACCACCTTGGCGGTACTCGCGGTGGCGTTGCTGACGTCGGTGCTGGACGCTCGCCTGGAGGCCCGCACTGCGGAACTGGCCCGTTCGCTTACCCTGGCCAACCAAGAGCTGACCCAGCTGGCTTTGCATGACACCTTGACAGGGTTGCCGAACCGCACGCTGCTGTCCGACCGCATCGAGCAGGCGATTGGCAAGGTGGCAGAGCAGGGCGGTTGTTTTGCGCTGATGTTCATCGATCTGGATGGTTTCAAACCGGTCAATGACGCGTTTGGTCACCATGTCGGCGATCTGCTGCTCAAGGCGGTAGCTGCACGTTTGCGTGGCCACCTGCACAGTCAGGACACCCTGGCACGCATTGGCGGCGACGAGTTCGTATTGCTGGTGGAACTGCAGGAGCCGGACGACGCCATGGATGTGGCCGTCAAGCAGGTCAACCTGGTGTCGCGGGCGTTCCGCGTGGCCGAGCATGACCTGCAATTGACTGCGAGCCTGGGTATTGTCCTGTACCCCGGTAACGGCCAGGACCAGCAGGAGTTGCTACGCAACGCCGATGCCGCCATGTACCACGCCAAAAGCGGCGGCAAGAACGGCTACAGTTTCTTCGATGTCTCGATGAACAGTAACGCCCGCCAGCAGCTGCAACTGCTGCAAGACCTGCGCATGGCCCTTGAACAGCGCCAGTTCCGCTTGCACTACCAACCCAAGTTCGACGCCCAGGCGTGCCAGCCGATCGGCGCCGAGGCGTTGCTGCGCTGGGAGCACCCACAGCATGGCCTGCTGTTGCCGGATCGTTTCATAGGCTTGGCGGAGAAGACCGGCCTGATCATCCCGATTGGTGAGTGGGTACTGGACGAAGCCTGCCGGCAGATGCGTCAGTGGCTGGACCAAGGGCACCTGCAATGGCGTATGGCGGTCAACCTGTCTGCCATTCAGTTCTGTCACGCCGGCCTCGTCGACAGTGTTGCCCGCGCATTGCACGATAGCGGCTTGCCGGCGAACCACCTGACCTTGGAAATCACCGAAACCACGGCGATGCATGATGCCGATGCCAGCCTGACGGTATTGCAGCGTTTGTCCGACATGGGGGTGGACCTGTCGATCGACGATTTCGGGACTGGTTATTCCAGCTTGATGTACCTCAAGCGCTTGCCCGCCAATGAACTGAAGATCGACCGCGGCTTCGTGCGTGACCTTGAGCATGACAGCGACGATGCCGCAATCGTCTCGGCGATTGTCGCGCTGGGTCAGGCCTTGGGGCTGCGTATCGTGGCCGAAGGGGTGGAAACCGACCGCCAGCAGGATTTTCTGACCCGCTTGGGCTGCGATTCGCTGCAAGGCTATTTACTCGGCCAGCCGGTGCCAGCCGAGCAGTTCATGGGGACATTGCAGGCGTTGCACGCCGGTGCCGACGCGTTGGCTTAACCGGCGTCACGCAGGACGAAGGCGGGCAGAAAGGCATCCATCTCAGCCTCGACAGCCTCGATGATGCGTTCGACATCCGCCGCCGCCATGATGGAGGTGCACGGGATACCGGCAATGGCCAGCAAGGTCTCGCCCGTGGCCCTGTCGAACAGGCGGGCAATCATGCTGCGCGGCGCATCCATGCTGGCTTCGAAGCCCAGCGGGTGGAAGTGCCAGCGCATCACCTGGCAGGCGTTGGGGAACGTCATCTTGTTCATGCCAGCCTCCTTGTCCATGCCTGGACGCGGTGATTGGTTGGCCGCGAGCACGGCCGCCGGGAAACTAACCATAGCACCTGGCTGGGCAGCGCTGCGGTGAAAACCAGACCGATGTACTGATGCATGACGCCGTTCACACATCGCTCTTGGACGCCGTTTGGCAGCAAATGGCGTGGCAAACGTTTTCTCTGCACAGCGGCAGTAATCCTGATGCTCGGCTCTGCTATTTTTAACCCCGGTTTGACGCACGACATTTTCGGACGAGCGGCGCGTGCTAGCCGAGCAGGCCGGCGGCGATATTGATGGTGAACCCGATAATCGCTGTATTGAAGATGAACCCGATCAGTGAATGGGCCAGCACCACCCGGCGCATGCCTCGGCCTGCGACGCCAACGTCGGATGTTTGCACGGCAACGCTGATGGTGAACGAGAAGTAATGGAAGTCCCAGTAATCGGGGTTGCGTTCGCCGTCGGCGAAGCGCAGCACAGGTTCGCGCCCGTTGCTGGTATAGAACAGCCGAGCGTAGTGCAGGCTGAAGATGCAGCCGATCAGCAACCAGGAGCCCGCCACTGTCAAACCGGTGTAAAGGTAGTGCAGCGCCAGGGCGTTGCCCTGCAGGCCAAGGCTGGACACCAGTTGCAGCGTCACCGCCGCAAGGCTGGCAACAGCGGCAATGCTGACGGTGAACAGCACCAGGCCGGCGTTTTCGTCCTCCACCTGGGCAACGTTACGAACCCGGTCGGGCGTCGCCCGGCACGTCAGCCATAGCACCAGCACCAGGTACAGCCACACCCCCAGGTTCCAGCCGGCCAGGATATGCTGGATGATGTCGGCAGCCGGGATCAGCCAGGCGCCGCTGATGCCGACCAGCGCGGCGATGCTCAGGCGGGGATGGGTACGCGTCAGACAGTGAAGGGCCATGGAGTCTCATCGACAGGGAGTCATGGCTACCACGATAGCCTATGGGATAACATTTCGGCTCATGCCCGTGTCAAATCCCTTGAAAAATCAAGGTAATGGCATTGTTCGCTTCACGCCTGGAGGCTATCGCTCGCGCCAGGCTTCGCTACAGGATTCACGTTTTGTCCGACCTTTCACAAAATCCGCTGTTGCAGTACCTGGCACGGCTGGCCCCCTCCAGCCAGCAGACCATGCGCTATATCCTTCAGGACGCCGCCGACCGGCTTGGTTTCGTCGATTGCAACCTGGTCGACGTGCCATGGCATCGGCTGGAGCCGGGTCAGGTGATTGCCCTGGTAGCGGCCCTGCGCGCCGACGGCTACGCCCCCAACAGTTCATCACTTTATGTGAACGCTGTACGCGGGGTAATGAACGAAGCCTGGCGCCAAGGCCTCATCGGCCACGAGCAGTTGCTGCGTATCCGGGAAGTCAAACCGGCAACGGGCAGCCGCCTGCCGCCTGGGCGCAACCTGCGCCGCAGCCTGATCCGTGAATTGATGGACGTGTGCGCTGCTGACCCACGTCCCCAGGGCGTACGTGATGCGGCGATCATCGCCTTGCTGTACGGCACGGGCATGCGCAAGTCAGAGTCAGTGGACATAGACCTTGACCAGGTAGACTTCGAAGCACGCTGCCTTCAAGTGCTGGGCAAGGGCAACCGGCAGTTGATCAAGTACGCCCCGGCCTGGGCTTTTGAAAAGCTTCAGGCCTGGTTGGACCTGCGTCGCGAGGCCTTGCCTGAGGGCGCATCGGACGATCCGTTCCTGTTCAACCGCATCCGCCGGGGCAACCACATCACCCGCGCGCGCATCACCAAGCATGCGATTTACTACATCGCACGCCAACGGGGGGCACAAGTCGGGGTGAAGATCATGCCCCATGATTTCCGCCGGGCATTCATCACCCGGGTAATCGAGGAGCATGACCTGTCGATTGCGCAGAAGCTGGCCCACCATGCCAATATCCAGACCACTGCCAGTTATGACCGGCGGGATGACAACGAACGGCGGCGCGCGGTGGACCGGTTCGATTACTAGCCAGTGCCGCTGGCCCCTGGCGTGTCGAGTTTGGGGCGCTAGGGCGCCTTGATGCCTATTGGCTGCGGCCGCCCTCGGCAGCCCCCGACCCTGCGCTGCCTTCCGAGCCACTGCCATCCATCCCGGGCAGGTCGCGGTTGTCATTCTGCCGGGCGGGTGGACTCTCCGGGTCGTTACCCTGGATCCGTGGGTCAGTATCCCGAGGCATAGGCTTTTCGATTGGGTTGAGCGTGCTGTCGACCCCCGGCTGAGGAGCCGGATTGTGTGGGTCGTCGGGGTAGGTCGGGCCGGTGCCGACCGCCAGGGCCAGCGGCGAAGCAAGCAGGGCGGCGAGCAGCAGGGTTGATCGAATCATGGGGCAGTCTCCTTTGCGAGGTAGGGCGGTATTACTGTTCGGCCCTACCCGCAACGACAAGGTGCCATTACCCCGATCAGCGGTCACACCACCATCGACAGCAACATGATGAAGAGGATGCCGACCACTGAAAGAATGGTCTCCATCATGCTCCAGGTCTTGAAGGTTTCAGCCACGGTCATGTTGAAGTACTGCTTCACCAGCCAGAAGCCAGCATCGTTCACGTGGGACAGAATCAGTGACCCGGCGCCGGTGGCCAGCACCAGCAATTCGCGGTTGACCCCGGGTACCAAGTCGATTACCGGGGCGACAATGCCAGCGCCGGTAATGGTCGCCACTGTCGCCGAGCCCGTGGCGATGCGGATCACCGCCGCCACCAGCCAGGCGAGCATGATGGGCGAGATCTCCGCCTGCACTGCCATCTGCCCGATCACGTTGCCGACCCCGGTATCTACCAGCATCTGCTTGAAGCCGCCCCCCGCGCCGACAATCAGCACGATGGCTGCCGTCGGTGCCAGGCTCTGATCAAGCATTTTCATGATCTGCTGGCGGTTGAAGCCCCGCGCCGAGCCGAAGGTATAGAACGCCAGCAGCAAGGCGGCGAGCAGGGCCGTGATGGGGTGCCCGATCAGGTCCATCCACTGACGAATGATGTGCTCGGCCGGCAGCACTACGTCAGCAAAGGTCTTGAGCAGCATCAACGCCACCGGTAGCAGCACGGTGACCAGCGTGATGGTGAAGCTGGGCAGGTTGCTTTGGTCGGATTCCTTGGCAATCTGGTCCATCAGCGCCTGCGAGGGGTTGCCGGGGATGTAGCGGGCAATGAAGTTGCCGTACAGCGGCCCGGCGATGATTGCCGTAGGCAGCGCAATTAGCAGGCCGTAAAAGATGGTTTTGCCGATGTCGGCGTGGAAAATGCCAATCGCCAGCAAAGGCCCAGGATGCGGTGGCACCAGCCCATGCACCACAGACAGCCCGGCCAGCAGCGGGATGCCGATCTTGATCAGGGAAACGCCCGAACGTCGAGCGACAATGAATACCAGCGGTATCAGCAGCACAAAGCCAATTTCGAAGAACAGCGGGATGCCAACCAGGAAGGCGGCGAACATCATGGCCCAGTGCACGTTCTTCTTGCCAAAGGCGCGGATCAAGGTTTGCGCGATCTGATCGGCGCCGCCGGAGTCGGCCATCAGCTTGCCGAGCATGGTACCCAGCGCGAGGACGATGCCGACAAAGCCCAGCACGCCACCGAACCCGTCCTGGAACGACTTCATGACCTTGGCCACCGGCATGCCGGAGGTCAGGCCGAGGAAGCCCGCCGCCAGGGTTAGGGCGACGAAGGGGTGAACTTTGAAATGGGTGATCAGCAGGATCAGCCCGACGATGGTTACCAGAGCGTCGAGCAGCAGGTAGGTATCTGTAGCCAGTCCGAACATGGTGTGTATGCCTCGGTCTTATCGTTGTTTTTGGCGTTGCTTAAATTGAACTTTTGCCGCCATCAGGCGTCGAGGTAGCGCTATCTTTGGTGAGCCGGAAGGACCGCCAGGTTCAGGCAGTCCGCGCCAGGGTCCGCTCACCGCGTGGCTTTAGCCAGGCATCGACCTTCTCGGCCAAGGCGGTTATCGGCAGGGTGGCGTCAAGAGGGAGCGTCAAGGGCTCACCGTGGGGTGGCTCCAGGGCCGCGAACTGGCTGTCGATCAAGCTGGCCGGCATGAAATGGCCTGGGCGGGCGAGCACGCGTTTTTCCGCTTCGGCGGGGGTCAGCTCCAGAAACACGAAGGCCAGCCCCGGCATCGCTTCGCGCAGCGTGTCGCGGTAGCGGCGTTTGAGCGCAGAACAGGTGAGGATCGGGCGCTCGCCGGCATTGACGGTGGCTTGCAGTTCCTCGCCCAGACGCACCAGCCAGCCCGCACGGTCGGTGTCGTCCAGTGGGATGCCGGCGCTCATCTTGCGGATGTTTTCGGCAGGGTGGAACGCGTCGCCTTCAATCAGACGACCACCGCTGCGGGCGGCAATGGCGGAGCCGACGCAGCTTTTGCCGCAACCAGCCACGCCCATCACCACGATGGCGGACAGCGAAGAATTCATCAGTACCTCCTGCGGGGTGAGATAGCGCTGTCTCGTGCTGAACGAAACGCCATCTGCCCGGTGTTATTGATCTTATCGTTAAGCAGTATGGACGCATGGCAGGGAGCATGGGGTAGCCGCTACCAAAGATTACATTGCCTGCGTCCTGAGACAGCGCTACCTTAGTGGCCGTTCACATCCCTTGGCAAGTAGTAAAATTACAACATTCATGTCCCGCTCAGGCTCTCGTACTACCGGTCGTCCCACTCTGGCGGAAGTCGCCAGGTTATCCGGGGTTTCCCCGATTACTGCTTCGCGCGCCCTGCGTGGTGTCAGCACTGTTGCCCCGGCGCTGGTGGAAAAGGTCATTGCCGCAGCGGCGAGCCTGGGTTACGTCGCCAACCCGGCGGCGCGGGCGCTGGCGTCTGCACGCAGCCAGTCGGTCGTGGTGCTGATCCCGTCGTTGTCCAACCAGCTGTTCATCGACACCCTGGAGGCTATCCACGAAGTGATGCGCCCACGCGGGCTCGAGGTGTTGATCGGCAACTATCACTATGACAACGACGAAGAAGAAAACCTGATTCGCAACTATCTGGCCTACCAGCCGTGCGGCATGCTGCTGACCGGCTTCGATCGCAGCGACGCCGCACGGCAGATGCTGGTGGCCAGCGGTGTTCCTTGTGTGCACATGATGGAGCTGGGCGGCGAGGCGGGGGCGCTGTCGGTTGGCTTTTCCCAGCAGCAGGCCGGACGTGCTGCTGCCAGGCATCTGATCGAGCGGGGCCGGCGACGCCTGGCGTTCATCGCGGCGCAACTCGACCCACGGGTCATGCAGCGAGCAGAGGGTTTCCGCCAGACGCTGGCCGAGGCCGGCCTGGCTGCCAACGAGCTGGAGGTATTGGCACCGCAACCATCGTCAATCGCGCTGGGCAGTGAACTGTTCACCCGCTTGCTGGCGCAGGCGCCGGATGTGGACGGTATCTTCTTCTGTAACGACGACCTTGCCCAAGGGGCTGTGTTACAAGCCCTGCGTCAAGGCATTGAAGTGCCTCGCCGGGTGGCCATGGTCGGTTTCAATGATTTGCCCGCCTCGGCGCACATGGTCCCGCGGCTTACCTCGATTCGCACGCCCAGGGCTGCCGTTGGGCGAGGCGCGGCACTGGCCTTGCTGGCGTTGCTCGACGGCAAGCGTGTAGCCACCGAGCAGCAGGACCTGGGCTTTGAACTGGTGGTGCGAGAGAGTTCCTGATCGCCGAGCAATAGCAATGTGCTTGCATGCCGAGAACGCCGATCTATGCTCAGGAAACCCCGCGCATAAAGGACCCAGGCGCCATGTTCGACTTCCACCGCAAGTCAGATTTGATCGAGATTCAACGCACTCGCCAAGCCTTGGCCGACGCGCAAGCCAAGCTGGCCGCGATCAGCCGTTCCATGGCAATGATCGAGTTCTCACCTGACGGTACCATTCTCGACGCCAACGCCCATTTCTGTCAGGCGATGGGCTACAGCGTCGAAGAATTGCGCGGAAAGCACCATCGGCTGTTTTGCGACCCGGCCTACAGCAAAAGCGCCGAGTACCATGAGCTATGGCTCGAATTGGGGCAGGGCAAGGCCATCAGCGGCACGTTCGAACGGGTCGACAAGGCAGGCCGCGAAGTGTGGCTGGAGGCCAGCTACATGCCAGTGCTCGATGAGCACCTGCAGGTCACCAGTGTGATCAAGGTGGCTGCCGATATCAGCCAGCGCGTAAAGGATGAGCATGAAAGCAAGAGCTTGCTCACCGCCATCGGCCGCTCCATGGCAGTCGTCGAATTCAGCCCAGAGGGGCGGGTGATCAAAGCCAACCAGAACTTTCTGACCACCATGGGCTGTTTTGCCATGCACACGAGCGAGAATCGGCTGGCTACCGTGAGTTCTGGGCTTCGCTGAACCGGGGCGAGTATCACGCTCACCGTTTCGAACGGGTCAACAAGCACGGCCAGACGGTGTACCTCGAGGCCTCCTACAACCCGATCTTCGATAACAAAGGCCGGTTGTACAAGGTGGTCAAGTTCGCCAGTGATATCACTGCCCAGGTCAGTACTCAGCAAAGCGCTGCCGAAGCGGCTCATGCCAGCTCGGTACAGACCGATGCCTGTGCGCGCAAAGGTACCGAAGTGGTGCAGCAGACCGTTCAGGTGATCGAGCAGATTTCCCAGGAACTCAACGACGCGGCGCGTAGCATCGACGCGGTCAGCAAACAGTCGGACGTGATCGGGCAGATTGTGCTGACCATTCGCGGCATCGCTGACCAGACCAACCTGCTAGCCCTCAATGCCGCCATCGAGGCAGCCCGCGCGGGTGAGCATGGTCGCGGCTTTGCCGTGGTCGCCGACGAGGTGCGCAACCTGGCTGCGCGCACCAGCAAGGCAACGCTGGAGATCGTTGATGTGGTGCGGCAGAACCACGACCTTTCGCTTACCGCGGTGGCCAGCATGCAGTCGAGCCTGTCGCGGACCGGGCGAGGGGTTGCCTTGGCCAACGAAGCCGGTACGGTGATCATGGAGATCCAGCAGGGGTCACGGCACGTGGTCGATGCCATCAGCCAGATCAACTCGACGCTTCAATTGCACTGAGGGCTTCGGCCAGCTCGCGCAGCAAGGTTCGTAGGCTGGTTTCGAGCTGCTGGCGTAGGGCGTCGGTGGGTATCCCCTGGGCGTGGGCCTGTTCAATGGCTTCGCAATCGCGCACCACGCCGCGCACCCTGAGCATCTTGGCGCCACCTTTGATACGGTGCACGATGGGGCGCAGGTCGTTGCCTTCCGGGGTGGCGCCGAGCGCGCACAGAGCAGCAAGGTCTTCACTGGCACTTTGCGCAAGTTGCTCAAGCAGGCGTCGAGCCAATTGCTCGTCGTCCTGGGTCAGGTGACGGAGTTCGTTCAGGTTGAAACCGCTGGCCCTGGCGGCCGGTGCGCTGGGGTCAGCGCCTGCTTGTGGCAGGTGTGCTTTGAGGGCGTTCAGGCCGATCGGCTTGAACAGGCAATCATCCATACCGCTGGCCAGGCAACGCTCGCGTTCCTCGGCCTGGGCGTTGGCGGTGACACCGAGGATTCGGCAGCCGGGCAACCCGCGTTCGCGCTCCAGTTGGCGAATTCTGCGGGTCAGTTCGTGACCGTCCATGACCGGCATGCTGCAATCGGTAATCACCAGGTCGAACGCCGCATTCTGCCAGCAGGCCAGTGCAACTTCGCCATTTTTCGCCAGGGTGGTGCGATGGCCCAGGGTCGTGAGCTGTTTTTCCAGCAGCAGCAGGTTGGCGGGGTAGTCATCGACCACCAGAATGTCCAGCGGGCCGCGTTCGCCTACTTGGGCAGGTGCGTGGTGTTCATCGGGCGCGGGTGCTTCGCAGACCGATAGCAGCAATTGCACCTGCACCTTGGTGCCGATGCCCTGAACGCTTTGCAGGGTCACGGTGCCGCCCATCAGTTCGGCCAGCGTACGGCTGATCACCAGGCCCAGGCCGGCGCCCTGGCGCGCCCGCGGGCCTTCGGCTTGAACGAAGGCGTTGAACAACCGAGCCTGGTCGGCCGCGGCAATGCCAACGCCTGTATCCCGGACGCACAGCGCGACCTGCACCTGGTTGCCAGCGTTGGCTGGGGTAAGCATCAGGCTCGTATGTACCTCCCCTCGCTCGGTGAACTTGATGGCATTACTCAGCAGGTTGGAGAGGATTTGCTTGATGCGCAGCGGGTCGGCCAGCACCCAGGCTGAGCCGTTGGGCAGCTCGCTTTGCAGGTGCAGGCCCTTGGTCCTCGCGTTGCCCTCGAACACTCGCACCGTGCCGCGCACCAGCTCGACCAGGTCGGTGGCGACAGGTTGCAGGGTCATGTGCCCGGATTCGACCCGTGAAATATCGAGAATGTCGCCAATCAGGCCAAGCAGGCCAATGGCCGAATCGTAGGCGGTATGCAGGGTGAGGGGGTCACAGCGGCCGGCACGGCTGTCTTCCAGGGCCAATTCGAGCAGACCGATCACCGCATTCATGGGCGTGCGGATCTCGTGGCTCATGGTGGCCAGGAACGTACTCTTGGTCTGGCTGGCGAGCTCGGCGTCGTCTTTGGCCTGGCGCAGCTGTTCGAGCAGGCCACGGCTGAGGGCCAACTGCACCTGCAGCGCGCGCTGTGCCTCGGTACGTTGATGGATGAGCTTGCGCAGGTAACTGTTCCAGAACACCACACCCGCCAACAGCAGGGCAGACAACAGCAGCACCTGCAACACCAGCGTGCGGTAGTTTCGCCAGGGGCTGTCGCTGACCAATGAGCTGGTGCGCCAGCGATTGATCAACTGATCCAGCTCTTCCGGGGGGATGCTCAGCAGCGCCTTGTCCAGGATGGCCTGCAACTGCGGCTCGCCGGGGGTAACGGCGAAAGCCGCGATGGCTTGTTCATCGCCGAGCACACGGGCGATGCGCAATCGATCCTTGAATACGTGGCTGATGTAGTACGACGCGTTGATGTGGCTGCTGTACGCGACTTCTGCGTCGCCATTGGCCACCGCTTCCATCAAGCCCAGCGGATTGTTCACCTCGACGATCTGTGCATCCGGGTATCGCCCCTGCACATCTTCGCGCAGGTGCGAGCCATGCAGCAGGGCGATGCGCTGGCCAGGTAGGCTGCGGGTCAGCAGCGGCCAGGCAGGCTGGTTGCGGGTTACCAATACTCTGGGGCTGACCAGGTAGGGCCGGGTGTAGCGCAGATGTGTGGCGCGCTCGCTGCCGTAGCCCAAGGCACCGATCATCTGCGCCTCGCCACGTGCCACCTGTTCGACCATGGTTTGCACGCTGTCGCGCTCGATGAACCGGAACTGTAACCCGGTACGCAAACTGATCTGCTTGAGCAGGTCGACGGTAATACCACTTATGCGGTGCTGGGCGTCATTGAAGGTGAGCGGGGCCAGCGCCGTGTCCACCAGCACCGTGACGTTCGGATGGCGAGCTATCCACGCCTGCTCCTCATCGGTAAGGGCCGACAGCCGGCGCTCGAGCAACAAGCTGGTGTTGCCGCTGGTCCAGCGGCGCAGAATAGTCAGCCGCTCGCTTTCGGTGATCCTGCCCAGCGCGGCATTCACCAGACGGTGCAAGCGTACATTGTCATTGGCCATGGCGAAGGAGAAGCTGCCTGCAGGCCCTTGGCAGAAATGGTCGATCTTCAACGTACCCTGGAAGCTCTTACCGATCAGAAAGTCGGTACTGATGGCATCGCCCAGGTAGGCATCGGCCTCACCCATTTCGACTGCGGCCAGGCCGGTCAGGGTGGAGCGGTAGAGGCTCAGTTGTGCCTTGGGGTAAAGCGAGCGCGCGGACTCACCCGGCAGGTAGTGATCGACCATCGCCAGGCGCAGGCCGGCAAGGTCGGCGTCGTTTTTCAGTGTCCGTCCTTCGCGGGTGACAATGACGGGCAGATCATCAGCATAGGGAAGGCTGAGGCTGATGTGGGCATCGGCCGCCTCGAAGCCGTTGGAGCTACCCAGCAAGTCGATCTTGCCTTCACGCAGGGCTGTAATCGCTTCCTGGCGGCTGGAAAAGCGCCTGACCTCAATCGGTATGCCCAGCTGCTCGGCAATCAGCCCCGCATAATCGGCGCTGAGGCCTTCGTAGTCGGCCAGGCTGACATTGATCTCGAAGGGCGGGTAATCGGGACGCGAGCTGCCCAGTAGCAACACGTTGCGCTGCTGTAGCCATTGCCGGTCTTCAGGGGCCAGTTGCATGGGTTGCGCCGCGCTGGCGGCGCGGGCCAGCAGGTGCCGTGGCTCGCTGTCGGCAAGCGCGGCGAGCGAGCTGCAGGCCAGGGCCATGACCAGGAGCACGGCTACCGGCACGCGTGTGATCATGGCTAAACGTTCAATTGACGTTGTTGCGCTTGGCCAGATCAACCATTTCCACCAATGACTCAGTCTTGAGTTTATCCATGATGCGGCCACGGTATGTGCTGATGGTTTTGGCGCTAAGGTTCATGCACGCGCCGATGTTCTTGTTGTTTTCGCCGCGGGCCAGACGCCTCAGCACTTCCATCTCTCGATTGGACAGGCTTTCCAGGCGCTTGGGTTCGCTGTCGAGGGTATTGCTGTTGACCGACATCTGGGGAAAGGTGGAATACCCCTTGACCAGCGCCTTCAACGCAAAGATCAGGGCTTCATGATCTTCGTCCTTGGTCACGAAGGCACCGATGCCAGCATCCAGGCAGCGACGCACGTACAAGTCTGTAGCCTGCCCGGTGAGCACCATGATTTTCGGTGCCGGCTCCAGCAACT
Organism: Pseudomonas sp. NBRC 111131; assembly: GCF_001320525.1. Taxonomy (NCBI): domain Bacteria; kingdom Pseudomonadati; phylum Pseudomonadota; class Gammaproteobacteria; order Pseudomonadales; family Pseudomonadaceae; genus Pseudomonas; species Pseudomonas sp. NBRC 111131. The sequence goes on along the minus strand of NZ_BCBH01000002.1, from coordinate 62,577 downwards.
GCAGGCGCTTGATGACCTCCATGCCATCCAGGCCTGGCAGGCCGATATCCAGTACGACCACATCAGGCCGCAGTTTGGAGGCGACTTGCGTCACTTCGCTGCCATCACCGAGTTCGCCAACGACCTGAAAGCGCTCACGCTCGAGAAGCAGGCGCAGGGAAAGCCGAACGATGGGGTGATCGTCGACGATCAGCACAGTTGTCATGAAGCTAGCTCCTGTCGGAATGGGGTCAGTTTCCTGCGGTTAAACAGGAAATGGCTGTAAGGGCGTCTGCAGGGCAGCACGATACGTCCATTCCGGTCACTTGATAATGGCGAGTATAGATCTGTAGAACAAGTACGGCGGATTTGTTGAAAAGTCCTACAAAATTCCCGAAATCAGGCATAGGTCGGCCATTTTCGACGCGGCTTAGGTAGCGCCAGGCCCACCCCGGCAGGGCGGGCCAGTCGGCCTGCGGCTTCTGCCGGTCTGGCAGTGTTCAGTCCGCTGGCCGATAAAGGTGAGCATGGCCAGCGCGGTACAGGGCCGAGTTTGCGAATGGGGCGTCGCCCAGTACATGGCCCACGAGGATCAGCGCGGTGCGCCGGAAATCCTTGGTGGCGACGCGCTCGACGATATCGCCCAAGGTGCCGCGCACCCAGTCCTGGTCTGGCCAGGTGGCGCGATGAACCACGGCGATCGGGCAGTCACGACCGTAATGGACAAGCAACTCATCGACAATGCGCGCCAGGTGCTTGACCCCGAGGTGAATGGCCAATGTGGCGCCATGCCGGGCCAGGTCGCCCAGTTGCTCGCCCGCCGGCATGGGCGAGCTGTCGCCGTAACGGGTGAGGATGACCGTTTGTGCCACCTGCGGAAGTGTCAGCTCACAGCCGAGCAGCGCGGCGCTGGCGGCAGTGGCGGTAACCCCAGGGATGATCTGATAATCGATGGCCAGTTCGCGCAGGTGGCGGATCTGTTCGCCGATAGCGCCATACAGGCTAGGGTCACCACTGTGGACGCGGGCAACATCCTGGCCTTTTTCATGAGCCGCACGCATGGCGGCGATGATCTGTTCCAGGTGCAGTTCGGCACTGTTGATGACCGTCTCGGCCTGATGGCCTTCAAGCACCGCGGCAGGCACGAGGGACCCGGCATAGATGATCACCGGGCATTGGCGGATCAGGCGCTGGCCCTTGACCGTGATCAGTTCGGGGTCGCCGGGGCCGGCCCCGATGAAGTAGACCGTCATGGGAAATCCTTGCAGGTAAATAGAGGTAGCGATTATCCGCCGCAGGCGAGGGCGAGGGTAGCGGCGCCGAGCGATTGGCGCGGTACCAGCAGCATGGCGGTGCCGTGCGCGTGGTAGGCCATGGCCAATGCGGCGCTTTCGGCAACGCCCCAGCAACCTGTGTGGGCGTAGGCCACGGCAGAACGGTGACTGAGCATAGGCTCGAAGGTTTGCAACCGGCTGGGCTCGAATGCCACAAGCGGCAGATCGTGGAGCTTGGCCAGTTGCTGCAGGCCAGGCTCATCGGCTTTCAAGGCAATGCTGGCAATGCCACGCAAGGCACTGAGCGGTAAACCCTGCTGATTCAAAACCTGGCGCAGCACTGTGTCGAGGACCTCCAGCGGGCAGCCGCGTCGGCATCCGAAGCCGGCGTATAGCGCCGGCTGGGTGCATTCGCTGGCCATCAGGCCTGGCTGGAGCGGCGATACAGCCAGGCGCTGAGCAAGCCCAGGGCCAGCCAGAAAGCCGCGTTGGTGACCCATGAAGCGATCTTGAACTGGGTTTCCAGTGCCTCGGGAGCCAGGCTTTGGTGAACGTCTGGCTGTGGCGCGCCGATCACATGGGGCACGACCAGCAGAACCGCACCGAGTACCTTGAACAACCAATGCCGGGCGAACACCAACAGTGCCAGGCCGAGCGCAGTCGCGGCAGCGGTACCGATCCACCAGCTCTGTCGCTGGCCGAGGTCAGCGGCGGCGGTGCCTGGCAACTCCGGCGGCAGGCCAAGGGTGGGCGCGAGGCAAAACACGGCAAAACCGGCCAGGCCCCAGAGAGCGCCGGTGGTGACGCGGTTGGGTTCGCGCAGGCTGTACAAGGCTGCCAGGATCAGGGCAAAGCCGACCGCGACGACCAGATTACCGCCGGTGGTCGAAAGGATGCGCTGCCAGCCGTCTTCCGGCGACCAGGCTTCGTCGTTGTGCTCGTGGCCACCGGCCTCTTCGCCATGGCTGTGATGCTCGGCGGCCGGGGCTGCCGACTCATAGGTTTCCGCCTGGAGGATCAACGGTGCGACCCAGAAGCTTTGCAGCAGAGTCAACAACAGGGCTGCAAGCAGGCCGCTGAACCCGGCGGTGCGGGCAATGCGCTTGATCATGGGGCGGTCTCAGTGGCAGGGGAAGGCGGCGCTGTGACGGGTGTCGTGCGCGGCGTTATGCACCGCTTCGATGTGCGAGAAGCCGGCGAAATAGATCAGGCACAGGCCCAGCAGGCTGGCGCCGAAGGCAATAACCACGCGCTGGCTGAGGGTGACGGGGGTGGCGATGCTGTGTTTGGCGCTGGTGACGGGCATGTCGCGTTCCTCTACTTGCTTCTATTAAGGGGCAACGGGCAAGCGCGGCAGCCCCGGATGCGGATGGCCCAGGGGAATGCGACAGCGCCCGCCCACCGCGGGGTGTTCATAAGCGCCAGGCCGGTCTCCGGGCTTGCGAGGAAGAGCAGGGCTCTTGGAAAGCATCACCCTTCCCATGCCGGACGACGTGGCACAGTGGTCTGGACGCTTCGCTCGCTTACCGTTGCGGGGGCAGCACCGGCTCTGTCCGGCCCTGATCGAGGGCCTGCGACGCACCGGTTTCCCGTTTCACCCCCGTGGGGGCACCTGAACGCAAGGTGTAAGGAGAGCACGGGGGAGGGGTTGCGTCAATCGCAGCGCGCGCCAACAGTTGACCACCCGCCACCCCCCGCGTAGCCTTGCCGCTTCGAGGTTCTTCGGCCACGCCGAAGCTAAGACGGGAACGCGGTCCAAGCCGCGGCTGCCCCCGCAACTGTAAGCACCGACAACGGATCGACACTGCCACTGCGCCCTGGCGCGGGAAGGCGTCATCCGACCAGGCCTTGTTCGACCAGGCCGGGACGGTGCAAGCCAGGAGACCTGCCTCGAGACGATTTCGACTCTCAACCGGGCGGGGTGATCCGGTGGCGAACGAGCCCGGCCAGCCTGGCCTGCGGCTTTCGTCCCGCATGCCCGCGCCATCCTGCCAAGGGCAACGCGACATGAAAACACTGGCCAAGCTCCCCGTCACCATCGTTACCGGCTTCCTCGGCTCGGGCAAGACCACCTTGCTTCGGCACATGCTCGATAATGCCCAGGGCCGCCGTATTGCAGTGATCGTCAACGAGTTCGGTGAGCTCGGTATCGACGGTGAGATCCTCAAGCAGTGCAGCATCGGCTGTACTGAAGAAGAGGCCACTGGCCGAGTGTATGAGTTGGCCAACGGCTGCCTGTGCTGCACCGTGCAGGAAGAGTTCTTTCCGGTCATGCGGGAACTGGTTGCCCGGCGTGGCGACCTTGACCACATCCTGATCGAAACCAGCGGCCTGGCCCTGCCCAAGCCCCTGGTGCAAGCTTTCCAATGGCCAGAAATTCGCAATGCCTGCACCGTCGACGCCGTGATCACCGTTGTCGACAGCCCGGCCGTGGCCGCCGGTACCTTCGCCGCCTTCCCGGATCAGGTCGACGCGCAGCGCAAGCTTGACCCCAACCTGGACCATGAATCACCGCTGCACGAACTGTTCGCCGACCAGTTGGCCAGTGCCGACCTGGTGGTGCTCAACAAGGCCGACCTGATCGACGCCGAAGGCCTGGCCAAGGTGCGCGCCGAGGTTGCCGAAGAACTGCCGTCGGCGGTGAAGGTGATCGAGGCCAGCAGCGGCCGCCTGCCACTGGATGTGCTGTTGGGGGTCGGCGCGCAGTCCGAGGTACACATCGACGGCCGCCGTACCCACCATGATTCGCACCACGACGGCGACGATCATGACGACCATGACCATGATGCCTTCGATTCCATTTCCATCGACCTGCCCGAGGCCGACGAGGCCCTGCTGCTCGACGCCCTCACTCAGTTGGTCGTGGAGTTCGGCATTCTGCGCGCCAAGGGGTTTGCAGCGATCCCTGGCAAGCCGATGCGTCTGCTGATCCAAGGAGTAGGCACTCGGTTCGACAAGCACTTCGACCGCGCCTGGCGTGCCGACGAGCCGCGCATCACGCGCCTGGTGCTCATTGGTCAGGACCTGGACGCCGTGCAACTGGAAGCTCGCCTGCGCCACGCGCTGGGCGCCTGACCCATGCACCTGCTGCGGACCCAGCCCGGCGGCTTCGTGCCGGACGACAGCATCGCCGACCTCGGCCAGACACCCGCCGAGCTGGTGATTCTCTGCAGCGGCGACTCACACCTGGCGTTGCTTGCCGAAACCGCCGAGCAGTTGCCGGGTGATTTCCCCAGCCTGCGCCTGGCCAACCCGATGCAGGTGCAGAACCATGCCTCGGTCGACCTGTATGTCGACCAGGTGCTGCGCCATGCCAAGGTCATCCTGGTGTCGTTGCACGGCGGCGTCGGCTACTGGCGTTACGGTGTCGAACAACTGGTGGCGCTGGCATCGCGGGGTGTGCAACTGATTCTGGTGCCCGGTGACGACCGCCCAGACCCGGAGCTGACCGGGTTGGGCAGCGTCACCGGTGCGCCAGCCGAACGCCTCTGGCACTACCTGCGCCAAGGCGGCAAGGCCAATGCCGTGAACCTGTTCCACTGCCTGGCCAACCAATGGCTGGGCCGCGACTACCCGTGGGACGAGCCCCAGCCGCTGCCACGCACCGCCCTGTACCACCCGGCCAAGGCCAGTGCGGTGCTCGACGATTGGTATGGCCAGTGGCACCCGGACTTTCCCGTGGCGCCGCTGCTGTTCTACCGCTCTCACCTGCAGGCGGCCAATACGGCCTTCATCGACGTATTTTGCGAACGCCTGCAGGCGGCCGGGCTCAACCCGCTGCCCATTGCCGTCGCCAGCCTCAAGGAGCACGCCTGCCTGGAGCAGGTGGAGAGCTGGCTGGATGAGGTTGGTGCCGAGGTGCTGATCAACACCACCGGTTTTGCCCTGTCCAGCCCGGAGCGCCCCAATCTGCGGCCGTTCCGCCGTGACATCCCGGTGCTGCAGGCCATCTGTGCGCAGGACAATCAGCCCGGTTGGGAGGCCAGCGAGCAGGGGCTGGGTGCCCGCGACCTGGCCATGCACATCGTCCTGCCCGAGCTGGATGGGCGTATCATCACCCGCCCGGTGAGTTTCAAGGACATGGCGTGGCGTAGTGAGCGCAGCCAGTCCGATGTGGTCTGCTACCGTGCCCACCCCGAGCGCATGGACTTCGTCGCCGAACTGGCCAGGCGCTGGGTGGAACTGGCGCGCCTGCCCCATGGGCAAAAGCGCGTGGCGCTGGTGCTGGCCAACTACCCGACCCGTGACGGGCGTATTGGCAATGGCGTTGGGCTGGATACCCCCGCGGCCGCGTTGAATATCCTCAAGGCGCTGCAGGCCGAAGGCTATCCCGTGGACGGACTGCCGAGCAGCGGCACGCAGTTGATCCAACAACTGCTGGGCGGGGTGACCAACGACCTCGATCACCTCGACCAGCGCCCCTGCGCCCAGAGCCTGAGCCTGGTTGACTACCAGGCGGCGTTCGAGCGCCTGCCCGAGGCCAACCGCCGGGCCGTCCTGGAGCGCTGGGGAGCGCCCGAGCAAGACCCAATGCACCGCAGCGGCCGCATGATGGTGGCCGGCCTGCGTTTTGGCCTGACGTTCGTGGGTATTCAGCCGGCCCGTGGTTATCAGGTCGACCCTAGTGCCGTGTACCACGACCCGGATCTGGTGCCGCCGCATGGTTACCTGGCCTTCCACTTCTGGTTGCGCCATACCTTTGCCGCCGATGCGGTGATCCACGTAGGCAAGCATGGCAACCTGGAGTGGCTGCCTGGCAAGGGTGTCGGTCTGTCTGCCGAGTGTTGGCCCGATGCATTGCTTGGCCCGCTGCCCAACATTTACCCGTTCATCGTCAACGACCCCGGCGAGGGTGCCCAGGCCAAGCGGCGCACCCAGGCGGTGATCATCGACCACCTGATGCCGCCATTGACCCGTGCCGAAACCTACGGCCCGTTGCGCCATCTGGAGCAACTGGCCGATGAGTTCTATGAAGCGCAGATGCTCGATCAACGGCGCGCCCGTGAACTGCAGCGCGATATTCTTGAATTGGTCAAGGCCAACCACATCGACCGCGAACTGCAGCTTGAAGGGCCGCTCGACGATGCCACGGTGTGGTTGCCGCGTCTGGACACCTATTTGTGCGACCTCAAGGAGTCGCAGATCCGCGACGGCCTGCATGTGTTCGGTCAATCCCCGCAGGCACGGCTGCGCATCGACACGTTGCTGGCTTTGCTGCGGGTGGAGCGGGCTGATGGGCGCGGGGGCAATGCCAGCCTGCTGCGCATGCTCGCCAAGGCGCTGGAACTGGGCTTCGACCCGCTGGACTGCGACCTTGGGCAACCTTGGCCAGGCCCGCGCCCCGCGCGGTTGCAGGCCTTGAGTGACGCGCCATGGCGCACCTGCGGTGACACCCGCGAGCGCCTTGAGCTGTTGGCACTGCAGGTGATTGAACAGGCGCTGGGCGATCACCTGCAACTGCCTGGGGATGCGCAATGGCAGCCTGTGCACGAGGTAGTCCGAGCATTGCGCGAGCAGGTAGCGCCTGACCTGGATGCCTGCGGCCCCGCGGAGCTCAACGGCCTGCTTGCGGCCCTGGCGGGGCGCTTCGTGCCGGCAGGCCCAAGCGGCGCACCCAGCCGGGGGCGCCTGGATGTGCTGCCCACAGGGCGCAATTTCTATAGCGTGGATGTGCGCAACTTGCCGACCACCACGGCCTGGCGGCTGGGGTTCGCGTCGGCGAACCTCATCCTCGAGCGCCATTTGCAGGACCATGGCGACCACCTGCGCCAGCTCGGCTTGTCAGTATGGGGCACCGCGACCATGCGCACCGGGGGTGACGACATTGCCCAGGCCATGGCGCTGATGGGCGTGCGCCCGGTATGGGCCAACGGCAGCCAGCGTGTCGACGATTTCGAAATCCTGCCCTTGAGCGTGCTCGACCGCCCTCGGGTGGACGTCACCTTGCGTGTCTCGGGCTTTTTCCGCGATGCCTTCGGCAACCTGATCCGCCTGTTCGATGCAGCGGTGCAGGCGGTGGCAGCGCTGGACGAACCGGAGGCGTTCAACCCCTTGGCAGCGCGGGTGCGTAGCGAACGCGAGACGTTGCAAGCACAGGGAGTGGCCGCCGAGCAGGCTGCTCGTCAGGCCGGTTGGCGGGTATTCGGAGCCAAGCCTGGCGCCTATGGTGCCGGAGTGCAGAATGCCATCGATGGCCGCTTGTGGCACAGCCGAGACGACCTGGCCGAGGTGTATCTGAACCATGGCGGTTACGCGTATGGCGCCAGCGACGACGGCACACCGGCGCGGGCGCAGTTTGCCCGACGCCTGGGCCAGGTCCAGGCCGTACTGCAGAACCAGGACAACCATGAGCATGACCTGCTCGATTCCAATGACTACTACCAGTTCCAAGGGGGCATGCTGGCGGCGTCCGAGACGTTGTCCGGCGCGGCGGTGGCCAGCTATCACGGTGATCACAGCCAGGTCGACAGGCCGCGCATCCGTACCCTGAAAGAGGAACTTAACCGCGTCATTCGGGCCCGCGCCTTGAACCCCAAGTGGATCGATGGGGTGAAACGCCACGGCTACAAGGGTGCGTTCGAGCTGGCGGCAACGGTCGACAATCTGTTTGCCTTCGATGCCACCACGCACCTGATCGACGACCACCACTACCAGGCGTTGGCCGAGGCCTATGTGCTTGACCCAGCGACCCGCGACTTCATGCGTGAGCATAACCCCGAGGCGCTGCGCGACCTCACTGAGCGCCTGCTGGAAGCCCAGCAGCGTGGGCTATGGGAAGCCCCCGGTGACTATCGCGAAGCCCTTGAGGAGCAACTGCTCGATGGCGAGGAACAGGCTTGAAATGAGTGAACCCGTGCAATTTCCACTGGCCGCCGTCGTCGGTGCCGACGACCTCAAACTGGCTCTGTGCCTGACCGCCATTGACCCGAAGATTGGTGGTGTGCTGATCGAGGGACCGCGTGGCATGGCGAAAAGCACCTTGGCCCGTGGTTTGGCTGACCTGCTCGGCGAGGGGCCGTTCGTCACCTTGCCGCTGGGCGCCAGTGAGGAGCGCCTGATAGGCACGCTCGACCTCGGTGCCGCGCTGGGCCAGGGCAAGGCCCAGTTTTCGCCCGGCGTGCTGGCCCAGGCGGACGGTGGCGTGCTGTATGTCGATGAGGTCAACCTGCTGCCCGATACCTTGGTGGATCTGCTGCTCGACGTGGCCGCAAGTGGCACCAATCGGATCGAGCGTGATGGTATTTCCCATCGCCACAGTGCCCGTTTCGTTCTGATTGGTACCATGAACCCCGAGGAAGGCGAGCTGCGTCCGCAGTTGCTGGACCGCTTTGGCCTGAACGTGGTGCTCGAAGGTTTGCCAGCGCCAGAGGCACGCCAGCAGATCATTCGCCGGCGTTTGGCCTTCGACACTGACCCACAAGGTTTCTGCGAACAGTGGGCTGCGGCTCAGGCACAACTGCGCGAGCGCTGTCGGGCCGCGCGACAACAACTGGCGGCCATTGCCCTGGATGACCAGGCGCTGGCCTGGATCACCGAGCGTTGCTACGCCGCTGGGGTTGATGGCCTGCGTGCAGACTTGGTCTGGTTGCGTGCTGCCCGGGCACATTGTGCCTGGCGAGGGGGTGAAACGATTGAGGAGGGCGATGTGGACGCTGTGGCGGAGTTCGCATTGCGCCATCGGCGCCGCGTGTCCCCCGACGCCGTGCAGCCGTCTACCCCGCCTCCGGCCGGCCGCCAGGATACGCAAAGCCAGGGCGGCCAGGGCGATTGGGGGGCGCTGCCGGCGCAACCGGTGGCCAGCGGTGCCCGGCGCGAGGTGCCAGACTGGGCAAAAAAGCCCTGAGCATCCGCCCATCTGGCTTGAAGGTGACGGATGCCATGCCCCGGCTTGGTAAGCAGCCTGGTGCCACCCGTGGCCGGGCAGTGGCGGCCGGTATAGGTGCCGTGGCTTGGCTTCCCACGTTGCTCAAGGGCCGCCCGCGACTGCGCCAGGACCTCTGCTGGCAGCAGCGCAAGGCCCGCACTGCCGAGTTATGGCTGGTGATAGTCGATGCCTCGGCGTCGACCCGACGTCACCAGGCGCTGGCCCAAAGCAAAGGGCTGTTGGCCACTCTGTTCGACCAGGCGTATCGCCAGCGCGCCCGTTTGGCATTGCTCACGGCCAGCGGCGGTACACCGCAGTGGCAACGCCATGGCCTGAAGGCTTCGGCAGCTTTGCAGCCATGGCTGCAAGCACTGGGGGCTGGAGGGGGGACGCCGCTGATCGCCGCGTTGGAACAGGCCCAGCGTTGGTTACAAGCGCGGCACAAGGCCCACCCTCACGAGACGCAGCGCTGCCTGATCTTTACCGATGGTCGCCTGCAGCGTTGGCAGGCCGTGCAACCGCTGCCTTGTGCCACACTGCTGGTGGACATGGAGTTGGCGCCGGTTCGCCTGGGGCGTGCACGTCTTTTGGCCGAACAATTACAGGCCCAATACCAGCACCTTGAGCAGTTCAAGGTAAAGAACTGAGTAATAACCAACACAGCTGGCGCGACACTATGTCGCAATAGAAATATTACCGCACTGGGTAATTAGCGCGTGATGCAAGTGCGCGCTGGGTACGCACTTGCAAGCCACCGCGGCTATTACTTGGGCATCGACCAAGGCTGCAGGTCATAACCTTTCTGGCTCAGTTCGGCGCGCACTTCTTCGATCAGGCTGGCCCACTGGGCCGGGTCGGAATAGATGCGCGAGGAGACTTGTTTGCTGCCAATGCGGGTGCTGGTCCGGTCGATCACTGCCAGGCTCAGTTCACCAGTGCCATTGGGTGCATCCCAGGCTACGCACTGGAAGGGTTCGAATGCGTGGTCAGCAATCAGCAGTGCTTCGTTGACACGGAGCGGGGCATTCATGGTTCGGTCTCTCTGTTGGTCCCAAACATTCATATGAAGTCCGCGGTACTGCAATGTCGCTTCAGTCGATGGCGATCTGCAGCGCGGGGTTACTTGTACTGATGCTCCAAGTTAGGGGTGGAGTCACACCCGCGTTGTATTTTTTTTCATGCAATAAAGATTTTTTTCCTGCGCCGCCTGTGACGCTGATAACGTTGAAAAATTCCCGGCGTTGCGCAAAAAAGAAGAGAACTTGGCAGACAAACGGTACTGGGCGCCGTCAAGTTCGTTGCTACTGTTAAACAGGCGCCGCAACTTACTGTTTTGCCAAAAAAAACCACAAATTGGCGCCAAGGATCGGTCATGCCGGAAACCGCCTCCCTTCGCCGCTTGCTCATCGTCGACCCGTGCGACGATTGTCACCGCCTGCTTCCAGGCCTGGAAAGCGCCGGCTGGGACGTCCACAGCTGCAGCCTGGATCTGGCGTTGGAGCACCGTTGCGATATCGGCCTGTTGCGTCTGCACGCGTCGCACCTGCGCCACCCGGATGCCGTCAAGGACATGATCAAACGCAGCAACACCGAATGGATCGCGGTGCTCAACGCCGAGCAGTTGCGGATGCAGAACGTTGGTGACTTCGTCTGCGAATGGTTTTTCGATTTCCATACCCTACCGTTCGACGTTTCACGGGTATTGGTAACGCTGGGGCGCGCCTTTGGCATGGCGCGCTTGCGTGGCAAGGGTGCAGTACCGGTCGACGGGCTGGCGCACGAGCTGTTGGGTGACAGCCAACCGATTATCGAACTGCGCAAATTGCTGGGCAAACTGGCGCCCACCGAATCGCCGGTGCTCATACGCGGCGAAAGTGGCACGGGCAAGGAATTGGTGGCGCGTACACTGCACCGCCAATCACAGCGTTGCGAGATGCCGTTCATTGCCATCAATTGCGGGGCCATACCGGAGCATCTGATCCAGTCCGAGCTGTTCGGACATGAGAAAGGAGCCTTCACCGGTGCGCATCAGCGCAAGGTGGGCCGCATCGAAGCGGCGCATGGTGGCACGTTGTTCCTCGACGAGATCGGCGACCTGCCGCTGGAGCTGCAGGCCAATCTGCTGCGGTTCCTGCAGGAGAAGCATATCGAGCGGGTCGGGGGTAGCCAGCCGATACCGGTTGATGTACGGGTGTTGGCAGCGACCCATGTCGACTTGGAAAAAGCCATCGAGCAGGGGCGTTTTCGTGAGGACTTGTACTACCGGCTGAATGTGCTGCAGGTGGTGACTGCACCCTTGCGCGACCGGCATGGTGACCTTTCGATGCTGGCCAACCATTTTTCGCATTTCTACAGCCTGGAGACAGGCCGCCGGCCGCGCTCGTTCAGCGATCACGCCCTGGCAGCCATGGGGCGCCACACCTGGCCGGGCAATGTTCGAGAGCTGGCCAACCGTGTGCGGCGGGGGCTGGTGTTGGCCGAAGGCCGGCAGATCGAAGCCCAGGACCTTGGCCTGCAAGAGCTGGAGCGCGAGGAGCAGCCGCTGGGCACCCTGGAAGACTACAAGCATCGGGCCGAGCGCCAAGCACTGTGTGACGTACTGGACAGGCACAGCAACAACCTGAGCATTGCTGCCAAAGTGCTGGGGGTATCGCGCCCGACCTTTTACCGCCTGCTGCACAAGCATCAGATCCGCTAACCCCCGGCAATTACAGCAGCACAGGCGGCGGATCAGCTCGATTGGGCAATATGCCCGTCAGACAGATCCTCAAGCGGTTCTTCCTCGCCCGGCAGCGCCGTGATCACACTGAACTCACTGACCTCGACCTCGCCACCGCCATAGCCCAGCAAGTGGAAGGAGAATGCTTTGCGCAGCGTCGGGTTGTCGAAGCCGAACTCCATCTCCAACGGCTCGTCGGCGGTTACCCGGATCTCCTCGGGCAAACCCAGTGCTACATCCTGTTCCCGCTCCTTGGCTTTAAGCTGTATATAGGCAGCGTGCTGCGGGTCGAGAGCACGCACCTTGACCCGTACCCGGGTGTGCGAACCTTCTGGCATTTCCAGGTACTGCGCGCCAATCAGGTTATCTGCCCAGTCATCACGAATGCGTGCCTGTAGCTGGATCGGCGACGGCCCCCCGAACTGGTAACGCAGGTTGAGCGGGGTTTGCAGCAGGGACTGGTCGAGCACACCAGCAAGGCCGGCGATCTGCTGCCCCAGGACATTGTCGCCAAGGCCGAGGTATTGAGCCTGGTCGGCGATGAACCCCTCACTGGCATAGCGACGGCAGCGCTGCTGGAAGTCGCACTCGGTGAGGACGCCCTGGCCGTCGTGGTACCGCAGCATGCCGTTGGTGTACGAGATCATCTCCCGGCCACTGTCGTAGTCGCGATACAGGGAGCGGCCCGCCAAAGCGACTGGAATCGGCAGGGCAAAGTAGTCGAGCAGCGACGTGGACAGGTCAATGTGGCCATAGGTGCCTTGCTTGATGCGTGGCAATTGCGCCTGTTCGGGGGCCAGGGTCAGGTTGAAACCCCAGGAAGAAGCCAGGCGTACGCCGTCGATGCCGTGTGATTCGTCCGAGGTCACGACGACCAGGGTGTCCTTGAGCACACCCTGGCGCTCGAGGCTGTCGAGGAACCCACCGATCGCATCGTCCAGGTAAGCTACCGCCGCTTGTTTGGGGGTGTCATAACGCTCCAGGTAGTCGGCGGGCGCCGAGTAGGGCTGGTGGGTGCCCACGGTCAGCAGGGTGAGCATCCAAGGGCGCTGCTGTTGCCGCAGTTGGCCCACGTAGTCAAGGGCACCCTCGAAGAACGCCCGATCATCCTTGCCCCAGGGGAACTCCAGGTAATTGTCATTGCTGAACCATTCCAGGCCATGAACCGCGTCGAAGCCGATGTGCGGCATGATGCGGTCCTTGGCCATGAAACGCAGGCCCGCGCCCTGCAGGTAATGGGTGGTAAAGCCGGCCTCGCGCAGTTGCGCCGGCAAGCAGGCCTGGTTGCGCTGGTGCTGGGTGAGCAGTTCCACACCTTTGGGCGTGCCATTGGCCAGCTTGTCGTAGTCGCCGCACAGCATGGCATACAGGCCGCGAATGGTCTGATGGGTATGCACGACATAGTCGGGCGTGTTCATACCGCGCTCCGCCCAGTGGCTGAGCTTGGGCATCAGATCTTCTTCGAATCGGCTGTGCAGCGCCTGGCGATTGGGCCGTACATAGGCGCCCGGGATGCCTTCGAGGGTGATGACCAGCAGGTTGCGGGCACTACCGGGGGCGCTCAGCAGTTTCTGGCCATGCAGGTCGGACTGGGTCAGGCCACTGCTGGGCAGTGGGGTGACTGGTTGTTGCTGTCCGGCCCATCCAAGGGCGCGGTACTGCAGGTTGGCAACGCCAGCGGAGAGTAGCTGGTGGGAGAGGTTGTACTGACGCCACTGGTCGGCATCGGAGGGGACCAGGCGCTGGCTGCCCCAATGCAGGCCGAACAGTACCAAAGGCACGGCCAAGGTGCTCAGTGGCAACCGTGCAGCCAGTCGTGCACGACTGCGCCACACGCTGACCGACCAGCTCAGCAGACCTGCAGCCAGCAAACCGGGTAGCCAAGGGTGGGCCAGCCCGCCACCGGTGGAGTTCTCCATGAATTGGGGGTCGAACAGATAGCCCAGGTCGGCGCTGGTCGGTAGCCGGCCAACGGCACTGACCAGTTCGGCTGACGCCACCCACAGCACGGCCCATGCCAGCAGCACAGGCGCGGCGAGCCACCAGGGCCGGCCGTGCAAAAGCACCAACAGCAGGATACCGAGCGCCAGGTCTGAGATAAAGCCGAGCGGGTTGGACCACCCCAGAAGCGCGCGCGCAGCAAGGGGAATCACCAGCACCAGGGACGCCAGGGCGACGAGCCGGGTATGCGGGTGGCCGAGCAGGTTTTTCACGAAAACTTTCCTTAATTGCCGTTAAAACGTCACATAACTGTGAGTGATGATAACAGGCTGGGGTCAGGAAAGCCGGGGGCTACAAGGTTGGTTACCAAAAGCCGAGCCCGCACCGCGGGCCCGGCCTGGCAAGGTCAGAAGTAATACGGGAATTTCAGGCTGAAGGAGAAGTCCGGTGCGTCGTCGGTCAGGCCGATCGACAAGTTGGGCACGATGGTCAGGTTGTTGCTGGCGGCGAAGGTCAAGCCGATGTTGAAGTTGGCGGCGTTGTAGTCGCTGTTGCTGATCGACTGCCAGTCACCGCCATCGGGTTTGATCTTGCTCTTGCGGGCGAACTGGTCGGTGACCGAGAACGACATGCTCATCTTCTCGTTCAAGGCGAATGCAATACCGCCGCCGATCTGCCAGGAGTCGCCGAGTTTCACGTCGCCCGGCACCTTGGTGTTGACCGTGGGGCTGATGTCGCTGAACGAATCCTGCATGTTGTAGGTGTAGGACAGGCTACCGAACAGCACGGCCGGGTCGAATGTCTTGACCAGCGAGATGCCGGGCGTGATCGCCCACACACCGTTGCCGGTCGGCAAGTCTTCTGGAATGGCCAGGTTGTCGTTGCCAGGATCCTGGATGAGCTTGATGCCGTAAGGGTCCTTGCCGGTCGGCGCTTTGACACGCAGCGTGGCCACCGCATCAGGCCAGCTTTCCGATTCGTCGATGAACTTGTAGGCCACGCCGACGTTGATGTCGCCGATGGTCGGGTCACGGGTGACGGTGCCGTCCGAACTCACCCCGGCAGCCCCCCCGGCACCGCCGGAAGAGTAGGTGGACTCACGATAGACGACCGGAACGTTGATATCGAACTGCCAACGCTGGTCGACGTTGTAACGGGCAGTCAGGTCCAGGGTCCAGTTGTCCGCCTTGATGCGGTCGATATTGATATTGCCGAGGAAAATCGAGTCGAGCGCCAGAAAGCCGTTGAGCGTCAGGGCACGGGTGTCGTAGTGGGTGTAGGTCAGGCCGGTCTCTACGCTGAACTTGCCGCCCCCAAAGAAACCGCTGGCCTCGTCATAGAGGTTGGAAACGCTTTGCGCCGGTTCCGAGTCGTCCTTGAGCGATTGCCCATAAGAGCTGGACGAGCTGCCTGGCGCACCGGACGCCACCGTCTGGCCGCCCTTGACCCCTTCGCTTGGCGACTTGGTCAGGCGCCTCGGCGCCGGAGCGGGCGGTGCTTCTTCGACCTGGCGCAGGCGTTGTTCCAGTACCATCAATGCATTCTGTTGGGCTTCGTAACGTTGTTTCAGCGCGATAAGTTCTTGTTTTAGTGCTTCAACCTGTGGGTCGGATGCCGCTTCAAGCAGGCCAGCCGGAGCCAAGGTAGTCAAACAAACGATAGCTCTCAACGTAAACATACGATGCATGGATTAGCCGTCCCTTCTGACTACTTGTTCGATGAGACTGAGCGTAGATCAGTATCCGGAATTGCGAAGGCCTTTGAGCTGATCAAGATTGGCGTTCATCGGGCCGGCAGCGGCGGGGCCGTCGCGCAGCACCACATTGAGCGAGGTCAGGTTGCGCACCTGGTTGCCGGCGCCCAGCAGGGTAGCGTTCTGCATCAACCCACCTTGGGCCAGTCGTTGCATGGTGCTGCCCTGGTTGTTGTTGGCAACGATGTCGAGCTGCACGCCGGAACCTGCAGCCGAAACGCTCAGTGAACCGGCACCGTTGGCGCCTACCAGGGTCGAGCCTGCGGCCAGAGCCTGGCCCTGCGGCTGCACGGCGGGTGCTTCGTTGCCCTTGCTGACATTGATGTCGACGTTGTTGTAAGCCGTGTTGTAGTCGCCGGCAGCGCGTACCGCCTGGGTCACGCCTTGGGTGGTATTGAGGCCGCCGCCACCGGTGACGGTGCCAGTGCCGGGGTTTTGCGGCTGTGAGGAGCCATTGCCTTTCTCGTTGATCATCGATACATAGAACTGCGGCTTGATGGTGTTTTGCTGGATCTGCATCGAGGACGTTGCGCCAATCACTTCGCCGTTGGCGTTTTGCCAAGTGCTGGTCATGACGATGCCAAAGCTGACGATCCGCCCTGGTAACACATAACGCCCGCGCAAGTTCGCCAGCTCCTGATCCTTCAGTTCAATGGGTTTGAACGTCTGTGCCTGGGTCGGCAAACTGGCGGCCAGGCAAATGGCAGCCAGCCACAGTGCAGTCTTCATGGGATGCTCCTGGACGTCTTGGGCGTCATGCCCCTTGTCATTAGAAGAAGTCGCTTTGGATAAAGCCAAAATCCATCAATTCCGCGTCCTTAACCGGGCTGAAGTTATTGATGCGGTTCTTGGCGCTGAGCGGCAGC
The DNA here is from genome assembly GCF_001320525.1 of Pseudomonas sp. NBRC 111131. Taxonomy (NCBI): domain Bacteria; kingdom Pseudomonadati; phylum Pseudomonadota; class Gammaproteobacteria; order Pseudomonadales; family Pseudomonadaceae; genus Pseudomonas; species Pseudomonas sp. NBRC 111131. The sequence goes on along the minus strand of NZ_BCBH01000002.1, from coordinate 46,181 downwards.
GGTGGGTCGAGCAGGGCGTTGGTCTTGTCGTAGCCCTGGCCGATGATGGCGAAGATGATGCCGTTCCAGCCTTTGACGAAATCGTCGATCTTGAAGCGTTTGTGGCCCAGAACCGGATCACCGATGTACACCCAGCCACGGTCGACCTTCTGCATCACGACGAAGTGCTTGTAGCCGCGGATGTCCATCAGCACTACCACCGGAATGCGAATGTCGTGCAAGGTCTCGGGAGCCACTCGGTAACCCCGTGCACGCATGCCCAGGCTTTCCACGTAGCGTTTCATGTCGAGCATCGAGAAGCCTTGGGTGCGCACCAGGTCCTCGTCGGCGTTGGCCAGCATGCCTTCGATGACGTGTTGCTCGTCCACGTCCAGCCAATAGGCCTGGCGCAGGATGGTCGCCAGCGACGCGGCGCCGCAACTGAAGTCGGTCTTCTGTTGCACCAGGTCGGCGAACTTGCGTTCGCGTATGCTCTGGATAGGCTTGTAGATCACCGCGCCGCCCGGCAGGACGGATAGCGGCATTTGGGCTGCCTCGCTCACACTGGCCATGCACAGCAGCAATGCCAAGGCGATAATGCGCATGTTCGATGCCCCCGATGAATACGGTTGAAAGAAGGCCCCCCGAAGGGGGCCTCCAGGCCACAGCGGTTACATCGAGGTGTTGGAGATGGCCAGCGAGTTGCTTTGCTGGTTGCCCACACCGGCTGCCACGTTGACGCCCAGGTTGCCGCTGCCACCATTGACCGAACCACTCAGGGTTGCGGTGTTGGTCACAGGGTTGGCCCAGCCGGTCGGGGTCAGCACTTGGAAGGAAACAGTGTTGCTCAGGTCAAACGAGTTGGCCTCGCTGTAGCTCTTCGAGATGCTGTCCGAAGATTGCGATGCTTTCTCACCGGATTTTTCGTACGCCGATTCGCGGGACTTGTCGTACGAGGATTGGCGGGTCTTGTCGTACGAAGAGTCATACGATTTTTCGAACGAACTATCGTGGGACTTGGTGTACGAGTTGTCGTAGGCGCTTTCATTCGACTTGTCGATCGACGCGTTGAGCGAGGCGTCGAGCGAGCCATCGAAGGTAGCGCTGCGGGTGCGCTCGCGGCGGCCATCATCCGTGGTCACAGTGGCGGCAGCGGTGGCGGCGGCGGTCAGCGAGGCGTTCACAGAAGCACTCGAAGAGGAGCTTGCGCTGCCACTGTTGGCACCGCTGGCATTCCAGCTGCTGGAGCCGCTGGCATTGGCGCTGTTGGACCCACTGGCACTGCTGCTGTGGGAGCCGCTGGCACTGCTGCTGTTGGAACCGGCTACGTTGAAGCTGGAACTGGAGCTCTTGTCGACGCTGGCGTCGAACGTGCCATTGCGTGAGGACGAACCGCTGGACGAGGTGGTGAAGGTCAGCGTATCCACGCGGTATTCACGGTCTGCGTAGTTGTTGACGGTCAGGCCCGGGCCGTTCTGATTAGCAGAAGCGGTAGCGGTGGAGGTACCAATTGGCGCACTGTTGTTGGCAATGGCCATGGTATTTTTCTGCTGGTTCAGGTCGCCGCCAGCAATGTTGATGCCCACGTTGCCGCTGCTGCCGTCAGCCGAGCCGCTCATGACGGCGGAGCTTTGGGTCGACCAGTTGCTAACCGTGTTGTTGTTACTGTATTGATCGACTTTGGCAGTGGCAGTAGCGCTGCCGAAGACGAAGCTGTTGTCGATCGCAGCATTGTCGGACGCGGTGTTGGCGATGGCCGCCGCGTTGTCTTGTTGGTTGCCGTTACCGGCAGCTACGTTGACGCCCACGTTGCCACTTGCGCCGGCGGCAGAACTGCTCATCTCGGCTTCGTTGACGGTGCCTTCGTTGTGGATGCGGTTACCGGTGCTGCTTTGTGCGTCTGTGGCCTTGGCCGTGGCACTGGTGTAGACCGTTTTTGCCGGGGGTGTGTGATTGTTGTTATTGCCGTGACCACGCCGGTCGTTCTGATCCGCTTGTGCGGCAACAGCCATGACCGCAGCAATTGCGAAAACCAGAGGCTTGATTGCCATCGAGGGTTTCATGGTGTTTCTCCGTCTTCTTTAGGTTAAGTGTTGTTCTTACCTGTTTGGGTCAGTCCGCGACCCGGACGCTGAGGGTGTTGGCCATGCGGTTTCCCACCCCTGCGCTCTGATTCAACTGGATCACCCCACGGCTACCGGTGAAGGCCTGGTCACTCGTGGTGACCTGGCGATGGCCAGGTGCAGAGCCAGTTGCATCGGAGTTGTAGACCAGCGCCACGTTCTGTTGCAGGAGGACGCTGTCGTCGAGACTTTGCGGCTGTGCACCGATGCTGATACGCAGCGCGTTGGCTTGTTGGGTGTTGGCACCGGCGCTCTGGTTCACACCCAGGGCGCCACTGCCACGGCTGAAGGCGTCACCCTGGATGCTGGAACGGGCGTCCATGTTGGGGTCTACGGGGGCATTCTGGCGTTGGCGGATCTGCGTGGTCGCGCTGGCCCCCTGGCCGATCGCGAACGCTCGGGCGTTGGCTTGCTGCTGCAGGTCGCCGGCCGCCTGGTTGACGCTGAAATTGCCCTGGTACTGCGCACCGGACGTGTCGATGGTGGCCTCATTGATCACAGGGACCGGGGATTGGGCCAGTGCCGGGGCACAGCAGAGCGAGGCCAGGATGAACAGCACATGCCTCATCTCATTGGCCTCCGGTCAGGATCTGCAGGGGCGCCAGGCCACGCTGCACGCTTGAATTGACCATGTTGGCGATGCCGCTGCCCGAGCCCGTGCCACGGCCTGCGGCAAGGTTGGGCAGTTGCGTCTGGGTATTGATGTTGCCACCCAGGTTGTTGGTCTGCTGGGTGATAAGCGAACTGATGCCTGCACCGCTGCTGATGCCGGCAAAGTCACCATCGCTCAACTCGTTGGTCTGTTTGAGCACGTACGCGGACGGGTTGGCGTTAGCGGTGGTCGGGTAGGGGTCGGGCGCCAGGGGCGCGCGGGTGGCGATGCGCGGCTGCACATCACGGGTGATGACGATGATCCCGTTCTCGGCCTGCACGGGCACGCTGAAGCTCGCGGCCAATGCACAACCGACCAACAGGAGGCGGCACGTGCCTTTATCCAGTTTCCCCATGACGGCAATTCCTTCTTCGAGCGCTGGCCAAATACAGCGTTGCGAGGAAGGAGAGCAGAACGCGTGCCGCTTTTTGGTAATGCTTTGCAATCAGCGGCTTACACCGACTGCTTGGGCGCGGCGGTAAGTTGCTGTATCAGCGCTGAGACAGTATTTCCGCAAAATGGCGTTTTGCCCGCAATGGGCGTTGCTCGAAGGGCTTTTTCCGGCGATGTATCACCCGTGTGACACTGTTCCCTCAAAGGGGGGCAGGAGCGCGCAACGACGGGGCTTACGCCGCCTCCAAGTGTGTCACCGGTTTAACACTCGGTGGCGCAGGCGGGTGTTTGCCCGTGTAGCAAGCGGTGTACCGCATGCAGCGCAGCTGCACTGCGTTGGGGCCAGTCACCTTCGATGATCTGCAGTGCTTGCCGATGGTGTTGCAGCCATTGCAGGCTGTCATCAAAGAAGGTCTGACGGTCTGCTAGGTCCGGCTGGCTGCGTTGGCCGTCGGCCACCCAACCCACCCCCTGCGGGCTGAGCAAAAGGTGCAGGTCGTAGTGGCGCGCAAGCAAGGCTTGCTCCAGCCAGGGCGGGCAGTCGTGAAACAGTGTGCGGCTCCAGAGCATGTTGCTGAGCAGGTGGGTATCGAGAATGAGCAGCTCCGGGGCCTGCCCCCGGGCCTGGTCTTCCCAGCGCAACTGGCCCTGGGCGATGGGGGTGATGTCGGCATAACAGGTGTCGCGGCATTGCTGGTCGATGAAGTGGCGCACGTATTCGCCTACCACCACACCGCCGAAATGTGCCTGGATCTCGCCACTGAGCCAGCTCTTGCCGCTGGACTCGGGGCCGCACAGTACCAGCACCTTCATGGCAGCACCTTGGCCGCTTGCAGCGCCGGGTCACGGCGCCACTCCAGCCAGCCACGCACGGCAATTACAGTGAGCACGGCGAAGAAACCGGCGGTGAAGTACAGCTGCTGGTGCAGGTACTGGCCCACATAGGCCACGTCGACCACGATCCACAGCAGCCAGCACTGCACGCGCTTTTGTGCCATCCACAGTTGTGCGACTAGGCTGAACCCGGTCAGCGTAGCGTCGAGCCAAGGCAGCGCCGCATCGGTCCAGTGCGCCATGGCCGCGCCCAATGCCCCACTGAGCACCAGGCCTGCCGTGAGTCCGCTAAGCAGGGCGCCGGTCCGCAGGCGCGACACCTGGCGGGCGTGCTCGACCTGCCCTGGGCGCTTCCATTGCCACCAGCCATACAGCTGCAGCCCGGCGTAGGCCAGTTGCAGGAGCATGCCCGAATACAACTTCACCTCGAAAAACAGCCAGCCATATATAAGCACCATCACCAGGCCGATCGGCCAACACCAGGCGTTCTGTTTCACGGTGAGCCACACCGCAGTGACGCCAAGCACGGCGGCGATGAGTTCGAGGCCGGACATCGGCGAATCCTTGGTGGCTGGAAAGGGGGCGCGATTGTAGCGTGTGTGGCAGGGTAGGAGTAGAAGGCCCGAGGTTTCGGGCCAAGCCGGCGCCCCTCGATGAGCGCCGCGCTGGCGGCGGTTGGGCCGATCAGCGCGGTAAGCTCACACCCGGAACTGGCGCAGCAGTTGCTCCAGCTCTTCACTCAAGCGGCCCAGTGCCATGCCCGCATCGCTCGACTGGCGCGCAGCATTGGCGGTTTGCTGCGACAGCCCGGCGGTGTCGAGCACACTGCGGTTGATGTCTTCGACCACATGGGACTGCTGCAATGTGGCGCTGGCGATCGTGGCATTGAGCACGGTGAGGTTGTGCAGCGCCTGGCTGATGGCGTCCAGGCTCGAGCCTGCCTCGCGGGCCTGCTCGACGGTCTGGCGCGAGGCTTGGCTGCTGGTGTCGATGGCCCGGACTGCAGCGTCCGACTGGCTTTGCAGGTGCTCGATCATGGTGTGGATCTCCGCGGTCGACTGCGCACTGCGTTGGGCCAGCAGGCGCACCTCATCGGCCACCACGGCAAAGCCGCGGCCCTGCTCGCCAGCGCGGGCCGCCTCGATGGCTGCGTTGAGCGCCAGCAGGTTGGTCTGCTCGGCGATGGAACGGATCACGTCCAGCACCCCACCGATCTTCGAGCTGTGCCCGGCCAGGTCGCGAATCACCTGCACGGCCTGGTCGATGGTGGCCGAAAGGCAGTCGATCTGCTGCAGGCTGCCGTGGATGGCCTGCTGGCCATGCTCCACCTGCTGTTGCGCTGCGCGCATTTCAACGGCGGCCTGCTCGGCGGTCTTGGCCACGTCCTGTACCGCATAGGTCACTTCGTTGACAGCGGTGGCTACCTGGTCCATTTGCATTGACTGCTGGGCGCTGTGCTGTTGCGCGGCACCCGCGTTACTACCCACGTGCCCGGCTGATTGCGCCAGTGCATGCGCGGCCCCCTGCAATTGGCCGACCACGCCCTGCAGCTTGCCGTTGAAGCGGTTGAAATGCTCGCCCAGATGAGTGATCTCGTCACGTCCATGCACGTCCAGGCGCCGGGTCAGATCGCTTTCGCCACTGGCAATGTTGCCCATGGCTTGCACCGCCTCCTGCAATGGCCGGGCGATGCTGCGGGCGATGAGCCTGACTACCAGGGCCATCAGCAGGGCAATGCCCAGACCTAGCAGTGACGCATCGCGCAACTGGCGGGCGAACTCGGCCTGCACGTCGTCGATGTAGACACCAGAGCCGATGATCCAGCCCCAGGGCTTGAACAGTTGTATGTATGACGTCTTGGCAACCGGCTCGCTGGCACCGGGCTTGGGCCACCGGTAGTTAACCGGACCTTCGCCCTGGCTGCGGGCGAGTGCGGCCATCTCGTTGAACACGGCAAAGCCGTCAGGGTCGCGAACGGCCGAGAGATCCTGGCCATCGAGCTTGGGGTTGGCCGGATGCATGATCATCGTCGGCCCCAGGTCATTGATCCAGAAATAGTCATCGTGGTCGTAGCGCAGCGTGCGCACTACCTGCAGGGCTTGCTGCTGGGCCGCTTCGCGGCTCAACGTACCGGCGGCCTCAAGGCCCTGGTAGTAGGCCAGTACACCCGCGGCCGTCTGTACTACGTGACGGGTTTTCTCGGCCTTGGCCTGGTACAGATCACCCTGGATCTGACGTAGCATGAGCAGGCCAAGAATGACCAGCATCGCCACTGCAACCAACAGGATCAGCCACAGGCGGCGGCTGATCGACATCGACCTCAAGCTCTTCATTGACGGCACTCCAGCCTTGTTCTTGTTATTCAAGTGCATCCAAGCATGCTTTGTGTCTGACCCCCACACGACTAATGGCTAAGTGCCATTTTTCGCCTAGTCTGCAGGTTGCCGTGCAAGCCATTGCAAAGCCGCTCTGATAGGATTTCGGCCGCGAAAGATGAAACCTTTAGGCAGACTGAACTTTTCTGCTGGCGCTGGTCCCAGCATCGCTGTAAAAAGCCGCGCCGCATTCGGCAAACACAAGCAAACCAAGAACAAGGGGCCTGCAACGTGCAGCGCTCCAACGGGGGAATGATGGATTTTTGGACTGCCTTCCAGGCAATCATCTTAGGCGTGGTCGAAGGGCTGACAGAGTTTCTGCCGATCTCCAGCACCGGGCACCAGATCATCGTTGCCGACCTGATCGGCTTCGATGGCGAACGGGCCATGGCCTTCAACATCATCATTCAGCTGGCGGCCATCCTTGCGGTGGTGTGGGAGTTTCGGCGCAAGATTTTCGAGGTGGTCTTCGGCCTGCGCAGCCAGCCGACGGCGCGGCGCTTCAGCGCCAACCTGCTGTTGGGGTTCCTTCCGGCCCTGGTGTTGGGTGTGTTGTTTGCCGACCTGATCCATGAATACCTGTTCAACCCGATCACCGTGGCGACGGCGCTGGTGATCGGCGGTGTGATCATGCTCTGGGCCGAGCGCCGCACGCACCGTGTGCAGGTCGAGCATGTCGATGAAATGCGCTGGTCGCACGCCCTCAAGATCGGCTTCGTCCAGTGCCTGGCGATGATCCCCGGTACCTCGCGTTCAGGTTCGACCATCATCGGCGGCCTGCTGTTTGGCCTGTCGCGCAAGGCAGCCACCGAGTTCTCGTTCTTCCTGGCGATGCCGACCATGGTCGGCGCGGCGGTGTACTCGGGTTACAAGTACCGCCACCTGTTCCAGCCCGATGACCTGCCGGTGTTTGCCCTGGGGTTCGTCACCTCGTTCATCTTCGCCATGATCGCGGTGCGTGCATTGCTCAAGTTCATCGCCAACCACAGCTATGCGGCGTTTGCCTGGTACCGTATCGTCTTTGGCCTGCTGATTCTGGCGACCTGGCAGTTTGGTTGGGTCGACTGGTCGACGGCGCACCCCTGACATGGCGCGCACACAAACGGCCAAGGAGGGCGCCGCTCGCAAAGTGGAGGGTGTACGCAACGTACGCCTGAAACTGCTGATGCTGGCTGCGCTGTGCCTGCTCCCGGCAGTGGGTGCGGCGCAAATGGCGTGGCGCGGGGGCTCATGGTGGCCGTTGGCGGTATATCCGGCGGCGAGCCTGATCACCCTGTTGCTGTACTGGCAAGACAAGCACCAGGCCCGCACCCAGGCGTGGCGCACGCCCGAAAAGGTGCTGCACGCCAGTGAGTTGTTGGGAGGCTGGCCGGGCGCACTGGTGGCCCAGCAGTTGTTTCGCCACAAGACCCGCAAGGTGTCGTATCAGGTCGTGTTCTGGGGGATTGTGCTGGTACATCAAGCGTTCTGGGCCGACCACCTGTTTCTGGGGCAGCTTGCGTCGTTGATATAACGGCTGCCTGGCGCCCCAGGCGATTCACATCAGCAAACCCACCTGCAATCGCTTCGCCAGTCGTCGCACCACCAGTTGATGCGAGCGCTGCAGCAGGTCGCATAGCTCATCCCTGCCCATGGGGTAGGGCGCTGCCATGCTGATCCACCGCGCCCGCGCCAGATAGGGGGCCGGGCGCACGCCGGGCCGGTCGCAGTAGCCCAGAAACAGCTCATCGGCCACCTTGAACGACAACCCCGCACCCGCAAGATCGAGTACCGCGAACATCTTGTTGCCGGCGACCGAAAACACCCGGATACCGCCCCATTTGTAGTCTTCCTGCGCCCCAGGCAGGCTCAGACAGAAGGCGGCAACCTGCGCTTCGTTCATTGTGTGTTTAGACATAACGCTCTCCACATGCCTCGAACGACGCCGCCAGGTGGTCGATCCATACCCGTACTGCCGGCAACAAACCACGCCGGTGGGGGTACACCGCCTGCAGGTAGCCGCCAGGCAACGACCAGTCGGGCAACAGGCGCACCAGTTCGCCGCGTGCCAGTTCTTCTTCGCAAAACATGCTGGGCAGGGCGGTAAAGCCTAGCCCGGCGCGCACGGCAGCGTTGCGCACCACAAAATCATCAATTGCCAGGCGCGGCTCCAGGGCAATGTCCTGTTGGCGGCCCTGGGGCCCGAGCAGGCGAAAATGCACCAGCCGGTCTGCCTCTGCTGCGCCAAGCACCGGCAACGAGGCCAGTTCGGCCGGCTCGCGGATATGGTCGGCGAAGCCCGGCGCGGCGACCAGTTGCATCTGTGCCTGACGCAGCCGGCGGGTGACCAGTGCCGGGTCTTCGTCACCCAGGTCACGCACCCGCAGGGCAACGTCGATGCCCTCCGAAATAAGGTCGACGCGGCGGTTGAGCAAGACCATGTCCAATTGCACTTGTGGGTATTGTTCCAGGAAGCGGCTGATCACCTGCGGCAGGAACGCATGGGCCAAAGCCACCGGGCAAGACACTCGCAAGCGCCCACGGGGTTCGCTGCTCATGCTTGCCACCACCTCGTCGGCGGCCTCGGCCTCCAATAGCATGGACTGGCAATGGTGCAGGTAGCGTTCGCCCACGGCGGTCAGCTTGAGCTGGCGCGTGGTGCGTTGCAGCAAGCGGGTGCCCAGGCGCTCTTCAAGCTCGGCGATGCGTCGCGACAGGCGCGACTTGGGGATGCCCAGCTGGCGCCCGGCAGCCGCAAAACCGCCGGCTTCGACCACGCGGGCGAAATAAAAGAGGTCGTTGAGGTCTTGCATCGCAGGGGCTCACTGTTCTATCTGTGGGACAAACTAACGCATTTTTACTGACTTATCACTCATTAGGCGCCTCGGTAGGATTCTCCCCATTGTGATCGCCCAACGCCGCGGTCTTCATTCGCAGGAGAGTCCCATGAAACTGTTGCACATCGATTCGAGCATCCTGGGCGACAATTCCGCCTCGCGCCAACTGAGCCGTGAAGTGGTCCAAGCCTGGAAAGCCGCCGACCCGAGTATCGAAGTGGTGTACCGCGACCTGGCCGCCGATGCCATCGCTCACTTCTCCGCAGCTACCCTGGTGGCTGCAGGTACGCCAGAAGGCGTGCGTGACGCCGCGCAGGCGTTCGAGGCCAAGCTCAGCGCCGAAACCCTGGACGAATTCCTGGCCGCCGACGCCGTGGTCATCGGTGCGCCGATGTACAACTTCGGCGTGCCGACCCAGCTCAAGGCCTGGATCGACCGTGTCGCCGTTGCCGGCAAGACCTTCAGCTACACCGAAGCTGGCCCGCAGGGCCTGTGCGGTGACAAGAAAGTGGTGCTGGTATCGACTGCCGGCGGTGTGCACGCAGGCCAGCCGACCGGGGTTGGCCATGAGGACTACCTCAATGTGTTCCTGGGTTTCATCGGCATCACCGACCTGGAGATCGTTCGCGCCCAAGGCCTGGCCTACGGCCCGGAACACCGCAGCAAGGCCATCGACGCCGCCCAGGCGCAGATTGCCAACGCGCTGTTCGCGGCGGCCTGATCGGCCCTTGTGACAAACCGGCTGTCGCAGACGCGCCAGCCGGTTTTTTCATCCATTTTTCATCTGCCATCACACTGGGCAGTTCTATCCTCACGCTATCCCCTCGCTGCGCGTGGAATAGCGGCTGATGAACATTGCCCCTTGCTTGCTGGCACTGCTCCTGCTTGGCGGCCTGTTGCCCACTGCCGAGGCGGCATCCTGGGTGGCCGGCCTGCACCACATGATCTTGGATGACCCGGTCGATGCCCGCCCCATGCAGGCACTCGCCTTTTATCCGGCCCAAGGTACTCCCCACAGCCTGCACATCGACGGTTACCCGGTCGAGGTCGCTGAAGAGGCTCCGGTCGCCCTTGGCCAGTTCCCGCTGCTGGTGCTCTCCCACGGCAACACTGGCAGCCCGCTGGCCTTGCACTACCTGGCCACCTCGCTGGCACGTCAGGGCTTTGTCGTGGTGGCCGTGGTGCATCCAGGCGACAACGCCCGCGACCATAGCCGCCTGGGTACCTTGAGTAATCTCTATGGCCGACCGCTGCAGGTGAGTGCCGCCATCACAGCGGCCCGTGACGACGCATTGCTCGGGCCTTATCTGAACGACGGCAAGGTGGGCGTGATCGGCTATTCGGCCGGCGGGGAGACTGCGCTGATCCTGTCGGGTGCGCAGCCCGATCTCGACCGTCTTCGCCAATATTGCCTGGAGCGCCCGACCGACGCCGACGCCTGCAAGACCCACGGTGTGCTGATTGCCGACCGCAGTGAGCTGACACCCACGGCTGACGCCCGCGTGGGAGCCGTGATGCTGATGGCACCCTTGAGCCTGATGTTCGGTCGCCACGCCTTGGCCGGGGTCAAGGTGCCGGCCTTGATTTACACCGGGGACAACGACCAACTGCTGGCAGTGGACCGCAATGCCGAAGCGCTGGCCCGCAAGCTGCCGGTCACCCCGGATTATCGCCTGCTGGCCGGTGCCGGGCACTTTGTGTTCATGGCCCGTTGCGATGACGAGCAGCGGGTGCGCATGGCGGCCTTGTGCAAAGATGCCGACGGCGTCGATCGCCGCCATATCCACCATTCACTGCAACAGGACACCGCGGCGTTTTTCAGCCAGGCGCTGGGTGCCCCGGAGCAGGCTGAGCGCTCAGCCGCGCTGGCTGCGCCTGGCCAGCAGCAACGTTAAACCAACCCCGGCCAGCGCCAGCAGGGCCGCAACGCAGAATATCGAGGCATAGCCCAAGTGCACCGCCACGGCACCCATTAGCGGGCCGGCGATGGCCAATGCCAAGTCGAAGAACACCGCATAAGCACCCAGCCCGGCTCCGCGGCTGCTGCTGGGCACCTGCCTGATCGCTTCCACGCCCAGGGCCGGGTATACCAATGACAGCCCGAAGCCAGTCAAGCCGGCGCCGATCAATGCCCAGGCAGGCGAGGGCGCGAGCCAGAGCAGGCTCAGGCCAGCCACCTCGGTGGCCATGCAAACGACGGCGACGTTGTAGCCGCCAAAGCGGTTTATCGCGTTGACGAACAGCAACCGCGAAATGATGAAGCACAGCCCAAAAGCGCTCAGGCACCAGGCCGCACCAACCCAGCCCCGCTCCAGGTAATACAGCGTGACGAAGGTCGTCAGGGTGCCGTAACCGATCGATGCCAGGGTAAGCCCCAGGCCGCAAGGGGCCACGCGGCCGAATGCCGACCAGAACGGCAGGCGCTCACCGCGCACCACCACCACGTCCGGGCGCTTGCGCAGTACCACCAGGGCGAGCGCGGCAAGCCCTAGCAACGCTAGGCCCAGCACGCTGAAGTTCAGGCCATCGACTGCCAGCACGCCCAGCGGCGCGCCAATGGCAATGGCCCCATACGAGGCGATGCCGTTCCAGGAAATGACCCTCGCTGTGTGCTCAGGCCCCACCTGGTTGATGCCCCAGCTCAGGGTGGCGACACCGATCAACCCTTGGGCGAGCCCCAGCGCCAGGCGCCCGACGAGCAAAAGCGCCAAGCTCAAAAGCGGCAAGCTCACGGTCCAGGCCGAAAGCAAGGTCAGCACCCCGCAGCCGGCGATGCCCAGCAGGCCATAGCGCACAGCGCGCTTGCCACCGAGGGTGTCAGCCACCCGCCCGGCGAACGGGCGGCTGAGGAGGGTGGCCAGGTACTGCAAGCCAATGGTCAACCCCGCGATCACCGCACCAAAGCCCAACTGGTCATGCACATGGCTGGGCAACACCGCGATCGGCAGGCCGATGCAGAGAAACGCTATGAAGGTGTAGAAGACAATCGTCAGGATCTGCAGGGTGATAGTGAAGGTATGGCTGGCGGGGGCGGGTTGTTGCGCGGTCATGGGCTCGTTCGCGGGCGGGCGGTTGGGCGTGGCGTCATCATGGCCGTTGCGCGAAGAAAATGAAAGCAGGCTAACGGAAATGCCGTGCTTCGGGGGGAGTGCCTCTTCGCGGGTGCACCCGCGAAGAGGCTAGCCCAGTCCCCTCAAGGAAACCAAGCGTGCTCAGCGACCTTAGACCACCACACCCTGGCTGCGCAGGTAGTCGTCATAGGTCCCGCTGAAGTCCACCACACCATCCGCTGTCAGCTCGATGATGCGGGTCGCCAGGGACGACACGAACTCCCGGTCATGGCTGACGAACAGCAGGGTACCCGGGTAGTTTTCCAGTGCCAGGTTCAGCGCCTCGATCGATTCCATGTCCAGGTGGTTGGTCGGTTCATCCATCACCAGCACGTTCGGTTTTTGCAGGATCAGCTTGCCGAACAGCATGCGGCCTTGTTCACCACCCGAAATCACTTTGACCGATTTCAGAATCTCGTCGTTGGAGAACAGCATGCGGCCGAGCGTGCCACGGATCACCTGTTCACCGGTGGTCCATTGGCCCATCCAGTCGAACAGGCTCACGTCGTCCTCGAAGTCGTGGGCGTGGTCCTGGGCGTAATAGCCCACTTCGGCGCTGTCGGTCCATTTCACTTCACCCTTGTCCGGCGTCATTTCACCCACCAGGGTGCGCAGCAGGGTGGTCTTGCCGATACCGTTCGGGCCGATGATCGCCACACGCTCGCCGGCTTCAATGGTGAAGCTGAAGTCCTTGAACAGCACCTTGTCGTCGAAGGCCTTGGCCATTTTCTCGACGGTTACCGCCTGGCGGTGCAGCTTCTTGGTTTGCTCGAAGCGGATGAACGGGCTCACCCGGCTCGACGGCTTGACCTCGGCCAGCTGGATCTTGTCGATCTGCTTGGCGCGCGAAGTGGCCTGCTTGGCTTTGGAGGCGTTGGCCGAGAAGCGGCTGACGAATGTCTGCAGTTCAGCGATCTGGGCTTTCTTCTTGGCGTTGTCCGACAGCAACTGCTCGCGTGCCTGGGTAGCGGCAGTCATGTATTCGTCATAGTTGCCCGGGAACACGCGCAGCTCACCGTAGTCCAGGTCGGCCATGTGGGTGCAGACGCTGTTGAGGAAGTGCCGGTCGTGGGAAATGATCACCATGGTGCTGTTGCGCGCGGTGAGGATGGTCTCCAGCCAGCGGATAGTGTTGATGTCCAGGTGGTTGGTCGGTTCGTCGAGCAGCAGCACGTCCGGGTCCGAGAACAGGGCCTGGGCCAGCAACACGCGCAGCTTCCAGCCCGGTGCCACTTCACTCATCGGGCCGAAGTGCTGTTCCAGCGGGATACCCAGGCCGAGCAGCAGCTCGCCGGCGCGGGATTCGGCCGTGTAGCCGTCCATTTCGGCGAATTCGGTTTCCAGTTCGGCGACGGCCATGCCGTCTTCTTCGGTCATTTCCGGCAGCGAGTAGATGCGGTCACGCTCGGCCTTGACCTTCCACAGTTGGGCGTGGCCCATGATCACCGTGTCGATGACGGTGAAGTCTTCGTAGGCGAACTGGTCCTGGCGCAGTTTACCCAGGCGCGTGTTGGGCTCGAGCATGACCTGGCCACCGGACGGCTCCAAGTCGCCACCGAGGATTTTCATGAACGTCGACTTGCCGCAGCCGTTGGCGCCGATCAGGCCGTAGCGGTTGCCGTTGTTGAATTTGACCGAAACGTTTTCGAACAGCGGCTTGGAGCCGAACTGCATGGTGATATTAGCGGTGGAGATCAAGGAGCTTACCTATCAATAACTTACGTGGCTTCTTCGCAGCTACGGACCAATTTCTGACCAATCTGGAGCTTTTCCAGCCCTTGCCAGTCGTGGGACGAGTTAATCCAGCGCGCATAAGTCGATAAGAGCATCTGCACGCTATGCCCGAGCTGTTGGGCGATAAATGCGGGGTTGAGACCAGACATTGAGCATATTGTCGCATAGGTGTGGCGGCAGTTATACGGGGGGCGGTATCTGATCCCCAATCCTTTGAGGATCAGGCGCCATTAAGGGTGCAGGTCCGGCGTCGGTGAATTGCCCTTTGCCTTGCCTACGGATGAGTGGGTCTGTCAAATCAGTTTGCGGCAATAGCAATAGATGAACTTTTGCACCGTACCAAAGGGGGTGCGGTGATCCTCTTTCGCCTGGCCCAACAGCTCATACTGCGCACCGAAGGTGCCGTGCAAATCCTGTGCAGTATAGCGCTGCACTGGAAGGCCACTGCAGAGGTCTGGGCCATCCTCGGCGAATGTGCCGACGATGACGAATCCGCCGGGTTTAACCGCACGCTCTACTGCTTGAAGGTAACGTTCTCGATCTGCTGAATCAGTGAGAAAATGAAAAACGGCCCGGTCATGCCAAAGATCGAAGCGGTGCATAGGGAGCTCTACACGCGTGATGTCTGCCTCCAACCATTTGATGGCGTTGGCCCGTGCCCCTAATCTGGATTGGGCTACTTGGAGGGCAGCGACGCTCAAGTCGAGCACTGTGATATCGGAGAACCCCCCTTGCAGCAGGTCGTCGACCAGTGTCGATGCACCACCACCAACATCGATGATGGCTGCTGAGGGCTTAGCCCCAGTGCGATGAATAAGGTCCAGGGAACTCGCAGCATGCTCTTGATACCAGCTGACGCTGTCAGCATTTTTTTCGGTATAGACACGTTCCCAGTGGGCTTTGTCTCGCATTACAAATTCCTCGGTGTACTCAACATTACTCGGGATCCATCAGTCGACGTGAGCTTATTGAACTCACCGTCGGGGGGATTGGAACCCTCATCGTTACTATCTGCCGGTGGCGACGTCAGCTGTACTGAACACTACCCTGCAGCACCCACGTCGCTCGATTAGTCGATAGGTTCTATGTCCGTCAGCGTAGCGGCACTGGTTTCTTTGATCAGCTCGATGAACTCCACGATATAGGGCTTACTGCTATCAGTCGTGAGGGTCGCGGCCCAAATCTCAGCGAACAGACCACCGCGCGTAATCGGCTTGGCGGTGATGTACTGGCGTTGCAGGTAGGTCTGCACTGCCCAGCGAGGCAGCACCGCGATTCCACGTCGGGTGGCCACTAGCATGAGGATGGCTACGGTCAGTTCAGTCGTGCGCCGTGACGGACTTATTCCTGCCGGCTTGAGCAACAACTGGAGGATGTCCAGCGCAGACTCTTCGACCGGGTAGGTGATCAGCGTCTCATCGCGAAAGTCGTCGGCATCTAAGTAATCCTTGGTGGCCAGAGCATGATCGTTGGCCACCAGGGCAACCAGGCGCGAGCGGAACAGGTGGTGAAAATCGACTCCCGCTTCTGGCTCGCGACACGACACCATGGCCAGATCCGCCTCACCTTGATGCAGCAAGCCGACAGGGTCGGCGTGGTACCCGGACACCAGATCCACTTCAACCTCCGGCCAGCGTGCCCGAAAGGCATCGACGGCAGGCATAAGCCAGTCGAAGCATGTGTGACATTCGATGGCGATCCTCAAGGTGCCGGTGGTCCCATGGGCAATCTTCAGAACATCACGCGTTGTCTCGTGCAAAACAGGAATGACCTTGTCGGCAGTCTCTAGCAGACGCTTTCCGGCGGGCGTGAAGATGACAGGTGATGATTTGCGGATGAATAAAGGCACGCCGTAGAAATCTTCCAGCGCCTTGATGTGATGGGAAAGCGCCCCCTGTGTCAGCCGCATCCAAGTGGCCGCCTTTGAAACGCTGCCGCTGTCACGCAGGGCCGTCAGGGTCTGCAAGTGCCTGACGTCTATCGGTATCCTGTTCATTAATTTTTTTGAGTCAGTTGGCGAATATTATTCGATTGAATAATGTTAAGTCGATTCCAATAATTTGCCAATCCTCTACACCAACCGGTCGGACGGTTCCGACCACCAGAAAGGACACCCCATGATTGGCACAAGAATGCACCGACAGGTTTTCCTGTTGGCCTGCGCCCAAGCACTCTTCCAGACGGTCTCGGTAGCGGTGATGACAGTGGGGGGATTGGCTGGCACGCTGATCGCCGACCGCGCGGACCTGGGGACGGTGCCAATCGCGAGTATGTTTATGGGCACCGCCGTGGCGATGTTTCCTGCATCCAGCTGGATGGCTCGCCGAGGTCGCCGGGCAGGCTTCCTGCTAGGCGCACTGCTCGGCGTGCTGGGATCGCTGATAGCGGCCTATGGTGTTTGGAAAGCATCGCTAGCGGTAATGGCAGTCGGCACCTTTCTCATCGGTAGCTATCAATCATTCGCCCAATTCTATCGCTTCGCGGCGAGCGAGGTCGCAGACGATGCCTTCCGACCTAAAGCGATATCACTGGTCCTCGCGGGGGGAGTAATCGCGGCCCTATTGGGGCCTACCGTAGGACGTATCGGAGGCCCTCTGCTGCCAACGCTGTATGTCGGCTCCTTCCTCATCCTGGCGGTGGTTTCTGCAACTGCGGCAGTCGTTCTACTGTCACTGCGCATGCCGAATGTCCAGGCAGACCACGCCGATCCCAGATTGGGCAGACACTGGTGGAAGGTCGTGTCTCAGCCCGTGTACCTGGTTGCCTTGTTTGGCGCCGCCACCGGCTACGGGGTCATGATCCTGGCCATGACAGCCACTCCCCTTGCCATGTTGCATCACCATCACGACCTCAGTACGGCCTCGACAGTGATCCAGTTGCATGTTCTTGGAATGTTCCTGCCGTCGTTCTTCACCGGCACGCTGATTGCCCGCCTTGGCGTGCTCAAGGTCATGCTGGCGGGCGTCGTCACGCTCATGGCGCACGTCCTGATGACCTGGACAGGCACGAGTTTCCGATCTTTCGCCACCTCTCTGGTCCTGCTAGGCGTGGGCTGGAACTTTCTATACATCGGTGGGACCACCTTGCTCACCTCCAGCTATACATCTGCGGAAAAAAGCCGGGCGCAGGCCATCAACGACATGGTGATCTTTGCAGTAGGGCTGAGCTGTTCATTCGGCGCGGCATCCCTGCTGCAGAAACTGGATTGGCAGATGCTCAATACATTGCTATTGCCATGGCTGGCATCCGCAGCGTTGGCCATTCTCTGGTTTGGCTGGAACAAAGGTCGCAGTTCATTTAGCGCATCAGGCTCCATTCAGCGATAAAGAATTGGAAAACACCCTAGTGCTATGCAGCTGTCGCCGGTGGAGTATGAGAAACGGTATTTTCTGAGCTTGGAGGGTGTCTAGGAAACCAGGGGCGATTCACAGATCCCTACGGCCTGACTCCCCAAGCCTGCTTCTGTCATTCTATTCGTAATTTTTTATTGACACCCCGAAGACCTCTCAGTACTTTTCTTTCCTCCCTCCTTTCCGGCCACCTCTGCCGTGAACCGCCCAGGCGTTAACTCGCGAAGCGGTCATACACGTTGCCGACACTTATACGGTCGCGATCGACTAGCGCCCCTCATTTCCGATATAAAGTGTTAAGGATGATTCTATGATCATTCGTCAGGCTACTAACGCCGACCATCCGCACCTGCTCAACATTTGGCTGCGCTCCGTTCGCGCCACCCATCACTTCCTGCAAGAATCCGATATTGGGGCATTGCTTCCTCAGCTCCGCGATATTTACCTACCCGCTGTTGAAGTATGGGTTGCGGTAGATGCCGAGGACTGCCCGCTAGGGTTCATCGGGCTCAATGAAACCCATGTAGAAATGCTCTTCATCGAACCCGATCTGCGAGGGAAAGGGATTGGCCGCGCGTTGCTGGATCATGCCCGCACTTCGCGCAGTCAGATGAGTGTTGATGTGAATGAACAGAACCCCGAAGCGGTAGGGTTTTATTTACATTACGGGTTTGTTCAAACAGGTCGTTCTCCGCTGGATGGCGAGGGCCGTCCCTTCCCCTTGCTGCACCTGAGCCTGCCCGGATAGGGCTGTAATGGTGAATCGCTCCTAAGCTTCTGCTTTGGGGCGATTCATTATTCATCAGGCAAGCATTCATTGACTGGGTAGCAATTGTCCAATCTCACTGGCTCATGATTGCAGCCGCCCGTTCGAACGGCACTGGTCATCCTCAAAACTGGATCGGAGCAGGCGCCTGGTCGGCTAGTCTTGCCGCCAGGCTACCCGGCTGACGCATTAGAGTTTGTACTGAATCGTGTAGGACTCATCGGTTCGAGGTTCAATGGTAATCGGCATGCCGAATAGCTTCCCGTTGCATTCACTGACGACGCAGCGGTACACGGACCCCTGCCTGAGCAGGGCCCACAAGCCTTCGTCATGTATCACGATACGCACGACACGGGTTTCCGGATCTTCTCTTACTTGTGCCACATGGTGATCCAGGTCGCAGCCGAATTCAGGCGTGGTAAACTCAGGATCGTAGCCGATCAGCACCCCGTGCCTTTTCAATTCGTCCCGGATACGCTCAATCACGTCGTCTGCTTCTTGTTTAAGCATGATCGTTATCTCACGGTCTTGAACCCATAAAAAACTCTAGCTGACCCTGACGATTTTCGCTGTGGTTGGTGCAACCAGCGATCCACCCTCATTCCTGACGTTAGCCAGCGCCTTCATTCCAGATGACCCCAGGCGACGTTCTCAAATAACGAACGCTTTCAAAGGGAACGCTCGTTAGAAAGCATTAGTCATATCTCCATCAGCGGCGCAATCCAGGCGCCCAGTTGGAGACATCCTAGAGCCGTTTTTCCATGACGATGGTGCGCTCAGCCCCATGGAACTCGTCGCGGATTTTCTGATAACCCAACGCGGCATAAAACTGTTCAGCTGTAATCGACGATGGCACACGCACAGCGTCAACACCGGCGCGGACAGCGATGGCATGAATGGCACCCATCAGCTGCCGACCGATACCGCCTTTTTGATGCGCAGGATCAACGAAAACGCTCCTGACTACCTCACCGTCGAGACTGGCAGTGCCGATGATGGTATCGCCCAGCAAGGCTACCAGAACCTTGCGCTGGACGAGTTGTACCGTGACGGCTTCAGGAGCAAAGTTGCGCTCAACCTGAGCGATGATATCGGGCGCGTAGTCCTGTGAATTTGACTGACGCAGAGCGGCAATTACCACGTGGCTAATCGCTGCTGCATCTTTGCTCGTGGCGCGACGAACGTGACATTCCATGCTCAGACCTCGATCCTAAACGATCACAACGTCACTCATCATAATGTGCCTGGCTCTGTGCGACAGTCCTGCCGCTTATCGCTGGCCAGGCCATGCAGGCTCCGTCCTTGCCTTCGCGCTACTTCGGCATGTAGGCCCGTTGCCAGCGATGCGGAATGACAATCGAAGCGGTGGCAAGCAGTGCCGCCAGTAGGCCGTTGATTGCCAGCGCCGTCATACCAAACGTGCTTTGCAACAGCGCGCCCGCTACCGCCCCCAGCAACATACCAAGCCAAGGTACCAGTTGCACCCGCCACCCAGGCTTGCGCTCACCCATTAGCCAGCGACCCAGGCCGCGCCCGAAGCGAGAAAGGGCGCCCGTCACATACGTCAGCCCGATGGGCAGCCCATTCACTTCCTCCACGACCGCATTGATCATGCCCATGGAAAGCACGGCACAGACCAGTGCCACGAGCGGTGTCGGCAGCACCCCAGCCAGGCACAGCAGGCCCCCCACACACAGGAGCAAGGGCCAAGAGCGCCGATTTACCCAGCGCGCCACGATCACGCCCATGGCGTTGCCGACGACGAACGCCACAATCAGCGTTGCGATGGTGAGGATGGCGCAAGAGTCGCCCTCGCCAATCGAAACGGCCAGTCGCGTGGTATTGCCACTCATGAAGGAGACGAAATCGCCCGTGGCGGTAAAGCCCACCGCATCCGTCATGCCAGCCAGGAAGGAAAGTGCTGCCACAAAACACAGCCCGACCTTGCCACGTATCTGTGCAATGCGCTTGCCGCGCGCGGTGTAATGACTTGATTGAGGAAGCATTAGGCATCGAACGCCGTGTTTTACCTGAGAGTGCTTTTAACATGAATAGTGGGAGGCCTCTAGTCGATAACCCGTCGGCTAGTTAGCACCCCCAGCGGCAACCGCGGGTATCGAGGTGTTTGCCTGGTCAGGCGTACAAATGTGCTCTTGTCGCATCAAGGCAGAAGTTGCGTGCGTGCCAGTGCTAATCTGCCCTGGTTAGGTGAGCGTATTGAATCAGGAGGTGTGAATGAAGCGGCATTTGCTAGGGTTGGCCTTGCTAGGTGTTTCGGGGATTGCCAGTGCAGAAATACCGCTCGTGAACGCCACATGCCCGGGCAACATCGAAGTGCATGCGGATGAGGGCGGCCCCGTTTACATAAATGGTAAGCAAGCCAAGCTGAAGAAGTTCAGCGATACGTATTTCGAGGCCAAGGGCAGTGGGGTAACCCTGTCGCTGATGGTCAACCCGGATGGCACGGTGAGCGTTTCCTACACCGGTAAGGGCCGTGCGAATGGCGTCTGCGAACTGACAGAGCAGGACTGACACACCTAGCGCAACGTTTCAACATCATCAAGGAGCAAGACCGGTCATGATCGGTATAGGCGTATCAATGTTGGCACTGGGGTTGGCCACCGCAAATCCTGCCTTCTGGATCCCCGGGCTGGTTTTTACAGTTATCGGCAGTAGCGGGCGCATGGGTCGACGGCGGCGAATGTAGCAGGCCTATTTCTGCTGGAGGGCGCTTCAGTCAGCACACGTTCGATATAACGAACAAGCATATTACCTTGAAACTAACGAGGGGTAGTATGTAGGCCACAGAACGAAAAAAAGGGTATTGCTGTTTCGATGGCCTTGGTTCACCACCGCGGGGGCAGCAGGAGTGTGTCGCGTGAAGAGTTTCAGGTCAGCCGCAGGCGCAATACTGGTATCCGCTGTTTTCACAATCTTGATGGGAGGGTGTGCACACAACCCGGATGTTCGTGAAGGACACGATTATACCTTTGGCACTACCGATAAAAGCCCGCCCGATTATCTGGGGTGCGTCAAAGGTGAACTTCAGCGTAATGCGACCACCTATGAAGTGGGTAGCGGCGACTCGGTGCAACTGTTCGTGGACAGCACAGACCCCACTACAGCCAACGGCCTTGTCGAAGTGCACGGCGCCGGTACGCATCATCAGTTCACCGCCTATCAACGCGACGCCTGGTATGACCATGGGCGGTTGCTCGATGCTGCGCTCATGTGTTCAAAAGCCTAGCCAAGCCCATAAACCGGTGGCAACAAGACAAAAAGCCCGCACCGTAGAGCGCGGGCTTTTTGCGATGGGTGCTGATCCATCAGCGGGTCGAAGTCTACGGCTGCCTGGGAGCCGGTGAAATGCGACAGAAGTCTTGCGCGCTCATGCGTCCGGGCAGAGCACGACCTTGGTTGATTAGTGTTGGCGCGCCAGTGAGGGTAATATGCCCCAGGTCCATATCGGTCAATTGCAAATGCCTCTACTTCGTATTCTGTTCTGCTCTGTTCTGGTTGCGGGCCTGGCCGGCTGTGCCAACCCGGGCAAGCCTACTGCCAGTAAACTTACCAAGAAGTCGCCCAGTGATTACGCCGCCTGTGTGCTGCCCAAATGGCAAGCACTCTCGCCGCAGACCACGCAAAAATCCATCAGCCACGGTTATCGCCTGACTGCACCCAGTGCCGTGACTTCAGACGTGGTCCTGGAAGTGGTCGAGTACCACGATGGCAGCCGTGCAACGTTTTACAAGGGCAGCTTCCTGACCGGCGATAAACTGCGCCAGGTGGCTCGGGATTGCCTCGAGTGATCACCCGTCAATAGCCCGATCCGCCAAAGCCGCCCATGCTCGGTGAAGGCCGCCTGGCTTTCTGCTGAGCAGCGCTCCATTCGGCGCAGGTCATGAAAGTGGTCCTGTCCACCTTGCCATTCCCGTCGAAGCTGACGCTGTAGGGTTGAGTCTGGCCCGACCTGACCAGTAGGTAGTCAAAGCACGAACCGGGTACCACGGTGCGCTCGGACTCAGCCGTCGGCTTGCCGCCTATCTGCAGCACTTGCTCCTTGCTCATGCCGTTATCGACTTTCGATACCAGCGGCTGGTCATGGTAGAGGGATGCGGTGCTCGAACAGCCGGGCAACGCGCCCAGTGCCAACATCAGTGGGAAGATCGATGTATTCATGGCAGTGCTCCCGTCAGAGAACGCCGGCATGGCACAGCATCAACCCAGTCGGCTATTCATCATACGCCTGTACTGCCTCACCCGGCGCAGGGTGCACCATTGCTCCAGCAGCACGGCGCGCAGTGGCCAAGCCTGTCCCTTGGCTCGGCTTCCGGCCGCCAGCCGGCGCATTTGCATTTTCACCAGCGCCATATAGGCGAGCGCGGCGAACGCCTTGCGCTTCCAGCGGATGGGCTGCAGTTGGGCCGTCGCGCTGGCTTGGCCGCCTTGCCAGCGTTTGGGCAGCGTGGGGTCTATGGCCAAGGCGGTGGCGATTCCGGCCATGGCCACGCCACTGTCGAGCACCTGTTCGACCACCGGCAGACGGCGGATGCCGCCCGTAACCATCACGGGCATTCTGGCAATGCTGGCAATTTCGCTGGCGAATGTCAGGAAGTAGGCTTCGCGGGCCAGGGTACGGCCGTCACGGGTATCGCCCTGCATCGCAGGTGCCTCGTAACTGCCGCCTGACAGCTCTACCAGGTCTACCGGCAGTTCATTCAGCCATAACACTACCTGGCGCGCGTCGGCGGGTTCGAAACCGCCGCGCTGGAAGTCTGCCGAGTTGAGCTTCACGGCCACGGCAAAACCTGGGGACACTGCTGCACGTACGGCCTTGACCACCTCCAGCAGCAAGCGCGCGCGATTCTCCAGGCTGCCGCCCCAGCGGTCCTGGCGCTGATTGCTCAGGGGCGACAGAAACTGGCTCAGCAGATAACCATGCGCAGCATGGATCTGCACACCGTTGAAGCCGGCCTCTTCGGCAAGGGCGGCGGTGCGGGCGAAACGGTGGATCAGCGCGGCGATTTCCTCTTCATCCAAGGCCCGGGGCAGGGGAACAGCCTGGACAGGCTTCCCATGTCCAAGGCAATGGCCGAAGGTGCCACGGTAGGTTGGCCCAGGTGCGCGCGCATTTGCCGCCCCGGGTGGTTGATCTGCATCCAGAACTGCGCACCCTTGGCCCGGCCAGCCTGAGCCCATTGGCGAAAACGCTGCAATGGCTGGCTGTCATCGAGCATGACGCCGCCGGGACCGGTCATGGCGGCGGGGTCGATCATGACATTGCCGGTCAGCAGTAGCCCAGCGCCGCCCTCGGCCCACGCTTGGTACAAGCGCAGCAATTGATCGGATGGGGTCTGGTCCGGGTTGGCCAGGTTTTCCTCCATGGCCGCCTTGGCAATGCGGTTGGGAATGACACTGCCATTGGGCAGACGCAGGGGTTGGAAGGGGCGCATGGTGATCTCTCCAAAAAATGCCGTGCATCGGACCGGGCCGCGGCAGGGTTGGGTTTTGGAGAAGGCTAAGGTTAAAGTAAACCTTAAGGTCAAGAGGGCATTTTACCTAACATGAAAATTGGCGAACTGGCCCGGCGCACCGGGCTGAGTGCTTCACGCATTCGTTTTTATGAAGCCAGTGGGCTGATCGAAGCCCGGCGCCTGGGCAACGGCTATCGGGATTACCCCGAACAGGTGGTGCGGTCGCTGGAAATCATTACCTGTGGCCAGCAGGCAGGGTTCAGCTTGGAGGAAATGCGCACGCTCACCCAGGCATCGGGTGCCGGTGCCGCACGTCATGACCTGTTGCTGGCCAGCCTCAAGCGCAAAGTGGCGGAAATCGAAGCCATGCAGCAGCGACTGGCGCAGAACCGGGCGCAGTTGCTGGCGGTTATCGCGGGTATCGAGCGCAAGCCGCAGGGGATGGATTGCGAAGCGAACGCCGAGCGGCTCATTGCCGGATGGCAGGCGGGCGAGGACGAAGATGTACCCCACAGCACCCTCTGACACGCCAGTTCGGTAGCCTGCGCGGGGGTAGGGCAACCCACCCCCAACACAAGCGTCAATGCACCTCGCCGGCCAGGTTCATGCGCCGGCACTGCACTTCTGCCGCGGTCCTGCTCGGGTAGCTGGGCTTGAGCCGCTCCTTCGCATAGTTGTCGTAGATGTCGAAGCCTGCGCATACGGTAGCCGCACAGTACCTGCTACCGATGCGCAAGGACTCCTTTTCGAGGGGTACAGCCGGTACGATAACGAATCTCGGTTGCATACTTGGTGCCTCCCCAGGCAGAGCCCTAAGTATTAGTCTGGTAGCAGATAACCATCAAGGCGACTCATGAATAAAAGCGCGGCCTGCTGCCGACTGGCCAAGACGTTTTGAGACCCGCTGGTCGATTCGTGTAAGGTTTTTGTAAAAAAGGTCGCGGGTTGTTCAGGGGTGGTTATTCTGTTTTGTATAAACAAAACAGAAGATGTACCTGATGAACCCACTTCCGTCGCAGCTCAATGCTGAACGCGGGGCGTTCTCCAGTTTTGAGGCGTGTCGCAATACCCAGCAGGGTACCGTGGTGATTCTTGCGTCCGGCGCCTCCGCCCGGCATTTTCCGCTGGGTGAGTTCGCTCACCTGCCGATCATCGCCATGAACGGCTCTGTCGCGCTCACTGCCGCCTGTGCCGTGAAACCTTTTTTCTACGTGTGCACCGACAAGAGCTTTCGCGATCAACAGCCTGCGCTGTTTGCCCTCGCGTTGCGTGACAGTGAACGCCTTGCCTTATGGCCTGAGCAGTTCGCGGGGGCCGATATCCCGCCGGGTACCGAGTGCTACCCGCTGCACAAGGCCGCCAATCCTGGGGTATTCGACTGCCTGCGCGGAGGCGGAGCCAGCCATGTCTGCAGCCGGGCGTTATGGAGCAAGCGAGGCAGTTCGATCGCGTTCAGCAAGGACCTTTCCATTGGCTACTACGATGCTCGCACGGTGGTGTATGTGGCCTTGCAACTGGCCTATCACCTAGGTTTCGAGCAGGTGCTGCTGGTCGGGGTGGACCTTGACCAATCGGTGGGCCGCTTCTATGAAACCGATGACGGCGAACATTCACCCTGTGGCCTCGATCAGCATTGGCACAGCCGTATCCTGCCAGCGCTGACCCTGATGGCCGAGCAGGTGATGGATGAACATTTTCGTGTGTACAACGTATCGGCCAGTTCCCGCATCCCCCCGGCGTTGGTCCCGCGGATCAACCTGGCAGAGGCTCGCCGTATTGCCGCATAGCAATTGCTTGCGCAAGAAAGCGGGTGCGCAGGCCCAGGGGGCGGCGTTACAGTGCGCTGACTTTGCCACACAACGAGAACGTCGCATGTCCAGCGCCTACACCTTCATGCCATCCCCAGTCGGCTGCCTGACGCTGGTGGCTCGCAACGAACGGCTCGCTGCCGTGCTATGGGAAGAGGAACGGGAAAACCGCGTGCGCCTGGGCGAGTTGCACCGCGATGACCAGCACCCGGTGCTGCGCGAAACCGCGCACCAGCTGGGTGAGTATTTCGCAGGCTCGCGCCGGTGTTTCGAACTGCCCCTGGACTTTGCCGGCACCGAGTTCCAGCGCCAGGTATGGGCGGCGTTGCTGACCATTCCCTTTGGCCAGACGCGCAGCTACAGCGACATTGCCCGCCAGATTGGCAACCCCAGCGCGGTACGGGCCGTGGGCGCTGCCAACGGACGCAACCCCATTTCCATCATCGCTCCGTGCCACCGGGTGATTGGCGCGTCCGGGGGGCTGACCGGGTTTGCCGGCGGCTTGCCGGCCAAGCAGTACCTGTTGGCGCTGGAAGGCCGCCAAAGCTTGGCGCTGGACGTGTAGCCGGGTGTGCCGCCCTCAGCTCAACCCGTACACAATCAGGCAAACGACCAAGGCCACTACTGACCCCGCCATCAGCGTGTACTGCCGGTGCGCCCGACGAGCCTGCGGCCTGACTTCGCGCAGGTATTGCCCGGGAGTCGGCGCATCGGGCCGGTGCCGCAACCCTTCGGCGATCTCAGCCAACTGGCCCTGGATCAACAGGCCAACCAGGTAGTAAGTAGCGGCAAAACTGGCCAACGTAAAAAGCAGGTACTTCATACAATAGAGGCATCCAGCGGCACGCCGAGGGCGCTGTTGTTCGCGATGTCGAGCAGGACCAAGCCTTCCTGTCGGTCGTCCAGAACGGCCAGCAGGTTGCCGTGGTTATCCCAGGCCGCCGAGCCGCCGGCACCTGTGAAGTTGTCGGTGGGGCCCACGCAGTTGGCCATGAGCACCGGGATACCCAGGCTGCAGGCGACCTGCCGATAGTGCTCATGGCCTTCACGAATGCCCTTGGCAGTCTTCGCCACGCTGACAAGGTAAAGCTCGGCGCCCAGCGCCTGTGCTGCTTCGGCATGGGTCATGAACATGGATTCATAACAGATGGCAGGCGCCAGCTGCCGCTGCCCGACCGCAAACACCATGGGCTGGTCACCCGCCGTGAAGAACGGCAGTTCGTCAGCATGCAGGCGTTGTTTGGCATACGTCAGGCGCGGTAGGCCAGGGCGCAGGATCGGCATGCCGATGCGGATGCCTTCGGCGGTCGACAGCGGCAGGCCTACGGCTGCCGTGATTCCCAGCCGGTCACAGAGCGCCTGCAGTGGCGTGAGTAGATCGGTGCTGGCGGGCAATGCCAGCGTTCGGGCCAGCGCAGGTTCATAGCCGGTCAGGGACAGTTCGGGGAACACCACCACGTCGGCACCTAGCGTCGCAGCCTGCTCGATACAGCGCAAATGGCGGCTGAGATTAGCGGCCAGATCGCCCTTTTGCGATGCCCATTGCACGGCACAGAGTTTCATCAATGCGTCCCTTCCCTGGTACAGGTCGAAGGGCCGAGCATACTACCGGCACGTTAGCCTGTACCAGTGAAGGGTAATTCACGAAGCCGGGTGGGCAGCGAAACGCTGGCGGAACCAGTCATCGAGCATGGCTTTCTCGGCGTACAGGCGGTCACTGTTGCTGGCACTGCGGCCAGGGCGGCTCAGGTACATCTTGTCGCTCACCCGCTCCTTGGCCTGCTGGTCGGGTTTGCCGGGCTGGCTCAGGGTGTAGCTCAGGTCGATGCTCGGCCAGGTGATATCGCGCATGAAGCGCACGTCGTAGGCGCGGCTGTGCCAGGGCTCGAAGCGGCCGGCCAGGTCGATGTCACTGATGTCGATGACCAGTTGCTGGCCGGGTTGCAGATAGCGCAGGCCAAGTTTCTGCAGGTACTGGGTGAGCGTCGTCATGACGTAGCTGTCGGCGCCGCGCTCGTAGCCTGCGCTGTCCAGGCTCGCGTCGCGAAATTTTTCCGGATGGTTGAAACGCACCTCGACCTGCGCAGCAGGGGTGCCTTGTGCCATGCTGTTGACTGATAGCGCCATGAGCACGGCACCGACGAGAGCGATACGCATGATGCACCTCCGGGGCGGGCTGCGGTCGCTCCATTTTACGCCTGCCAAGGGGCTGCGACAGAGGAAGATTGTAATGAGCCGGTTTCGGCGGGTAGCCGCCAACAGCAAGGGGCGTGACCTGGCCGTGGGTGATATCCACGGGCATTTTCGGCGCCTGGAGCAGTGCCTGGCCGATGTGGCGTTCAACCCGGAAGTGGACCGGCTGTTCAGCGTCGGAGACCTGGTCGACCGCGGGCCGCACAGTGAAGACGCGCTTGCATGGCTCGCCAAGCCCTGGTTTCACGCCGTGCAGGGCAACCATGAGGCGCTGGCGATCACTTACCTGCGTGGCGGGCGCCTGGACCTGGACATGTACCGTGCTGCGGGCGGTGGCTGGTTTCTCGACAAACCCCGATCGGAGCAGGAAGTGTTCGTCGAGCAGTTTTTGCAGTTGCCGATTGCCATGGAGGTGCAGACAGCGGCGGGTGCGGTGGGCCTGCTGCATGCCGACAGCCCGTTCACTGACTGGCCCACGTTGCGCGATAGCCTCCTGTTCGATGACGACCCCCACGTGCGCGAGGTGTGCCAGTGGTCACGGCAGCGCCTCAAGGACGCTGACACAACCCCCGTCGATGGGCTCAGGGCCTTGCTGGTTGGGCACACGCCCGTGTTGCAGGCCAGGCAGTTGGGTAATGTCTGGCACCTGGACACCGGCGGCTGGGCCAGCGGCTGTTTCAGCCTGATGGACCTGGCCAGCCTGACGCTGGTCAGCCCCGCAGCAGATGCACCAGCAGCGCAACGGCCAGGGCAACAAGCATGATCCCTGAAGCCCGTTCCAGCCAGGGCAGGGCGCGCGCGAAGCGCCGCAGCACGCGCTGGTTGCCGATGGCCACAGCGACCAGCAAGTCCCACAGCAGCACGACCGCGAACATCCACGCGCTATACAGCCACTTCCAGCCGGCGCTGCTGCTGGCGACCATGCTGGCGAGGCTGGCATAGAACAGCGCGTTTTTCGGGTTGAGGATACCCGACACCAACCCCATGCCCAGGCCACGCCACCAACTGGTGGTTGCCCGGTGCGTATGCACTGTGGCCAGCTCGGTCTGGCCGGCATGGCGCACGAACAGCGTGCCGATGTACAGCAGGTAGGCTGCACCGGCCAGTTGCAAGCTGATGAACAAGGTGCTGCCTTCACGCAGGATGGCCAGGCCCGCGAAGGCCACCGCGATGAACACGCCATTGGCCAGGGCAATGCCCAGGCAGGCACCGCTGGCGATCCGCCACCCGGCACTGACCGAGGTGCGGGCGACCAGAAAGAAGTCCGGACCCGGCGAGAGCAAGGCAAGGAAGTGGGCGAGGGCGACGATCAGGAACTGCTCCATGGGTAGGCTTTCTCAACGGGGAAAGCGGCAGTGTGGTGGCGGCCCGACGCGACGTATTGAAGAAAATTGCAGTGGTGTCAGCCCAGCCGGTATTGCCCTGGCGTCACGCCCACATGCGCCTTGAACACCCGCTGGAAATGGCTCTGGTCGGCAAAGCCCAGCTGGTAGGCCACCTCAGCCAGTGCCAACCCTTCACGCAGCAGTATGCGCCCTCGATTGACCCGGGCGTTGACCAGATAGGCATGGGGTGTAAGCCCGGTGGCGGCGCGAAACGCCCGGATCAACTGATAACGGCCCAGACCCGCCTGTTCGGCCAGGGTTTCCAGGCCCAGCGGCTCGGGCTGCTCGGTCTCGATGCGCTCAATCAGGCCCCGCAGCGTCGGCATTGCCAGCGTCGGGGCAGGGGCCGCGGCCAGTGCAGGATGTACCGAAAAGTCATGATCACCCATGAACGCCACGACCGCAGCTTCCTTTTCGGTGTTGTCAGCCGCGGAAAACAGCAGTGCATTGAGCGCACAAAACGCCCGATAAAGCGCCGGCGCGCCGCTGATACGTGCGGGGGCGCCGGGCTCGGCCGCCTTCAGCCCCGACTCCAGCCGCAAGCGCGCCAGCCAGTCGGCCCCTACATGCAGCATCTGGTAACTCCACGCCTGGCCGGGTTCGGGGTTGCAGGCGTGGACGCGACGCGCCGGCACCAGCACCAAGGTGCCGGGCGTCAGGCGCTGCGGCCCGCCGCTTGCACCGCTAAAGCGGCTGTGCCCGGCATCCACTGCCCCGATGGAAAAGGTCGGGTGGCTGTGCGCTTTATAGCAGGCACGGCTCTGGCAGGCACGCCGGCTCTCGACCCAGGGCAATGCGGGGTCACGCCAGAGTTGGGAGCGGGTACTGGGCATGCAGAAGTCCTCGGCAAGGCCGCAAGCTTAGCAGTGCAGGGCGCCTGACCGTACAGTTTTTACCCGCGGCTGTACCTTGACCGCACCGTGCTCAGGCATCGACAGTAGCGGCAGATTTCCTGGAGAACAAAATGGACCTGTCGAGCCTGTTGCTATTCATCCCCGCCTGTTTTGCCCTGAACATGGCGCCGGGGCCCAACAACCTGCTGTCGCTGCATAACGCCAGCCGTTATGGCTTGCGTACCGCGTGCGTGGCTGGCGGGGGGCGCATCATCGCCTTCAGCGGCATGATCGCCCTGGCGGCGATGGGCCTGGCGGTGGTGCTGCACACCAGCGAATACCTGTTCCTGGTGATCAAGGTGGTCGGCGCGGCGTACCTGTTCTACATCGCCTGGCAACTGTGGCGCGCCCCGGTGGGCGAGGCCGTGGTGGCGAGCGATCACCCGCGTGGCACCTGGCGCTTGGCCCGGCAGGAGTTCTGGGTGGCGGCGGGCAACCCGAAGGCCATCCTGATTTTCACGGCCTTCCTGCCGCAGTTCGTGTCGGTGGGCAGCGCCACCCCGGTGAGCGAGCAGTTCCTCTGGCTGGGGGTGCTGTTCCTGTTGCTGGAATGGGCGGCGATCGCCCTCTACGCCGGCCTTGGCACCTATCTGCAGCGCTGGTTCAACCAGCCCGCGCCGCGCCGGCTGTTCAACCGCGTCAGCGCCGGGTTGCTCGGTTGTGCAGGCCTGGGCTTGCTGGCGGCACGTCGCTAGAACTGCCAGCGTACGCCCAGGTTCACGCCACTGGCTTCCTGCTGGCGGCTGTCCAAGTTGCTTGAGTACTGCACGCCGCCGTGCAGGCTCAAGGCCTGGTTCACTTGGGCAACCACACCTGTTTCGAGCTGTACCGAGGTGTAGCGGTAGTCGGTCTTGACCTTGTCCACGTCATCGAACACCAGGGTGTCCCTGCCGCCGTCGCCATGCCACAGGTTGAGCTGGGCGTAGGGTTGCAGCAGGCGGCCGCCGCTGCCGCTGAAGGCGCCCTCCAGGCGCACGCCCAGCCGCCCGGTCAGTTCGACCTGGGCGTCGTATGAAATACGCGAGACACTGTCGCTGGCACTGTCCAGCGAGACCTTCTGAGCGACCAGTTGCGCCTGCGGTTCCACGCTCCAGCGCTCGGCCACCTGGATCGGATAGCCGGCTTCCAGCGACGCGGTCCAGGCGTGGCCGTCGATGTTCAGCTTGTCACCGCGATCGGAGCGTGCACGGCCATCGAGCGCGGTGTATTGCACCACGGCATCAAGGTATGCCTGTTGCGGACCGACCAGCGTCCAGTAGGCCCCCGCGCTGTCGCCGTCGAGCTTGAGGTCACCCACGCTGCGGTCTTCGACCGCCAGGGCAAAGCCTTTGACATCAGCGTCCAGGCGGCTATGGCTGACGTACAGCCCCATCTGCTGTCGGTAGCCGTTGTCGCCGACGTGCGCATACAGGTCTTGGCCAACCTTGAAACCATACACATCGCCCTCCAGACGCGGGCTGACCGTACCGCTCCATTGCTGGCGCAGCCCACCGCCGTACGCTTGCCCCCAGGCGGCAGGAACGCCGCCCTGGCCGCTGAGCAACTGCTGATCCCCTTGGCGCTGGTGGAAGGTGCCCAGCGCCTGGCGGGCGATGATCGCCGCGCCGCGCGGCGCTGCGGCGTACACTGGCACTTCGGGGCGATACAGGGGCGCGCTTTCTCCGGCCACCGGCGCAGGCAGTTCGGCCTGGCCAGGCGCAGGGGCTGCCACCGGGGGCGTGATGGCCGGTGCCACCCCCGGTGTACCTTCTTCAACCGGTGGCGTTTGCGCTGCAGGGAGCGGGGCTGCGACCAGGGTGGAGCGCAGGAACCAGCTGTTCTCCGAGCCTGCGGTCACGCCCCCCTTGAACAGCCGGTAATCGAAGGCACCCGCAGACAGTGTCTGGGTCTGGACGAACGCGGTGGCAGTGCTGGTAGCGCCGTCGCGGGCCTCGACGACCTGGATGCCGTTTTGCGGCGTGGCAGCGCCGGCACCGCCCAGGTTGTTGACCAGCAGTTGGGTGCGGCCGCTGAGCGTGCCTTGGCTGACCACCAGACGGTCCGAAGGGGCGTTGTCCCCGGCCAGCACGCTGTTCACCCGTAGCACGCCGTCGTTGCCTTGGTAGTTGCCGTTGATGACCAGGCGGCCCTGGGCATCGTTACCACCACTCAGGTCGAGCATACCGGCGTTGATGACCATCGTAGGCTGCGACGGGTTGAACGCCGTTACCGTACCCTGGCGGGACAACAGCACGCTGCTGGCATCCAGGTTCAACGTGCCGGTGCCACTGTTGCTGTCGCCCAGGGTAAGCTTGTCATCGAGCGTGAGGCGGCTGTTGTCGGCCAGGCTGATCGCCTCCCAGTTGCGGTAAAGGGTACCGCCGAGCACCTGGCTGTTGGCAAAGCGCAAGCTGTCATTGCCGTCGCCACCGTCCAGGACAATGGTGAGGGTGTCGGTATCCAGGTTGCTGATGTTCGCCTGATCGTTGCCCAGCCCCATGTCGACCCGGCCGCCGAGGGTGCCGCCAGACCAGTTGAATACATCATCGCCTGCGCTGGCCAGGACATTGCCGCGCAGGCTGCCGCCACTGATGGTGATGTTATCCACGCCACCGCTGGTGCTGATGTTGCCCCCAATGGTGCCGCCACGAAGGATGAGGGTGTCATTGCCGAAACCACTCACCAGGTTGCCATCGATGCGTGTTTCGACTGCGGTGTCCTGGGACATTTCAAAGTAGTTGTCGGCCAGCTTGAGGTCCACCCTGCCAATTCGGCCGCCGCTGAAAATGGCCCGGTCGCCATCCTCGAAGGCGCCGATGATGTGCCCGCCCGACATGTTGAAGGTGTCGTAGCCCTCACCCTGGTTCAGCGACTGGACCGTACCCCCGGTCATGGTGAAGTCGTCGACGGCCGGGGTTTGCGAAACAGCGCCCAAGGTGTCGCCGGCGGACACTGTCAGGTTCTGCCCATGGCTGGGCAATGGAAGGGTGAGCAAGGGCAGGGCGGCGATAGCAATCAGAGGGGTGTAACGCATTGGCAGGTCTCCGTGTCCGTTTGAACCCGGCCACTACCTGGATACGCCGATGGGCGCCGCTCCGGCCCTGTATGCGTTGTAGTTAAATACGCGCAGTACGGCAACTGGCAAAAATGCCAGGTGGCGCGCCGCTGTCAATCAATCGCGATAGAACGTCTGCACCAGGTGATACCCGAACTTGCTCTTGATCGGCCCGTGCACCACACGCAGGGCCTTTTTGAAGATCACCTGATCGATCGCACCCACCAGTTGCCCCGGGCGCACCTCGCCCAAGTCGCCGCCACGCTTGCCTGATGGGCAAGTGGAGAACTTCTTGGCCAGCACGTCGAAGGCTTCACCGTTGGCGATGCGCTGCTTGAGCTTTTCAGCTTCGTCGGCGGTCTTGACCAGAATGTGGCGGGCTTGCGCTTTCATGGGGGCACCTGTGTTTCGGGGCAAAAAAGGGCGCATTATGCCTGATCGCGCGGCGCCCGTGCGGGCCTGCAACGGCTCAGGCACCCTGCGCCCGGTTACGGCAGGTCGCCGGAGCCTTACTCCACGTTGGCCTTTTGCACATCCTGCGATGCCGACCACACGCGATAACGCACCTCGATATCTTCTGGCACGTACACCACCACCGGCAGCTTGCTGTTATAACGCAGCATGAAGCCTTCACCGACCACCGGCACAAAGGCGGGGGTCTTCTTGTCGTCCAGGCAACCCATCAGGGTGCTGGCCGGGCCACCGACCTTGTCCAGTCGGTAGTAGCTGTAGCCCCAGCCTTCGAGCGTACGCTCCTCCAGGCTGCCGCCCAGACGCTGGAGGTTGCAGTCGACCAGCAGTGTCTTGCCCGCCAGAATTTCGAGCTTGTAGGCAGACTCATCGGCTTGCGCTGGGAGGTGGATGACCTGGCGGGTAAAGCCTTTTTCCGCCTCGGGGTAGGGGGCGACGTCCTTCAGGCTGGCAGCCATGGCTGGCGCAGTGACCGCCAGGGCCAAGGCAAAGATCGCGGACATTGGGGTTGGGCGCATAGGGCCTCCTTGCAGTTGAACGAATGCAAGACCAGCGCCAGGCCCTGGCGACCCGTTACCGGGCCAGCCAGCCGCCATCGACGTTCCAGGCGGCGCCACGGACCTGGCTTGCGGCCTCGCTGCACAAGAATAGTACCAGCTCGCCCAGGTGCTCAGGCGTGACAAAGGCCAACGAAGGTTGCTTCTCGGCCAGCAAGTCCGCCTGCGCTTGCGCCAGGTCGCCGCCCTGGGCAGCACGTTCGTCGATCTGCTTCTGCACCAGTGGGGTGAGTACCCACCCGGGGCAGATGGCGTTACAGGTGACGGGCGTCGTGGCGGTTTCCAGGCCCACCACCTTGGTCAGGCCAATGACGCCGTGCTTGGCGGCCACATATGCCGCCTTGCCGGTCGACCCCACCAAGCCGTGCACCGAGGCAATGTTGATGATCCGCCCCCAGTTGCGCGCCCGCATGCCAGGCAAGGCCAGGCGGGTACCATGGAACACTGCGGAGAGGTTGAGGGCGATGATCTTGTCCCAGCTCTCGACGGGAAACTGCTCGACGGGCGCCACGTGCTGGATGCCTGCGTTGTTGACCAGAATGTCGACGCCGCCGAACTCGCGCTCGGCCATGGCGAACAGGGCTTCGATCTGCGCCACATCGGACAGGTCGGCCGGGTGGTGCGCAGCCTTGACGCCATGGCCGGCAATCTCGGCCAGGGCGGGTGCCGGGTCGCCGAAACCGTTGAGCAGAATATCGGCCCCTGCCCGGGCCAGTACCTGGGCGATGCCCAGGCCGATGCCGCTGGTGGAGCCGGTGATGAGTGCAGTCTTGCCTTTAAGGGTCATGCGAGAGCTCCTTGGACATGCCGGGGACCGGAGAGGGGGAACCGCATCAGGTGCGTGCGCAAGCTGTGGCCTGGAGCCCACTTAACGCCGTGGGTCGAATGCCTCGCGCAAGGCGTCGCCGATAAACACTAGCAAAGACAGCACCACCGCCAAGGTGAAAAACGCAGTGAATCCAAGCCAAGGGGCTTCAAGGTGTTGCTTGCCCTGAGTCACCAGTTCCCCTAGCGAAGCACTTCCGGCGGGCATGCCAAAGCCCAGAAAGTCGAGCGCTGTCAGCGTGGTAATGGCTCCGGTGAGCATGAACGGCACGTAGGTCAGCGTGGCATTCATCGCGTTGGGCAGGATGTGCCGCAGCATTACCTGAGTGTCCGGCAGGCCCAGCGCGCGGGCGGCCTTGACGTACTCCAGGTTGCGCCCACGCAGGAACTCGGCGCGCACCACATCGACCAGGGCCAACCAGGAGAACAGCGCCATGATGCCCAGCAGCCACCAGAAGTCCGGTTCGATGAAGCCGCTGAGGATGATCAGCAGGTACAACACCGGCAAACCGGACCACACCTCCAGCACCCGTTGCCCTAGCAGATCGACCCAGCCGCCGTGGTAGCCCTGCAGGGCCCCGGCGACCACACCGATGAAGACGCTGACCACGGTCAGGGCAAAGGCGAACAGCAGTGAAACCCGGGTGCCATACAGCACCCGTGCCAGCACGTCGCGGCCTTGGTCGTCGGTGCCCAGCCAGTTGCTGCTGCTCGGTGGGCTGGGGGTGGGTACCAGCAGGTCATAGTTGGGCGTGTCGGCGCTGAACGGGATGGGCGCGAACAGCATCCAGCCCCCCTGGCGCTGGATCAATTGCCGCACATAGGCGCTGCGGTAATCCGGCTGGAACGGCAACTGGCCGCCGAACTGCTGCTCGCTGTAGCGCTTGAGCGCAGGCACATACAGTTCGCCCTTGTAGCCCAGCAGCAAGGGCTTGTCGTTGGCCACCAGCTCAGCCCCGAGGCTGAGCAGCAACAGGCCGGCGAACAGCCAGAGCGAAACCCAGCCACGGCGGTTGCGGCGAAAACGTTGCAGGCGGCGACGTGAAACAGGCGAGAGCATCAGTGCGTCCTTGCGTCGAAGTCGATGCGTGGGTCGAGCAAGGTGTAGGACAAATCGCCGATCAGGCGTATCAGCAGGCCGGCCAGGGTAAAGATGAACAGCGTCCCGAACACCACCGGGTAATCACGCGACACCGCCGCCTCGTAGCTCATGCGGCCAAGGCCATCGAGGGAGAAGATCACCTCGATCAGCAGCGAACCGGCAAAGAACACCGTGATCAATGCCTGGGGCAGGCCGGCCAGCACCAGCAGCATGGCGTTGCGCAGTACATGGCCATATAGCACTCGGCGCTCGCTCAGGCCCTTGGCCCGGGCCGTGACCACGTACTGGCGGGATATCTCGTCAAGAAAGGCATTCTTGGTCAGCAGCGTCAGGGTCGCAAAGCCCCCGATCACCAGCGAGCCTACCGGCAGCACCAGGTGCCAGAAGTAGTCGGCGATCTTGCCTAGCAGGCTGAGCTGGTCGAAGTCGTCTGACACCAGGCCGCGCACCGGGAACCAGTTCAGTGACGTTCCACCGGCAAACAGTACGATCAGCAGCAAGGCGAACAAGAATGAGGGCAGGGCATAGCCGATCACGATCAGTGCGCTGCTCCAGGTGTCAAAGCGGCTGCCGTGGCGTACTGCCTTACGGATACCCAGGGGGATCGACACTAAATAGGTGATGAGCGTGGCCCAGAAGCCCAGCGACAAGGTCACCGGCAACTTGTCGAGGATCAGGTCGGTGACCTTGGCACCGCGAAAGAAGCTCTGGCCGAAGTCCAGCCGCGCATACTGGCCAAGCATTAGCCATAGCCGCTCAGGCGCGGATTTGTCGAAGCCGTACTGGCGCTTGATCTCTTCGATCAGCTTTGGGTCCAGGCCACGGGTGGCGCGTGATTGGCCGTGCACCACCTCCGCCCGGGCGCCCGGCGCAGCAGCGCCGATACCTTGCAGCCGCGCCACGGCCTGTTCGACCGGGCCGCCGGGGGCGGCCTGGACAATGGCGAAGTTGACCAACAGGATGGCCAGCAGCGTTGGGATGATCAGCAGTAGGCGCCGCAGAATGTAAGACGTCATGGTGCGGCCTTCTGGCGTTCGGCCATCTGCACGTTGGTCAGCGCCTCGGGGCTGACTTCCCACCAGGTGTCGAGGCCTTCGTCATAGGCCGGCTGGATTTTCGGCCGGCCGAAGCGGTTCCACCACACGGTCGAGGTTCCCGGGGGGTAGTAGTTGGGGATCCAGTAGTAGTTCCACTGCAGCACCCGGTCCAGGGCATGGGCGTGCCGTAGCATGTCCGCTTCGCTGTTGGCGCGCACCAGGCCGTCGATCAGGCTGTCTACCGCAGGGTCCTTGAGCACCATGAGGTTGTTCGAGCCAGGATCGTTTGCCGCTGCAGAGCCGAAGTAGTTGTACAGCTCGGCGCCCGGCGACAAGGTCACCGGGTAGCCGGTGACGATCATGTCGTAATCCCGCGCCATTACCCGGTTGACGTACTGCGACGCGTCCACGTTGCGAATGTTCAGGGTGATGCCGATCTGTGCCAGGTTGCGCTTCCACGGCAGCAGCAGGCGCTCGATCCCGGACTGGCCATTGAGGAAGGTAAACGCCAGCGGCTGGCCCTGGGCATTGACCAGGCGGTCGCCGTCAGGGTGCCAACCTGCCTGCTGCAGCAGGGTCAGCGCTTGCAGCTGCTGCGCGCGGATGATCCCTGAACCGTCGGTCACCGGGGCGGTGAAGACCTGGCTGAAGACTTCGTCAGGGACCTGGCCCCGCAGCGGCTCGAGCAGTTGCAACTCGCCGGCATCCGGTGGGTTGCGGGCAGCCAGCGGGGTATTGGAGAACACGCTCTGCTGGCGGATGTACAGGTTGCGCATCATCTGCCGGTTGCTCCATTCAAAATCCCACAGCATGCCCAGGGCCTGGCGCACGCGGCGGTCCTTGAACGGCGCCTGGTCGAGGTTGAACACGAAGCCTTGTGCGATCTGTGGTTTGGCCGGCCCCAGGTGGGCGCGCTGCAGGCGGCCATCGTCCAGTTGGGCACCGTTGTAGCCCAAGGTGTAGGCGGTGGCGGAGAATTCACGGTTGTAATCGTAGCCACCGCCCTTGAGCACCTGGCGCGCCACTTCGGTGTCGCCGAAATACTCGATGCGGATCCGCTCGAAATTGAAGCGCCCGCGGCTGGCCGGCAGGTCCCTGGCCCACCAGTTCGGGTCCCGCTCGAAGGTGATGCTGCGGCCATTGTCGAGCCGGCCGATCCGGTAGGGGCCGCTGCCCACCGGCTTGTCGAAGCCGGCGCCGTTGGCAAAGTCGCGGCCCTGCCAGTCGTGCTCGGGCAATACTGGCAGGCTGGCGAGGTCCAGGGGCAGGGTACGGCCGTGGGGCTGCTTGAAGTCGAAACGTACCCAGCGCGGGCCTTCCACCGTGACCCCGGCAACATCGGCGAACTGCGTGCGGTACTTGAGGCTGCCCTTGTTGATGAGGGTGTCGAAGGTGAAGCGCACATCCTCGGCGCGCACTGGCGTGCCGTCGGCAAAGGTCGCCCGCGGGTCGATCTCGAAGCGCAGCCAGGCATCATCAGGGCCACGTTCCATGCGCCGGGCAATCAGGCCGTAGACGGTGTAGGGTTCATCGAACGAGCGTACGGCCAGCGGGGCGTACAGCCAGCCATCGACTTGGCTGACGCCGGTGCCTTTGTCGATGTACGGCAGGATGTGGTCGAACTGGCCAATCTCGATGGCCGAGCGGCGCAGGATGCCGCCCTTGGGCGCGTTGGCGTTGACGTAATCGAAGTGGCGGAAGCTTTCAGCGTAGCGGGGCGCTTCGCCGTAGACGGTGAGTGCGTGGGTAGGGGCGGCATGCGCTGCACCACCCAGGCATAGGAGGACAAGCCCCCACAGTAGCTGTGGAAGCAGGAATGCCCGCGAAGCGGCCCGTCTGGACAAAGGGATTGTCTGCAAAGGCGTATTCGCGGGTAAACCCGCTCCCACAAGGATGGTCATCGCCGGTGAGGACTTAATCCTGGCGGCTGGTCACTTCCAGCAGGTGGTAGCCGAACTGGGTCTTGACCGGGCCCTGCACGGTGTTCACCGGGGCGCTGAACACCACGGTATCGAATTCCTTGACCATCTGGCCTGGGCCGAACGAACCCAGGTCACCGCCTTGGCGGCTGGATGGGCAGGTGGAGTTGGCTTTGGCGATTTCAGCGAAGTCGGCCCCGGCTTCGATCTGGGCTTTGAGCTCGTTGCATTTTTCTTCGCTGTTGACGAGGATGTGACGGGCAGTGGCGCGTGCCATGGGGTACTACTCCTTGGGTGAAAAGGGCAAGCCTAGCGCACTTGCTTGGGGGTTGTCTCGCAAGGCTTGCCGTACGCGTCCTACATACGTGCCGCGGCCTCGCGCAGCAGGGTTTGCGTCGCCGTCCAGCCGAGGCAGCCATCGGTGATCGATACACCGTACTTCAGCGGGCCCTTGCCCAGGGCCTGGCAGCCATCGAACAGGTGGCCTTCGAGCATCACCCCGACGATCGACGTATCACCGCCCAGGCGTTGGGCCAGCACGTCTTCGAACACCGCTGGCTGACGGGCCGGGTCCTTACCACTGTTGGCATGGCTGCAATCGACCATGATCCGCGCCTGCAGCCCGGCCTTGGCCAACCCCTGGCGGGCCAGGGCAATGCTGTTGGCATCGTAGTTCGGGCCTTTGTGCCCGCCGCGCAGGACCAGGTGAGTGTCCGGGTTGCCCAGGGTCTCGATGATCGCCGGGAAGCCCTGCGCGTCCATGCCGAAGTGGCGATGCGGGGCTGCAGCGCTGCGCATCGCGTCGCAGGCAATGGCAACACCGCCGTCGGTGCCGTTCTTGAAACCGACCGGCAACGCCAGGCCGCTGACCATCTCACGGTGAATCTGCGACTCGGTGGTGCGCGCGCCGATGGCGGCCCAGCCGAGCAAGTCGTCGAAGTAGCCCGCAGCCATTGGTTGCAGCAGCTCGGTGGCGATCGGCAAGCCACGCTCGATCATGTTCAGCATCAGCCCACGGGACAGGGCGATGCCGGCATGCATGTCGTCGCTGCCGTCGAGGTGCGGGTCGTACGCCAGGCCTTTCCAGCCCACCGTGGTGCGTGGTTTTTCCACGTAGGCGCGCATCACCAGCAGCATCTTGTCGTCAACTTCGCGGCTCAGGGCGGCGAGGCGGTCGGCGTATTCCAGGGCAGAGCGCGGGTCGTGGATCGAACACGGGCCGACGATGACCAGCAGGCGTGGGTCGCGGCCTTCGAGGATGGCGCGAATGGCCTGGCGGTGGGCCTGTACGTTCTGGGCATGTTCAACGCAAAGTGGCATCTGCTGCTTGAGCAGGTGCGGGCTGGGCAGGCGGCGGCTGACGGTGGTGTTGGCAGCGTGTGGCTGGGTCAGGGGCAGAGCGAGGTTCGAGGCTTGCATGGCGTAGGTTCCCTGGGCGGACGGCGGGTTCTGACCCGCTCGATCGGCCCCTATCGAGGTGTTCGACTGATCGTTGAATTCAAGTTGGCTGCAGCATTGCCACCGTGGACGGACCGATCGGAGGCGGCAGGCTGGCCCGAACGGGATTGGCTAAATCGCCAGGCGTAGGTGCTTGCGTAGTAATCAGTGGCGTAGTTCATGACAGTGTCCTCAATGTGAATCGGTAATGTTCAAAGGCCTGAAAAGCAAAACCCCCGGTCGGGGAGCCGACCGGGGGTTTGAGTATTCTCATGTTCGGCGGCCCCTCGAAGGTGGGCGCCGTGTGGGTATCAGCGGCGCCTAGTGGCTAAACCAATACCCAAAATAAAAGCTGGCAGCAGCCTTGCAGCCGGCAACGGCCAGCACTGGGCGCAGGTGGCGACCGGTGTGGTTGGCGTGGTTGCAGGTATGTTTCGGCATGTTGCTCTCCAGTGAATGAGCCCGAGCTTACTTCAGGTCGGGCGAGGCATTCAATTGATAATTGCTATGGACGTGATCATTTGCCCTGCCTTGCAGAAAACGGATAGCGCTTTGCACGAAGCGGATATTGCCTCCCACGGGCAGCCCCTAACCTGAGCCGGTCTGAACAATAACAATGGAGACCCTGGCCATGTCCCTGGGATTCGACTACCTCAATGCCATGCTCGAGGACGACCGTGAAAAAGGCATCTACCGCTGCAAGCGCGAGATGTTCACCGACCCACGGCTGTTCGACCTGGAGATGAAGCACATCTTCGAGGGCAACTGGATCTACCTGGCGCACGAAAGCCAGATTCCCGAGAACAACGACTTCCTCACCCTGACCATGGGGCGCCAGCCGGTCTTCATCGCGCGCAACAAGGACGGGGTGCTCAATGCCTTCCTCAACGCCTGCAGCCACCGCGGCGCCATGCTGTGTCGGCACAAGCGCGGCAACCGTACCAGCTATACCTGCCCATTCCACGGCTGGACGTTCAACAACAGCGGCAAACTGCTCAAGGTCAAAGACCCCAGCAATGCCGGATACCCCGCCAGTTTCAACTGCGAGGGCTCCCACGACCTGACCAAGGTCGCCCGCTTCGAGTCGTACCGGGGCTTTTTGTTCGGCAGCCTCAACGCCGACGTCAAACCGCTGATCGAGCACCTGGGCGAGTCGGCCAAGATCATCGACATGATCGTCGACCAATCCCCCGAGGGGTTGGAAGTGCTGCGCGGTGCCAGCTCCTATGTCTACGAAGGCAACTGGAAGCTGACCGCCGAGAACGGCGCCGACGGTTACCACGTAAGCGCTGTGCACTGGAACTACGCCGCCACCCAGAATCAGCGCAAGCAGCGCGAGGCGGGTGAAGAGATCAAAACCATGAGCGCCGGCGCCTGGGCCAAGCAGGGGGGCGGCTTCTATTCCTTCGACCACGGCCACCTGCTGCTCTGGACCCGTTGGGCCAACCCCCAGGACCGCCCGGCCTACGAGCGCCGCGAGCAACTGGCGGCCGATTTCGGCCAGGCCCGCGCCGACTGGATGATCGAGAACTCGCGCAACCTGTGCCTGTACCCCAACGTCTACCTGATGGATCAGTTCAGCTCGCAAATCCGCATTGCCCGGCCGATTTCGGTGAACAAGACCGAAATCACCATCTACTGCATCGCCCCCAAGGGCGAGAGCGCCGATGCCCGGGCCAAGCGTATCCGCCAGTACGAAGACTTCTTCAACGTCAGTGGCATGGCCACCCCCGACGACCTCGAGGAATTTCGCTCCTGCCAGACCGGCTACGGCGGCGGCAGTGGCTGGAACGACATGTCCCGGGGTGCGGCCCATTGGGTCGAAGGTGCCGACGAAGCGGCGCAGGAGATCGCGCTCAAGCCGCTGCTGTCGGGTGTGCGCACCGAGGATGAGGGCCTGTTCGTGCTCCAGCACAAGTACTGGCAGGACACCATGATCCGGGCGCTCAAGCAGGAGCAGCAATTGATCCCCGTGGAGGCGGTGCAATGAGCCTTCATGACACCGTGCGCGACTTCCTCTACCGCGAGGCGCGCTACCTGGACGATGCCCGGTGGGACCAGTGGCTGGAACTGTACGCCAGCGATGCGAGCTTCTGGATGCCCGCCTGGGATGACAACGATCGCCTTACCCAAGACCCGCAAAGCGAAATTTCACTGATCTGGTATGGCAACCGTGGCGGCCTCGAGGACCGGGTGTTCCGTATCAAGACCGAGCGCTCCAGTGCCACCGTGCCGGATACCCGCACCTCGCACAACATCAGCAACATCGAGATCGTCGAGCAGGACGAGGGCAGCTGCCAGGTGCGTTTCAACTGGCACACCCTGAGCTTTCGCTACAAGACCACCGACAGCTACTTCGGCAGCAGTTTCTACACCCTCGACCTGCGCGGCGAACAACCGCTGATCAAGGCCAAGAAGGTGGTGCTCAAGAACGACTACGTGCGCCAGGTCATCGACATCTACCACATCTGAATCGCAGCAACGCGAGCCGCCCGGGGTGCCCCTTGGCACCCACGGCCCGGCTCGCCCGCGAGGTGCAACATGAGCTTCCAGATCGCGCTTAATTTCGAAGACGGGGTCACCCGCTTCATCGAGGCCAGCGGCCATGAAACCGTGGCCGACGCTGCCTACCGCCAGGGCATCAACATACCGCTGGACTGCCGCGATGGCGCCTGCGGTACCTGCAAGTGCAAGGCCGAATCCGGGTGCTACGACCTGGGTGACAACTTCATCGAGGATGCCCTGAGCGGGGACGAGATCGCCCAGGGCTACGTGCTGACCTGCCAGATGCGCGCCGAAAGCGACTGCGTGGTGCGCATCCCGGCGTCTTCGCAACTGTGCAAGACCGAGCAGGCCAGCTTCGAGGCCGCCATCAGCGACGTGCGCCAACTTTCCGCCAGCACCATCGCCTTGTCGATCAAGGGCGAGGCGCTGAGCCGCCTGGCGTTCCTGCCGGGGCAGTACGTCAACCTCAAGGTGCCGGGCAGCGACCAGAGCCGCGCGTACTCCTTCAGCTCGTTGCCCAGGGATGGTGAAGTCAGCTTCCTGATCCGTAACGTGCCGGGCGGCCTGATGAGCCGCTTTCTCACGGGCCTGGCCAAGGCAGGTGACCCGATGAGCCTGGCCGGGCCGCTGGGCAGCTTCTATTTGCGGCCGATCCAACGCCCGCTGTTACTGCTGGCCGGCGGCACAGGCCTGGCGCCGTTCACGGCCATGCTGGAGAAGATTGCCGAACAGGGCAGCGCGCATCCGCTGCATTTGATCTACGGCGTTACCAACGATTTCGACCTGGTCGAGCTGGATCGCCTGCAGGCCCTGGCTGCGCGCATTGCCAACTTCACCTTCAGTGCCTGCGTGGCCAACCCCGACAGCCAGTACCCGCACAAGGGCTACGTGACCCAGCACATCGAGCCGCGCCACCTCAATGATGGGGATGTGGATGTGTACCTGTGCGGGCCGCCACCGATGGTCGAGGCAGTCAGCCAGTACCTGCGCGAGCAGGCCATCACCCCGGCCAACTTTTACTACGAGAAGTTCGCCGCAGCGGCAGCCTGAATTTCCTTGGCTCCCCCAGCGTTTGCGCCAGCATGGAGAAAGACTGATGAATTCAAGATTCCAAGGCAAAGTCGCCCTGGTCACCGGTGCCGCGCAAGGCATTGGTCGTGGCGTGTGCTGGCGGCTCAAGGCCGAAGGCGCGCAGGTGGTGGCGGTGGATCGCTCCGAGCTGGTCCACGAACTGGCCGGGGAGGGCATGCTGACCCTCACCGCCGACCTCGAACACCATGGCGACTGCGCACGGGTCATGGCCACGGCGGTAGAAACCTTCGGCCGCCTCGACATCCTGATCAACAACGTTGGCGGTACCCTCTGGGCCAAGCCTTTCGAACACTACGAAGTCGCCCAGATCGAGGCCGAAGTGCGCCGCTCGCTGTTCCCCACCTTGTGGTGCTGCCACGCGGCGTTGCCGCACATGCTCGAACGTGGCAGCGGCGCCATCGTCAACGTCTCGTCGATTGCCACGCGCGGCGTCAACCGCGTGCCCTACGGCGCCGCCAAAGGGGGGGTCAACGCGCTTACCGCTTGCCTGGCCTTCGAGACCGCCAGCCGTGGTATCCGGGTCAACGCCACGGCTCCCGGCGGTACCGAAGCGCCGCCCCGGCGCGTGCCTCGCAACGACGCCGAACAAAGCGAGCAGGACAAGCGCTGGTACCAGCAGATCGTCGACCAGACCATCGCCAGTAGCCTGATGCACCGCTACGGCAGCATCGACGAGCAGGTCGGCGCCATCTTGTTCCTGGCCTCTGACGACGCCTCGTACATCACCGGTGTAACCCTGCCGGTAGGGGGCGGCGACCTCGGCTGACCGCCACCCCCGGCACGCTTTTCCTCCACAAAAACAACAAGAGAGACAGATGCCATGCGCACAATCGACGTGCACCCGATCATCGACAATGCCCGCTTCTCAGCCTTTCACTGGATGATCATGGCCTGGTGTGGGCTGCTGCTGATCTTCGACGGCTATGACCTGTTCATCTACGGCGTGGTATTGCCGGTGATCATGAAGGAGTGGGGCCTGAGCCCTTTGCAGGCCGGCGCGCTGGGCAGCTACGCGTTGTTCGGCATG
Source organism: Pseudomonas sp. NBRC 111131 (assembly GCF_001320525.1). Classification (NCBI taxonomy): domain Bacteria; kingdom Pseudomonadati; phylum Pseudomonadota; class Gammaproteobacteria; order Pseudomonadales; family Pseudomonadaceae; genus Pseudomonas; species Pseudomonas sp. NBRC 111131. Next base: position 1,290 of record NZ_BCBH01000002.1, on the reverse strand, counting down.
ATGTTCGGAGCCCTGGCCTTCGGCAGCCTGGCCGACCGCATCGGGCGCAAGAAAGGCATCGCCATCTGTTTCGCCTTGTTCTCGGGGGCGACCATCCTCAACGGCTTCGCCAGCAGCCCCAGCGAGTTTGGTATCTACCGTTTCATCGCCGGCCTGGGTTGCGGCGGCCTGATGCCCAACGCGGTGGCGCTGATGAACGAATACGCGCCCAAGCGCCTGCGCAGTACGCTGGTGGCGCTTATGTTCAGTGGCTATTCGCTGGGCGGCATGCTCTCGGCCGGGGTGGGTATTGTCATGCTGCCGCGTTTCGGTTGGGAATCGATGTTCTTCGCCGCCGCCATACCACTGCTGCTGTTGCCGGTGATTCTTTACTACCTGCCTGAGTCGATTGGCTTTCTGGTTCGCCAAGGGCGTACCGAGCAGGCGCGCACGCTGCTCAAGCGCCTGGCCCCAGGTTGCGATGTAATGCCCGGCGACCAGTTGCAAGCGGCCGAGCGCAAAGGTGAAGGCGGCTCGGTGCTGGATTTGTTCCGTAACGGCCTAGCTACCCGCACCTTGGCCCTGTGGCTGGCGTTTTTCTGCTGCCTGCTGATGGTCTATGCGCTCAGCGCGTGGTTGCCAAAGCTGATGGCCAACGCCGGCTACAGCCTGGGTTCGAGCCTGTCGTTCCTGCTGGCCCTGAACTTTGGCGGCATGGCCGGGGCGATTCTTGGGGGCTGGCTGGGCGACCGTTACAACCTGGTCAAGGTCAAGGTGGCGTTTTTCCTGGCGGCAGCGTTGTCGATCAGCCTGCTGGGTGTAAACAGCCCGATGCCGGTGTTGTACTTGCTGATCTTCATTGCCGGCGCCACCACCATCGGTACGCAAATCCTGCTGTATGCCGGTGCCGCCCAGCTGTACGGCCTGTCGGTGCGCTCCACCGGCCTGGGCTGGGCCTCGGGCATCGGCCGCAACGGCGCCATCGTCGGCCCGTTGCTCGGCGGTGCACTGATGGGCATCAACCTGCCGCTGCAACTCAACTTCATCGCCTTCGCCATCCCCGGCGCGATTGCCGCGCTGGCCATGGCCGTGCACCTGGCCAGCGGCCGGCGGCACGCCCAGGTGGCGGCAGCCTGACCCTTCGTTGTCTGAACTGGAGCATTTTGCATGAAAAGCCCGACCATCGAACGGCTGGACGCAATCATCGTCGACCTGCCCACCATCCGCCCGCACAAGCTGGCCATGCACACCCTGCAGCAACAGACCCTGGTGGTGCTGCGCCTGCGCTGCAGCGATGGCGTGGAAGGCATT